>JARKPE010000017.1 GCA_029975415.1 Dysgonamonadaceae bacterium | reverse complement strand
GGCCCTGGCTTTCTTTCATATTCCTCTTCCCGAATACAGATTGGCTTATGATGATGCCAAAAACAAACGAACAGGCGATAAAAACGAAAATGAATGCTCACCTGATTTAAATTCGGGGATGTTTTTGGCTATGAAAGAAATGGGAGACATCATAGGAACTTTTGTCGGACACGATCATCTGAATAATTATTTGGTAAACTATTACGATATTGCCTTGGCTTATGGTCAATTTTCTGGCTGGAAAACCACTTATGGTCCATCTGTAAATGGAGCAAGGATTATCGTTTTGAAAGAAAATAAACGAGAATTTGATACATGGATTCGAACCGTTGACGGTAATATTCAATTTAAATCTACTTTTCCTATAGATTTTATTCCATCAGAAGTAAAATAATATTTGAATAGCTCGAACGAAGAAGACGGTTGATATACTATCTATTGATGTGAATTTTATCGGTTATCTATTTTTTTGAAATACAAGTTGGGTTCAAAAGATTGTGGTTTCAACGCTTCGTGATGAAGCAAATCCGTAGAAAATCGTTAAATCGGAAGGCTAAATTAACACTCCATCTCCTCAAATCCCTTCATCTTCACTCAAAAATGACACGATCGGCCAGGAATGACTACCTATAACACGATTTACTTGTCATAAGCCTGTCATCTTGATGCGAAGATAACCTGTTTGCTGCGAAAAGTCATCTTTTCTACAAAGTAGAAAACATGTCCTGACTTGGGCAATGCGTCACCCTAAAAATTTTCGGTTCAATATGAATTTATATGATTAAAAGTGAAAAGTAAAAATTAAATATCATAAGATTGTTTATTCAATACAGCGTAAAGCTGAATTTTATTTTGACGTGTTTGGAAATACCTCTATTTTCATGTATTTTTGTGTTCGAAAAAATAAAACAACCCAAATCATGTTCGAAAATTTAACAGATAGGCTCGAAAGATCGCTCAAAATACTGAAAGGCGAGGGCAGAATTACTGAAATTAACGTTGCCGAAACACTCAAAGAAGTGCGTCGTGCATTGCTCGACGCCGATGTCAATTACAAAACGGCCAGGGAATTCACCGAAAATGTGAAACAAAAAGCTCTAGGACAGAATGTACTCACCGCCGTTAAACCTGAACAATTGATGGTGAAAATAGTTCACGATGAGCTTGCTGCACTGATGGGCGGTTCGGCAGCCGATATCAATATCAAGGGCAATCCGGCTATAATATTGATGTCGGGTTTGCAAGGGTCGGGTAAAACTACGTTTTCGGGTAAATTGGCCAATATGCTCAAATCGAAACGAGGGAAAAACCCGCTTCTTGTTGCGGGCGACGTCTATCGTCCGGCAGCTATCGAACAATTGAAAGTATTGGGCGAACAAATAAATGTGCCGGTTTATTCGGAAGAAGAGAACAAAAATCCCGTTAAAATTGCTCAAAACGCCATTCAATATGCCAAACAGCACGGGAAAGATGTTGTAATTATCGATACTGCCGGCCGCTTGGCTATCGACGAGCTGATGATGAACGAGATCGAATCGATTAAGAAAGCCGTCAATCCACAAGAAATATTGTTCGTGGTAGATGCCATGACCGGTCAGGATGCCGTAAATACGGCAAAAGAATTTAACGATCGGCTTGACTTCAACGGTGTTGTACTTACCAAACTAGATGGTGATACACGAGGCGGAGCTGCACTTTCTATTCGTTCTGTCGTAAACAAACCTATCAAGTTTATTGGTACGGGCGAAAAACTTGATGCTATAGATGTTTTTCATCCCGAACGTATGGCCGATCGTATTTTAGGTATGGGCGATATTGTTTCGCTGGTTGAAAAGGCACAAGAACAATATGATGAAGAAGAAGCTCGACGCCTGCAAAAAAAGATTGCCAAAAATCAATTCGATTTCAACGATTTCATTTCCCAAATACAACAAATTAAGAAAATGGGAAACTTGAAAGATCTTGCATCGATGATTCCGGGTGTAGGCAAACAGATAAAAGATCTTGATATTGATGACGATGCTTTTAAGGGGATCGAAGCCATCATTCATTCCATGACGCCCGAAGAACGCTCTCATCCTGAAATTTTGAACGGAAGTCGTCGCGCACGTATCGCCAAAGGAAGCGGAACCAACGTACAGGAGGTAAACAAACTCATCAAACAGTTCGACGAAACTCGTAAGGTAATGCGCATGATGACTACAGGCGGTGTTAAACAGATGAGCAGAAACGTTAGGCGACGCTAAAATCATATTTAATTTACGTTTATCATGAAGATAATTGATGGAAAAGCTGTTTCGGCTCAAATAAAATTGGAGATTGCCGATGAAGTGGTTCGACTGAAATCCGAAGGGCAAAAAACACCTCATTTGGCTGCCATTCTCGTCGGACACGATGGTGGAAGCGAAACGTATGTAGCCAACAAAGTGAGAGCTTGTGAAGAAGTAGGTTTTAACTCTACTCTGATCCGTTTCGAAGAAAATGTGTCGGAAGGCGAACTACTTTCGTGTGTAGAACGATTGAATAACGACCATGACGTGGACGGATTTATTGTTCAGTTACCATTGCCCGAACATATTTCTGAAAACAAGATTATCGAAGCCATCGATTATCGCAAGGATGTGGACGGATTTCATCCCGTCAACATGGGAAGAATGGCTATCGGATTGCCGTGTTTTCTTTCCGCCACACCTTCAGGTATCATCGAATTGCTGCGACGTTACAACATCGAGACTCGAGGCAAACATTGTGTCGTGCTGGGTAGGAGCAACATTGTTGGCAAACCTATATCCATACTGATGCTTCAGAAATCTTATCCCGGCGATTGCACCGTGACTGTATGCCATAGTCGAACGAAGAATATTAAAGAAATTTGCGTTCAGGCAGATATCATCATTGCTGCTCTTGGTTCGCCCGAATTTCTGAAAGCAGATATGGTAAAAGATGGTGCGGTGGTGATTGATGTGGGTACTACTCGGGTGCCAAGCACAAAAACGAAATCTGGGTTCAAGCTCTCCGGTGATGTTGCTTTCGACGAAGTGGCTCCCAAATGTTCTTTCATTACGCCCGTTCCGGGTGGAGTAGGGCCGATGACCATCGTGTCTTTATTAAAAAATACCTTACTGGCCGCAAAGAAAGAAATTTACAGATGAACCTATAAAAACTTATCTAAAAATAGTGCTAATCGTCGAGGATTCGGCGTAGGAATTTGAATCGACAAAATGATGGCTGACAACTGTTTTTTTGACGATTTGAATGACAACATCAGAATCACAGATCGCATGCTCTGCACATAACTGTATCTTATACATTTAACCAAAAAAATTGACATTTATTCAATGGCCGACGACAAAAAAATTATTTTCTCGATGGTGGGAGTCAGCAAAACGTTTCCGCCTCACAAACAAGTATTAAAAGATATTTACCTATCATTTTTTTATGGTGCCAAGATTGGCATTATCGGGCTCAATGGTTCCGGTAAATCTACTTTGTTGAAAATCATTGCCGGCATCGACAAGGATTATCAGGGCGAAGTCGTTTCCGACAAAAGTTTTTCGGTGGGCTATCTCGAACAAGATCCGAAACTCGATCCCGACAAAACCGTGATAGATGTGGTGCGCGAAGGCGTGCAACCGGTAATGGATTTGCTGAAAGAATACGAAGATATCAACCTGAAATTTGGATTGCCCGAGTATTACGAAAACGAGGACAAGATGAATCAACTATTTGCCCGACAAGCCGAATTGCAGGACAAACTGGATGCCACAGATGCTTGGAATATCGATAATCGTCTCGAACGTGCGATGGACGCATTGCGATGTCCGCCCGAAGATCAGCCTGTAAGGCAACTTTCGGGAGGGGAAAGGCGTCGTGTTGCACTGTGTCGGTTGCTCCTGCAGGAACCCGACGTACTATTGCTCGATGAGCCTACCAATCATCTTGATGCCGAGTCAATCGATTGGCTCGAACAGCATTTGCAACAATACAAAGGAACGGTGATCTGCATAACGCACGATCGATATTTTCTCGATCATGTGGCCGGATGGATTCTCGAGCTCGACCGAGGCGAAGGTATTCCGTGGAAAGGGAATTACACTTCGTGGCTCGAACAGAAAACCCGACGTATGGAGCAGGAGGAGAAGCAGGCAAGCAAGCGTCGCAAAACGCTCGAACGCGAGCTGGAATGGATTCACATGGCACCCAAAGCGCGTCAGGCAAAGGGCAAAGCCCGTTTGAATTCCTACGAACAGTTGCTTAATCAGGATCAGAGAGAGCGCGAAGAGAAGCTCGAGATATTTATCCCCAATGGTCCGCGACTGGGTAACAAGGTGATTGAAGCACACGGCGTGGCAAAGGCTTTCGGCGATAAATTATTGTTCGATAATTTGAATTTTGTGCTTCCGCCCAACGGAATTGTCGGTGTGATCGGGCCAAACGGCGCGGGCAAGACAACGCTGTTTCGATTGATTCAGGGAATGGAAAAACCCGATGCCGGCACCTTCGAAGTGGGCGAAACAGTGGTTACTGCCTACGTCGATCAGTCGCACGAAGCCATTGATCCGGCTAAAACCGTTTATCAGGTGGTGTCCGGCGGAAGTGAATTTATCCGCGTAGGTGGTCGCGAAATTAATGCGAGGGCTTATCTTTCGCGTTTCAACTTCACCGGAGCCGATCAGGAAAAACTGTGCGGCGTACTTTCGGGCGGCGAGCGCAACCGACTGCACCTGGCGCTTACGCTCAAGGCCGATGCCAATGTGTTGTTGCTCGACGAACCTACCAACGACATCGATGTGAATACGCTTCGCGCGCTGGAAGAGGGACTCGAAAATTTTGCCGGCTGCGCCGTGGTCATTTCGCACGATAGATGGTTTCTCGACCGCATCTGCACACACATCCTCGCATTCGAGGGCAATTCGGAGGTTTTCTTCTTCGAAGGCACATACAGCGAATACGAAGAGAACAAGAAAATGCGTCTTGGCAACGAGGAACCCAAGCGCGTGCGGTATCGGAAGTTGCAATAGCGCAAACGGGAAAGCGATCATACGCTGAACCCATGTTTTTTTGTGAATAGATAGCAAAATGTATAGAAATTGGGCGAAAAACAACTGGAGGAGTTCGAATATCGCTAGTATATAATACATTTTGTTGGTGATTCGTGTGATAATGTCAAGAAGGAGTTCATTTTGGGCAGAAGTTATACCATAAACTTCATAAATGATTGCAAAAAGTCAAGGGAAAGCCGTAAAAAAGTTGGCGAACAAAAAAAATATAATTTTGCTTGAAAGGTTCATCCATTTTTTGTAGATTTGTGCTATAAATTCTAATTTTATTTAAAAATTAATCGTATGAGCACAAGTCTGAAAGATTCACAAGCCAATTTTATTCTCAAATCGCGAGTAGCATTAACTAACGTTGAAACCCAACCTGAAATTGCTTCCGAGATGGCTGCACTGGGATATGACGCAGCCAAAATTTCCGAAGGCAAATCGTTGATAGCAAATGTTGAAGCTGCATTGAATTTGCAGCAAAACGAAAAAGGAGAAGAAAGTGCAGCTTCCGCCGCTTTTAAAGAAATAAGATCGAAAGTTAACGCACTTTACAGAGCACATCGCAAGAAAGCACTTTTTGCTTTTCTCGACGATCAGGATGTTGTCAAAAATTTGGGGATCAATGTCAGTCCCGCAACCGTTTATGCAGATTGGCGAAACGAAGTCGGCCATTTTTATGATACACTTCTGGCTAACGAAACCTATCTGCAGGCGGTGAACAAAGTAAAGTTGACTACTGAAGAATTGACTGCCACTAAGGAACTATTGCCTTCGATGGATGCCGCATACAGCGAATATTATCGCGAGACGGGTGAATCGCAGGAAGCTACCCGCAAAAAAGACGAGGCTATTCGTGCTCTTGAAACCTATATGCGCCGTTTTTGGCGCGCTGCAGACATCGCTCTTGAGGATAAGCCTCAACTCAAAGAAGCGTTGATGAAAGGGGTTTGAAGCCAAAAAATAAATGAAATATTATGAGAAAAATACTTCCTATATTTCTTATATTGTTTTTCTTTTTGTTTTCTTGTCAGAAAGAACAACCTGAAAAAATGTTTGAAGAGATAGATGCCGACTCTCAATATCCAACTCCTCCAATGCTTAAAATTTTCTATAATGGAACTTTTAATGGTTTGAATTATGGGGTATTATATGATACAATATATAAATCTTCAAATATTAGTGTCGAAACAGATCAAAAGGAATGGAGCTTCAAAACCCAGGTAAATGATAAATTACCTGAAAATGAAAGATGGCTTTTTTTGACAAAGCAAGGTAATCAACTGCTGATTGAAGCTAAAGATAATTATACTGACATTGATAGGACAGAAACAATAACTATCTATGTTAATAAAACAACTTCAACCGGTTCAATTTCTTCTGAAGATTCAAAGACTATAATGCAATATTCATACGATCCACCATTGGAGTCTTTTATACCGGATGTTTATTTCAGAGAAAGAATTAAATCTTACAAAGACTATGGATTCGGAGAAATGGATAGCCGTAGAGATGCTAAATTATGGATACGATCAATTCAAATTGACGGAAGGTTTGGGGCTATTGATAAATATATAAAATCGTTGAAAGGTATTGAAGCATTATTAAACTTGTCGGATTTCAATTGTCGTTATTCAATTATTAGCAAAATGGATTTTTCTGCGAATAAAAACTTGGAAAGAATAAGTTTATCTAATAATAGTTCGTTAGAAAGTATTGACATTTCGTCACTTGAAAAATTGATAGGAATTGATTTTGAAGAAAATACTATACTAAGAAACATAAATCTTACGACCGTTCCATCCATAAAAAATTTATCTTTAGCCAGAAATGATATATCTTCTATTGATCTTTCTAATAATAGGGAATTATTGACGTTGAAAATTTGTGAAAGTCGGATAACTGATATTGACTTAAGCAATAACTTGAAATTAGAATCGTTAACTTTTGGAGGTTTAAAAGATTATACTGGGCGAGTGCTATTTAATAGTCAGATTAATAATATTGATTTAACGAAAAATCAATATTTGAAAACAATATCATTCAATCTGACTAAAATTAAATCGATCGATTTGACATATAATCAGAATCTCGAAGAAATTAATTGTAATGATAATATCATCGAAAGTTTGATATTAGGAAAAAATAATAAGTTGAAAACGTTAAATTGTATGAACAACAAATTAAAAGAATTGGACTTGTCTGATGTTCCCAATTTATTATATTTGGATTGCTCAGGTAATCCAATTGAAACTATTTATGTAAATAAAAATTTTGATATCAACAACCCACTACCAACTTTTAAGAAGCCATCAACTGCCGTTTATAAATATAAATAAATCATTTTATTGTTTCCAATTTTTAAGCGTAAGGACAACTCTGTTCATCATACGCTTTTTTTGTGTTATCTTTGCAGTTCAGTATAAAAGATGATCACCATATTAGGTATAGAATCTTCGTGTGATGACACATCGGCAGCTGTCATTCGTGATGGAGTGATTTTGTCGAACGTCATCACCACGCAGGCTGTGCACGAACGTTATGGAGGTGTAGTTCCCGAGCTTGCATCGCGGGCACACCAGCAGAATATTATTCCCGTAGTGCACGATGCACTGAAACAGGCCGGCATCGCAAAAAACGAAATTTCGGCCATCGCATTCACCCGCGGACCCGGTTTGTTGGGCTCGCTGCTGGTTGGCACTTCGTTTGCCAAAGGTTTGTCGTCGGCGCTCAACGTGCCGATGATCGAGGTTAATCACTTGCAGGCGCATGTGTTGGCCCATTTTATCAAGGAAACGCCGGAGGACAGAAATCAACCGAATTTCCCGTTTCTGTGTCTGCTCGTTTCGGGTGGAAATTCGCAAATCGTGCTCGTGAAATCCTACAACGATATGGAAATCATCGGCCAAACCATCGACGATGCTGCCGGCGAAGCTTTCGACAAATGCGCAAAGGTGATGGGACTGGGTTATCCCGGAGGTCCGATTGTGGATAAACTCGCCAAGTCGGGAAATCCCGAACGGTTTACGTTTAGCAAACCTCATGTGGCAGGCTACAACTACAGTTTCAGCGGATTGAAAACCTCGTTTCTCTATTTTTTGCGTGACGAATTGAAAAATGATCCCGATTTCATCGAAAAAAACAAGGAAGACTTGTGTGCCTCGTTACAAAAAACCATTATCGATATTTTGACGGATAAACTCGTGCGTGCTGCCAAAGATTTAAATATCGATGAGGTTGCCGTTGCGGGTGGCGTTTCGGCCAATTCGGCCCTGCGTGGGGCTTTCGAAGAACATAGTCGTCGCTATGGGTGGAAAATTCATATTCCCAAGTTTGCCTACACCACCGATAATGCGGCAATGGTAGCCATCACCGGATATTACAAGTATCTCGACGGCGAATTTTGTGGTAAAGAGGTAGCTCCCTATGCACGGGTTTCGATTTAAAAAAATCATAAGAATAGAAACAAAACAATCGAGCAAAAAATATAAGTCATGTCAGCAACAGAAAATCTCAACAAAGAAGAATCGAAGCGAAATCTCAATTTCATCGAACAGATTGTGGAAAAAGATTTGCAGGAAGGTAAGAACGGCGGTCGCATACAAACACGCTTTCCACCCGAACCCAACGGTTATCTTCACATAGGGCACGCCAAGGCAATTTGCCTCGATTTCGGTATTGCCGAAAAGTATAACGGCATCTGCAATCTTCGGTTCGACGATACCAATCCTGTGAAAGAAGATGTAGAATATGTCGATTCTATTATGGAAGATATCCGATGGCTTGGTTTTCACTGGGAAAATGTGTTTTATGCTTCCGATTATTTCGGGCAGCTTTGGGATTTGGCGGTTCGGTTCATCAAGGAAGGTAAGGCTTACGTGGACGAACAAACGGCCGAAGAGATAGCCCGGCAAAAGGGCTCGCCTACTGTTCCCGGCATCAACAGTCCCTACCGCGATCGTCCTGTAGAGGAATCGCTCGAATTGTTTTACAAAATGAACAGTGGCGAAATTCCCGAAGGGAAAATGGTGCTCCGCGCCAAAATCGACATGGCTTCACCCAACATGCACTTCCGCGATCCCATCATGTATCGCGTGATCCATATTCCTCATCATCGCACCGGCACGCAATGGAAAGCCTATCCCATGTATGATTTTGCGCATGGGCAGTCCGACTATTTCGAAGGAGTCACCCATTCGCTCTGCACGTTGGAGTTCGAAGTGCACCGCCCGCTTTACGACTGGTTCATCGATCAGTTTGCTACCGGTGATTATCGTCCACGACAGATCGAATTCAACCGCCTGAATATGACTTACACGATGATGAGTAAGCGTAAATTGCTGCAACTTGTGCAGGAAAAGCTTGTAGCCGGATGGGACGATCCACGCATGCCCACCATTTGCGGACTGCGTCGTCGCGGATATACGCCCGAATCGATTCGCAATTTTATCGACGATATCGGCTACACAAAATATGACGGACTCATTGATGTTTCGCTGCTCGAACACAGCATTCGCGAAGATCTCAACAAACGCGCCATGCGTGTTTCGGGAGTGATCGATCCTGTCAAGTTGATTCTGACAAACTATCCCGAAGGGGAGGGCGAAATGGTTGAAGCAATCAATAATCCCGAAGACGAGTCGATGGGAAGCCGTCAGGTGCATTTCGGTCGCAAATTGTGGATCGAACGCGACGACTTCATGGAGGAGGCTCCGAAAAACTATTTTCGCCTGACTCCCGGCAACGAAGTAAGGTTGAAAAATGCCTATATCGTGCGTTGCACCGGTTGCAAAAAAGATGAGAACGGTGTCGTTACGGAAGTTTATGCCGAATACGATCCGCTTACACGCAGCGGTATGCCCGAAGCCAACAGAAAGGTGAAAGGAACGATTCACTGGGTGTCGGTTGACCATTGCCTCGATGTCGAAGTGCGACTGTACGACCGATTGTTTTTGGCAGAAAATCCTTCGGAAGAGAAAGATTGCGATTTTCGCGATCTGCTCAATCCCGAGTCACTCGTCATCAAACAGCACTGCAAAGTCGAGGCTTGTTTGAAAGAAGTGAAACCGCTTGATAGTTTTCAATTTCAGCGCATCGGTTATTTCAATGTCGATAAGGATTCTACGCCCGACCATTTGGTGTTCAACCGCACGGTCTCGCTGAAGGATTCGTGGAAAAAGCAGCAGACAAAAAATTAACCGGGAATCATATCCCTTATATATAGCATTCGTATATTGGTATTTGCGAATTTTTTCTGTAGCATATATTTACAAACAGAGATTAGTACGGAGAGAAAAAGTATGGACGAGAACGACGATCTCGACATCAATGAGTTGATCGAAAGATATGAACAGATGCGGGCGCTTGGCAAAAGCATGTATCTGGATGCTGACGAGTTTTCGTTGCTGATCGACTATTATGCCGGAATGGGCGATATGGATGAAGCCGAAGCGCTGATAGAGCAGGGGATGAGAATGCATCCCGGCAGTCCCGAAATTATGACGCAATATGCTAAAAAGCTGGTTTTTGCGGAAAGGTATGAAGAGGCCTATTCCTATTTGCACCACATCAGCGACGATGGCAATATCGATCTTGCACTGCTGAAAATAGAAACGCTTTATCATTTGAATCGCGAAGACGAAGCGGAAGCTATTATTGATCAGATTTTGCTGCAAGATATCTCTGAGGAAGATTTGTTTACATTTGTGTCGGAAGTGGGATATATTTTCAACGATCTCGAGTTTTTCGACAAAGCGAAGCTTTTTTTGGAACAGGCACTTTCGCTCGATCCATCAAACGTGGATGTTTTGATTGATTTGGCATATGCCAACGAAATGTCCGGTGATTTCGACAAAGCCATCGAATATAACAACCGTTTGTTAGACGTAGATCCATATTCGTTTGAGGGTTGGGCAAATATCGGAAAACTGTATTCGATGAATGAGCAATTCGATAAAGCTATCGATGCATTCGATTTTGCCCTCACGATTAATGAGAATGACGTATCGGTTCTAAAGATGAAAGCATTTTCACTTTATTTGAATGAAAATGTGGAAGAGGCTATACGAGTTTTTGAGGAATGTTTGAGAAAATCGCCCGACGATGAATCGCTCTACGATTCGCTGTTCGAAGGATACGAAGCAATGGAGCAATATGACCGGATGATGGACATGATTTCGCGTAAAGAAGAAAAATTCGGGTCGAAAGGCATTTTGGTGCGCAAAGCACATGTTTATCTGCTGAAGCAGGATTATGACCAAGCCCTGAAAACTTATGAAAAGATACCCGATGACGAAAGAGACACCTTTGAGTTTTACATGCTCGAGGGCGAATTGATGTTTTACAAGGGAGATTTTGCTGCTTCTGAAACGGCTTATATGAAAGCAGCCCTTTACATGCCCGATAACGAAACGGTGATCGACAGACTGGCAAATGTGAGTGTTGCACGCGATAAGTATGAGCAGGCTGCCGAATATTTGGAGCAGTTGCTCGAAATGGATCCGAGTTACCCGTCAGCCAAATCGAGGCTGGCTTTTATCCGATTCGAAATAGGAGACAAAGAACCTTTCGACGAAATTGCACAACAACTTTCGGATGAAGATTTGCGTATTTTGCTTACGTTGATTTCGAATGTCGAGAACGATAACATCGCCACACTCACTCGGGACGAACTGCTAAAACGTTTGAATGAATTGCGCGAAAACCGAGTGCTTTTCAAGAATATCAAATACTAATATCCCGAAATAATTTTCCAAAGAGCCTCGATCCACTCGTCACAACTATTTAGTGAAGGAACGAATGTGAACTCTTCGCCACCGGCAGCCATGAAGAGTTGTCTTGCCTGAATATCGATGTCATAGAGTGTTTCCATGTTATCCACCGTGAATCCCGGTGCCATAATTATGATTCGTTTCCAGCCTTGTCGAGGCAAACTGTCGATGTCCGTTGAAAGAAAAGGTTTGAGCCATCCGTTGCCGCGCTGTGAAGAATAGAGCAAAATTTGTTCGTTGACAGAAATTCCCAATTCGTTGGACACAAGACGGTTCGTTTCTTTCAATTGATATACGTAATCAAATTCTCTGCCCTTTTTCCACGCACTTTCCACCTGTTTGATGGGCAAACTGTGATAGCAAAATACGAATTTATCGAATCCTTTCTCGATATAAGGTTTGGCCCGAGCAGCCAATGCGTGAATGTAAGCCGGATGATTGTAATAGGATTTTACGAATTTCAGCCGAAAGGAGTGTGGACGCTTATAAAACACGCGTCCTATTTCGTCAATTGCGGTTTGAGTGGTTGATTGCGCATATTGAGGATACATTGGGAATACGATTAACTCATGCAGTAACGGACATTTTCTTTCGAGTGAATCAATAGCTTGTGCCACATCAGGCTCGCCGTATCGCATGGCAATTTCAACCGGTAATCCTTTCCGCGATTCGAGTTCGGCTGCGAGCTGCTGCATGTGATATAGCAGCGGAGAGATTTTGGGTTCTTCTTTTCTCCATATCAATTTGTATTTTTCGAGCGATTTGGATGACGAAAGCGGAGCTATGATGTTTTTAGCCAAAAATTTCGACTGCCATTCGGGAAGTCCCGAGACGAGGGGATCTGAAAGCATATCGCAGATAAATCGCTGAACGTCCTCTTTTTTGCAACTCGCAGGAGTGCCAAGATTAACCAATAATATTCCACGCATTTTTCACCTATTTATATGTATGTTTCGAGCAGCTTGACAGATGCGCTTGGTTTTACGTTCACCGAATTTGTGTCGGCAGGGATGAGTAGCGTTTCTCCCTGTTTCAGCACAACCGAATTGCCTTTGTCGTCAGTAATCTGACAGGAGCCGTCTATGCAAATAAAAATGACGAACGAATCCAACAAGCTGTAATCCCGGTTAATTTCCAGACTGAGATCGAGAAGATTCGTCGTGAAGTAATTGCACGAAGCAAGTTGAACCGGATGATTGGGAGTGGGCAGGTATTCTGTTTTGTAAGTTGGATATACCGTATAGTCGATGGCGTCTTTTGCCAGGTCGGTGTGCAGTTCGCGTGTATTGCCGTCGGCATCTTTGCGATTGTAATCGTAGATGCGATAGGTTATGTCCGATGTTTGCTGTATTTCGGCAACAAAACATCCTGCTCCGATGGCATGAACGCGTCCTGCGGGCAGAAAAAATACATCACCCGGTTTCACGTAATATTTCTGAAGTGTTTCGGTAAAAGTATTGTTCTTTACTCTTTCCACATATTCATCGGGAGTTATGCTTTTTTGAAATCCGGAATAGAGATAAGCATCGGGTGCAGCATTGATGACATACCACATTTCGGTTTTCCCGAAGGAATTATGTCGTTGTTTTGCCAATCGATCATCCGGGTGTACTTGTATGGAAAGATCGTCGCAAGCATCGATAAACTTTATCAGCAAGGGAAATGTATTACCGTATTTTTCATACACTTTTTTCCCAACCAGTTGTTCTTTACTGCCGAGAAGTAATTCCGATAGAGACACCCCTTTCAGGTCACCATCCGATACTACGGAAATTGAACCCTTGACGCCGGATATCTCCCAGCTCTCGCCAATTCCGTCTTTTACGGGTTTTATATTTTTAAATTCGCAGATTTTCGATCCTCCCCAAATCGCAGGTTTTAAAATCGGTTCAAACTTAAATGGATATAATTTCATCGATATGTTCTATTTTGATTTTATTTAATCGACTTTTTTCATGACAAAAGCCGTACGGGCGGGCAAGTATAGTTTCAGCCAACCCTTATTGTCGGGAGCGTAAAGCGGATCGAATTGAGTGAAGTGAGGAATGCTGTCGTCATTCAATCCGAAGCCCCCGAAATCCGGATTGTCTGTGTCGAGAATGACTTTATATTCCCCCTGCGGCACTAAAATGCCGTAATCGCTAAACGATTTAACGGGGTGGAAATTGAAGACAAAAAGCAAGTCTTGACGCATGTAGGCAAGCACATTATCACCGTCCTTCTCCCAAATTTTAATGATGGGTGTTGCTTGAAAATCAGGTACCGATTTGATGAGTCGGAGCATAGCTTTGTCGAAATCGCCCAAGTAATGATATTTCAAATTGTGATCGTCGGCCAAATGCCATTGACGGCGAGCATATTTGTAGGACCATCCGTTTCCTTCGCGAGGGAAATCGATCCATTCGGGATGACCAAACTCATTGCCCATAAAATTGAGATACCCGCCATTAATGGTTGTGGCTGTTACCAGACGAATCATTTTGTGCAGGGCAATGCCACGATCTACCAGATGCGAACTGCTCACCAGTTTGGACATGAACCAATACATGTCGGCGTCGATCAATCGGAAAATAATCGTTTTATCACCCACGAGTGCCTGATCGTGACTTTCGACGTAAGAAATGGTTTTTTCGTCTGCCCGGCGATTGGTAGTTTCCCACCAAATGGCTGTTGGGTGCCAGTCTTCGTCTTTTTTCTCTTTGATAATCTTAATCCAAAAATCCGGAATGTTCATTGCAAGACGATAATCGAATCCATAGCCTCCCGCTTCGGTCTTTAGAGCTAATCCGGGCATTCCACTCACTTCTTCGGCAATGGTAATTGCCGAAGGGTTCACTTGGTGAATGAGTTTATTGGCTAATGTGAGGTAACAAATAGCGTCGCCATCCTGCCCCAAGTTATAATAATCGGCATAGGATGTGAATGCTTCTCCCAATCCGTGACTGAGATATATCATGGAAGTAACCCCATCGAAACGAAAGCCATCGAACTTGAATTCTTCGATCCAGTATTTGCAATTTGACAAAAGAAAATGTAAAACTTCGTTTTTCCCATAGTCGAAACAAAGAGAATCCCAAGCCGAATGGTTTCGGCGCGAAGGATCGGAATGAAAATAAAGATCATATGATCCATCGATGCGGGCAATGCCTTCGGCTTCGTTTTTCACGGCATGCGAATGCACGATATCCATGATGACGGCCAACCCCATTTGGTGTGCAGCATCGATGAGATGTTTTAGTTCATCGGGAGTTCCAAAACGAGAGGATGGTGCAAAGAAATTGGAAACATGATAGCCGAACGATCCATAGTAGGGATGTTCTTGTATGGCCATTATTTGAACGGCATTGTATCCGTTGTCTTTGATTCGGGGTAGAATTTTTTCTCGAAATTCATTATAGGTTCCCACTTTTTCCTCTTCGGTTGCCATTCCGATATGGCATTCGTAGATGAGTAATGGAGAAGTGTCCGGTTTGAATTGGTCGATATCGAATTGATAAGGTATTGGGGGATTCCAGACTTGAGCGCTGAAAATATGAGTAACCGGATCCTGTACCACATATCGACACCAAGCAGGGATTCGTTCACCTGATCCACCATCCCAACTAACCAGCATTTTATAATAGTCGAGGTGATGAATTTGGTCGAGAGGAACTCGCACTTCCCAAACGCCATTTTCAATTCGTTTAAATTTATAAGATTCTTGCCTTTGCCAATTATTGAAAGATCCAATTAAATAAATTTCGATGGCATTGGGTGCCCATTCGCGCAAAATCCATTCACTCTGCGTTTTGTGAAGCCCGAAATACAAGTATCCGTTGGCGAAATCCGATAAAGTGGTGTTTCCGTTTTGCGTGAGATCTTTTTCACGTTTCACGACGTAGTCGTATCGGCCTTGTATAGCATGTTCGAAGGGTTTGAGCCACGGATCGTTTTTAATGATGTCGAGCATATTGATTTTTTATAAATGGTTATTATATGGCTACTTTGAAAATTATTTTTTTTATTTTTCCGTCGCCGACTAACGGCGCGTGTCCATCGCCGGGAAAGAAAATGGCAAATTCGCCGGGTTGTACGGGGATGTAAGTTATGGGTTTATCATCAAAAAATTCTATATCCTTTTCTGCAGCGTAACCTCCTGAACTTTTTTTCAGGGTATTGAGCGAACGCCAACCGAAAGTTTCCGATTTTGTCACAGGAATTTGAATATCAATGAATTTTTGATGCACTTCGAGTTTCGCTTCGTCTTGACTTTTCATATCAGATTCGGAAACGATAACTTTTATTTGTTGTCCGTCCAACTCGGTTACTCCAATAGGAAGATTATTCCAATTGAGCGAATCAATATACGAAAAAACCTCTTCGAAACGTGGATGAAGTGATAAATATTGTTTTGAATTGGATAAGTTATCGATAATCATATTTGTTTTTTTTTGATATTTATTCGTGTGGCACAAAGTTAAAAGAAATTACAAACAAACTTGTTTTATTTTAAGCTAAAAAGCACTCATCATGGGTTTTTTTCGAAAAAATATTACCTTTGCCATATCTAAAAAATATCGACTGCTACTTGTTTATCCGTAATATTTTTTTTGAATGAAGTATTTTATATCCTTATTTTTCGGCTTTCTGATTTGTTTAAGTTCATTTGCTCAAAATGCTGCAATAACTTGCGATTTGGGTTTTCGGTTCGAGATCAGCACTAATCCTAATTGGGGCGAGAATGAGCCTGTTGTGGTGGAAGTTACACCCGGATCGCCCGCTGCACGGGCCGGATTAAAATTAAACGATATTATTCTCGAAGTGAATGGAAACGGCACTTTTTTGAAACCTTATTCAACCCTTATGTCTTGGTTTGCTGAGCGGAGCGGCGATATGACTCTAAGCATTCGAAATCTTGAAACTTCTTTTAAAACAATTTCCTTGCTAAAAGACTGTCGGTTTAAGAATGCCATCAACGAAGCGCAATTGTCATCGGTTTTTGCATTCTACAGTCTCGAAGATGTTCAGGATAGACGTTTTGTTATTCCCGTTAAAACCAAAGTTAATCCGAATGCCAAATTACACCTATATCGCACGTATAATTTTGCCGAAAATGATGATGAGCTTTCGCCTCTCGACAAACGAATTAACTCCATTTTCGAAAGAACTTTGCGCAATCGCGGATTAAGACGCGACACACACGATCCAGATTTTATTATACAGACCTTTTATTCTTACGAAAGTAATTCTCTATTCAAACCAAATTCGCCAACTTACGGATCGTATCAGAATGTTTGGAGATTCGATACTCGTAATTACCGAATGATTAAGATTCCGGTCTATTCGCCATCCGAAGCTGTACGTGTGGACGATATAATGTTTAATCTCACATTCGGCTTTCAGTTTTACGACAAAAAATATATTGAACCCGGTCAGATGACATTAATTTGGGAAAGTGAAGTGAAAGAAAGACTCAGTACAAATTATGGTCTCGAAAATTATTTGGAAATGAATCTTCCCCTTATTTTGCTGAAATATCCTTATGCGGGAAATCTTAATTTGGCTACTTATCAAGTGAATCACCTCAAATACAATTACACAGGAATCAGTTTCGATTTGAACGACCTGAAAACCATTGTTGCTATCGATGCCGAATCACCGGCTGCAGTTGCCGGTCTCCGTCCGGGAGATGTCATTCTGAAAATCCAAAATCAAAAATTCGATCACAATTCCAAAGCTCTCACACAAGCATATCGACTTTTTATAGCTGAGACGATGCAATACAGAGACCGCAATTCTCGATATACCGACATAAATGGATTCAATAATTGTATGTTTTGGGATGTTTCTCAATACCACAATGTAGCCAACGCACTGAAAGACAAAAGATATAAACCGGCTTTTGCTTATCTTTTCAATTTTAATCAATACATCGATTGGGAAACGCCCCGATCTATTACGATAGAAGTGCAGAGAGGCAATGAAAAATTATCGTTTGAAGTGTTCCCGAAAATAACAGTCAATTCTACTATTTCGGCGAAATAGCAGATGCATGAAATATAAATTTGTTTTGACAGACGAGTCAAACAGAAAATATTCGATGCTCGTTTTTTTACTTCAGAGAACAAACCTTCTTACCGAACGCCATCTATAATTGAGAGTTTTTTCTATAAATTGAATGATGAAGAATTTAGAGGTTGGCGTTTTTTTTGTACTTTTGCAGTTTTGAAAAAACAATAAAGTAAACAACTCGATTTGCTATTTTTTTGAATCACATCATCATCCGAATAAAGAGTAAAAATGGATAAAAATTCACTTATCGGTTTGTTGTTGATCGGAGCCATTATTGTGGCATTCAGTATCTATAACAGACCCAATCAGGAACAGTTGGCAGCGCAGAAGAGAAAACAGGATTCGATACAACTTGTGGAAGCCGAAAGAGCAAGACTCGAAGTTGCTCAACGAACTACAGACAGTCTCACATCTGTTTACGAAGAACAAAACGGGGTTGACAGTTTCTTCAGTGTTTCGAAAAGCACGATCTCGTCATCGGACAGTACGTCAGTCTTAAGGTCGGACACGGTGTATTCGCTGCCCGAAAAAGAACAGTTAATCGTATTAGAGAATAATAAGATAAAACTCAAACTGAGCACAAAAGGAGGCGTTATCCATTCTGTGATGTTAAAAGATTATCTACGCTACAATAAAGACAGTCTTTATTTTTGGGAAGGAGATGAAGCCCAGTTTAATCTTGAACTATACAATCGAAACAGTGTAAAACTTTCGACTGAAAATTTATATTTCACCCCGATAGTTTCGCCGGATCAACGTTCGGTCACCATGCGACTCGAAAGTTCCCCTGCACAATATATCGACTTCGTATATACTCTTCCGGAAGATGATTATATGATGCGTTTCGATATCAGGGTAGTGGGGATGAGCGATGGATTGCATCCCGAAAGTCTTCGAAATTTCAAACTCAATTGGCAACAGAAATTACGACAGCAAGAAAAGGGCGAATCGTTTGAAAGGCGTTATGCTCGCATCATGTACAAATATCAAAATCAGGGAGTTGAGAAAATGAATCCCAACAAGAGCGATTCGAAAGAACTCACAGAACCTGTCCAATGGTTTGCCTTTAAAGATCAGTATTTCACTACGGTAGTCATACCCGACAAACCGTTTAATACCACGATTCTTCACTCGGATGATATCAAAACAGGCAATTACCTAAAAAATTATAAAGCGGAGGCGATGGTTCCTGTATCGGTAGACGAAATAAATGATGCCTATTATGCCGGATTTAGATATTACTTCGGACCTGTGCATTACTATACACTAAAAGCCTACGATAAAGGAATCGATAATGATTCTGATAAATTACTGTTGCACGAGCAGGTAGATTTGGGATATCGGTGGTTGAGTTGGGTAAACAAATGGTTTGTGCTTCCGATTTTCAATCTGCTCCGAAATCAGGGGTTTGAAATGGGATTAATTATTCTGATTCTCACATTGTTGGTTAAACTTATCATTTTGCCACTCACCTATAAATCATTCACTTCGACGGCCAAGATGCGAGTTTTGCGACCGCAAATTCAGGAAATAGAAAAAAAATACCCCGGTCAGGACCAGGAGATGATGATGAAGCGCCAGAAAGAAACAATGGAATTATATTCGAAAGCCGGAGTAAGCCCAATGAGTGGTTGCCTACCAATGCTACTCCAAATGCCGATTTTGCTTGCATTGTTCTTCTTTTTCCCTTCAGCTATTGAATTGCGACAACAAGGATTTCTTTGGGCAGATGATTTGTCAACCTACGATTCGATTATTCAATGGAGTGGAAATATTCCGTTTGTGACTCGCTTCATGGGCAACCATATTAGCCTTTTTTGTTTGCTGATGACTATTGTAAATGTATGGTATTCGACTTACAATATGAAAATGGCAGACACCGGACAGGCACAAATGGCCGGGATGAAATATATGCCTATTTTCATGGCAGTATTTATGTTTTTCATACTTAATTCGTATCCTGCCGGATTAAATTACTATTATCTGCTTTCGACACTTATTACGATGATTGTCACTTTTGTTTTCCAGAAAACGCTTGACGAAGATAAGCTTCTGGCTCAATTGGAAGAAAACAAAAAGAAGCCCAAAAAGAAATCGGGATTCATGGCACGACTCGAAGAAGCACAAAAAATGCAGGAAAAACAAGCTCGTGAAAGAGCCAAGGAAAACGCTAAAAAAAATTATCGTCGATGAGTGCTCTCGCCTAATTTGCGATTTGCTCTAGCGATGAGAAAAAATCAAAAAAATAGAGATGCTATCATTGCACCTCTATTTTTTTGTATGTCGGGCATGGTATTAAGCTTGCAGGATGCGAGTTCCTGTATGTGCCAAGTTGATAGGAAACATTAGCGAATGGCAAGGGTGTTGCGGGCGACCGCAAATCTGAAAGAAGCCATCAGCAAAGCTGACGTT
>JARKPE010000010.1 GCA_029975415.1 Dysgonamonadaceae bacterium | reverse complement strand
ATAATATTTTTAGCTACCTGCTCAGTTAATGTCATTGTATTGTATCCTGAAATTATTTGAGGATTAAAAATCTTGTTTCAAATGTATCGAACATTTTTGTTGATTTTTTGGATTTCATATAATTAAAATAAGTCTCATCTTTTTCTGTGAGAAAAAAGAAACGACCTAAACTTTTTGCCGTTTTGCCCACCGTTCCACTACCTGCAAATGGGTCAAAAACAACGTCGCCTTTGTAAGAATAGTATTGTATGACACGCTTACAAAGTTCAACAGGGAAAACGGCCGAATGAACTTTATCAAAGCAGGGGTCAATTTTCCAAACATTTGTTGTTTCATATCCTTCAGGTACTTTACTCTCTTGAACCGTTTGCCAATCATATTGATGTATGTTCCAATCCAAAAGCTTTTCTGTTGATTTTCTATAAACCATGAGATACTCTGTAACGGAATTAGGCTTGTATGCAAGGGGTTTTCTGTGTTGCTGAAAACCGCCAATACGATTTTTCACACTCGCTTCGGGTTTCATCCAAACTATATCGTCGATAAATTCCCATCCCATTTCGATCAAATACGGGTGGATATCAAATGGAATTGGATAACGTTTGCTGCTGTGAGCACGACTTATTCTCGGTATTATTATGGGAGAAGTATTTAAAATTAAGAAGCGACCTTCTTTTGTTATGCGATAAACTTCTGCAAATACATCTTCGAGAAATTTTAAGTAGGATTGGTAGCTTGGATAAATAGAATAATCTCTTGCGTTGTAATAAGGTGGCGAAGTAAAAGTTAAATGTATGCTTTCATCTTTGAGTAATTTCATTACTTCAAGTGTATCGGCGTTCACCACAACATTTTTCAGGTAATTGTAACTCTCTGAATGCGGCTGTTGATATTTATCTTTTTGATTTGCAAAATATTCTTTGTAAATAACCGAACGAACCATTTCATTTTCGTGATTGAGCAATGGCTTTAATATATTATCCACCTTATCATCTCCTTTGAAAACGAGCAATCCACGTATGGCTTGGCAGACAATCTTAGGATCATGGTCTTGAAGAACTTCCAATAATACACTTTGCCCTTTCTTTGTTCTCATTCTACCGATGGAAGAAACAGCTTCGCGTCTCACATTTGTGTCGCTGTCATTAAGGGCAACTTTTTTAAGAATTGGTAAAAAATCTTCGTCTCCTAATTTACCAATAGTTTTTACGACCCAAAATCTCACGGTTGAATTTTTGTGCAATAGCAATTCCGGCAAAAAGCTTCCGTCAAAGGATTTGGGTAACTGCCCCAAATTTTCTAGGATGAAAATTAAAGAACTGCTATCCTGATACTCCTTTACAAGATGCCCAATCGCACCATTTCCGTTATTTTTTAAGTTTCTAATATAATCTTTTGTGAGCATCTGATTAAGCATAATATTATCTCTACAAATTTACTATTAAAATGAGCCTTTCATATCAATTCTGACTAAAAAATCTTTTTATTTAAAGAATTATCTTGCATTCCACTCACAGTCAAACCGTAGATCGTTGTCGAACAACTTCATAGATAAGAATGCCGGCAGCAACCGACACATTGAGCGAACCAATGGCACCGAATTGGGGAATTTTGACCAACTCATCGCATATACGCAGATTCTCGGCAGCGATGCCTTCATCTTCCGATCCCATCACTATAGCCGTCGGCACCGAATAATCGACCGAGGTGTAAAGACTGGCCGCTTTCTCGGTAGCAGCAACGACTTTTATCCCGCTGTTTTTGAGAAAAACGATTGCCTCTCTGATGTTCCTTTCACGACAGACCGGAATGCGGAGCAAAGCCCCGGCAGACGTTTTCACTGCATCCGCATTCACCGAAACGCTTCCTCGTTGCGGTATGACGATACCATCCACACCTGCTACTTCGCACGTGCGAGCGATGGCTCCAAAATTGCGTACATCGGTCAACCCGTCCAGCACAACAATAAAAGGGTTGCGGCCTTCCTCGAAAAGGGCGGGAATCACCTCTTCGAGACGATAGTAAGTAACGGCCGAAATATAAGCCACCACACCTTGATGATTTTTTCGGGTAAGCGATTCGAGTTTTTCGACCGGCACACGCTGCATCGGGATATTGTAGTGGCGCAATGTATCCTGCAATTCACGAAACAGTTCGCCTTGCAAATCGCGTTTCACCAACACTTTGTCGATGTCCTTTCCGGCTTCTGCAGCCTCAATCACGGCACGCAGGCCGAAAATCATCTCTTTTTCTTTCATTTATCTGTTATGGAGGGGGTAGATCGTAATTTCATCATTC
Organism: Dysgonamonadaceae bacterium; assembly: GCA_029975415.1. Classification (GTDB taxonomy): domain Bacteria; phylum Bacteroidota; class Bacteroidia; order Bacteroidales; family Dysgonomonadaceae; genus Seramator. The sequence goes on along the minus strand of JARKPE010000010.1, from coordinate 14,866 downwards.
AGTTTTTTCGAAGCATCACCTTCGCATTTTCGATGGCCTGCGCCGTTGTTTCCGCGCCGCTGAGCAAACGGGCAATTTCAGTGATCCGCTCTTCGGGTGACAATTGCCGCATGTATGTTTGCGTCGAATCTTCGGTATCTTTTTTATAAACGATGTAGTGAAAATCGCCTTTCGAGGCAATTTGCGGAAGGTGCGTAATGGCAATCACCTGCATATTGCGGCTCATCTCTTGCATGATGCGTCCCATCTTATCGGCCATTTCGCCCGAAGTTCCCGTATCTATTTCGTCGAAGATAATCGTTGGTAAGGCTGTAGCACCGGCTATCATAGCTTTGATACAAAGCATGACACGCGAAATTTCGCCACCGGAAGCTATTTGCGATATCGGGAGCAGATCGGCATTTTTATTGGCCGAAAACAAAAATTGGACATCGTCCATGCCTGTTTCGTCGGGTTGTTGTTTAGGTGTAATGCGGCATTCGAAGCGAGCATTCGGCATACCCAGATAAGAAAGCCGAGAAGTCAATTCTTTTTCGATATAGGATATTGCTGCCAAACGTTTTTCCGAGAGACGGCGTGCCAAATCGAACAACTGCGTGCGCTTTTCCGAAAAAATATTTTCCGCTTCCGAAATCTGCTCTTCTAACGAATCGATATTTAGCAACTTTGTGCCGATCTCGTCACGCAATTCTATCAACTGGCGGACGGTAGCAACCGAATGTTTTTTTTGCAGATCGTAGATAACTCCCAAGCGATCTTCAACAAGCTGTTGACGATCAGGATTAAATTCTATTTCATCGAAAAGGCGCTCGGTTTCACTGCGGAGGTCTTTCAAATCGAGATAGGCCGATTCGAGACGCTGAACAATTTCGTCAGCTTTAGGAAAAACCGACTGTATATTACGTATCGATTCGAGAGCCGATTTGAGCATAGCTTCCACATTTTGATCCTCTCCCGAAAGCAGATTAGTAACCGCAAACAGTCCCGATTTTATTTCTTCGGAATGCGTTAGCGCCTCGAGTTCGGCTTCGAGCTCCTCCTGTTCGCCTTCACGAAGTGCAGCGTCAGAAAGCGCAGTGTATTGAAAACGCAAATAATCTTCTTCCTCCTTGTTTTTGCGCGATGCCTCCTTCAGATCGGACAACACTCGGGCGGCCGTTCGAAAATCGCGGAATGCCGAAACATATTCATTGCGGAGCAATCGGGTATCGGCAAGCGCATCCACCACCAGCAACTGAAACTGTCGATCGTTCAAAGCCAAATTCTGGTGCTGCGAATGAATGTCGATCAATCGATCACCCAACTCCTTCAAATCATTCAGATAAACCGGCGAATCGTTGAGAAAGGCACGCGATTTGCCATTCGCCCAAATCTCGCGTCGCACAATGCAGGTATCTCCGTCGTAAACCCAATCGTGTTCATCAAACAATGATTTCAAATCATACTTCGACACATCGAAAACGCCTTCAACCAGGCACTTGTTTTCGCCTTGCTTTATTTGCCGAGCATCGGCACGCTGACCCAGAATCAGCGACAGCGCACCCAGAATAATGGACTTGCCGGCACCGGTTTCGCCGGTAATTACCGAGAACCCAGGTCCGAATTCGATATTCAGCGAATCGATCAGTGCATAATTTTCTATCGAAAGCGATTTGAGCATGAATTATCGAAGTCCGTTAAAATATTTTTTTGTAAAAATCAAGTTCATTTTGAAGCCGTTCTATTTCGGCCTGCAATGCACGAACCTTACCCAGCAGGTGATGCATCGCTTCGATGCCTTCGATATTGATATCCCAATCGTATCGCCAACGAATAAACTGTTCCAAATCATCGAGATCGTCATATTCGATATATTTCTGTTCATTTTCCGATACGATGTGTATCAATCCCGATTCCTGCAAGGAATCGATGAAATTTTCTTCCACCTGATAGATGCGAATGCAATCGCTATATAGAATTCTGTTTTCGCTCATCGTGTTCTGATTTTTGACAGTTCGGTAAACAATTCTTTTTCTCTCTGCGACAAATTCTCGGGAATGGTAACTTTCAGCGTAACGTACAAATCGCCATACTGACCTTCCTTTTTATATACAGGGAAACCTTTGCCTTTCAGGCGCAATTTGGTATCGGGCTGAGTGCCGGGTTTAATTTTCATGCTCACTTGTCCGTCAAGCGTATTCACACGAATTTCGCCTCCAAGCACCAGTGTATATATATCCACGGGAACTTCGGTGTAAAGATCGTCGCCCAAACGTTTGAATTGAGGATCGTCTTCCACAACAAACGTGATATATAAATCGCCGTTGGGCCCCCCGTTGACACCCGGTTGACCATATCCGGGTAGTTTAATCTTTTGACCATTGGCTACACCTGCAGGAATGGTGATACGGATATTTTTCCCGTCAACGGTTATTTCTTGCTTATGCGTGGTAGCAGCCTGACGAAGTGTCAGATGAAGCTCTGCATGATAATCGCTACCCTTGAACTTGCGTGAACTGCGTCCACCGGCTCTCTGCGAAAATCCGCTGCCGAACATCGAATGGAAGAAATCCGAAAAATCTTCGTCGCTGAAATCGCCTTCAGTATAAAAGGTGCGAGCTCCTCCGCCACCAAAATTGCCCCATTGCTGTTGATATTCGCGTTGCGCTTTTTCATATTCTTCGCCGTGTTTCCAGTTTTCACCGTACTTATCATATTTGGCACGCTTTTCGGGATCACTCAGCACTTCATTGGCTTCGTTGATTTCCTGAAACTTGCGATGAGCATCCTTGTCATCCGGATTTAAATCGGGATGCATCTTGCGAGCCAGCTTGCGATACGCTTTTTTTATTTCTTCCTGCGTCGCATTTTTTGGAACTCCCAAAACCTTGTAATAATCGATGTATGCCATACTGTCTCGGATAACTATTTTTATATTGAAAGTTTTCTACAAAAATAGCAAAAAATATACCGTTTTTATCTTCAGAAAAAAGAATTAGAAAAGAGCGATCAAAAAGAAGGAGAAGATTTAATGTAAACCCACAACCTGATCGGTAACCTTGAATTCGGTACGACGGTTGATTTGATCGGCAATTTGTTGCTGTTCGGGAGTCAGTTTTTCAATAAATTCTTCATCCAAAATATCGCCCTCGTGCAAAAAATCGTATTTTTTGGCAATGGACTGTGTTACTGTTTTGGGATGTGTTTTTCCATAACCGGCTGCTGTAAGTCTTCGTTTATCGATTCCCTGCGAAACAAGATATTGCACAACAGACTGAGCCCGGCGCAAAGATAATTGGTTGTTGTATTCGTCGGAACCTTTACGATCGGTATGCGACGAAAGTTCGATGGCAATGGTAGGATGCTCGTTGAGGATAGCGATTAGTTCATCCAGACCTTTTTTCGATTCGGGACGAAGAGTTGCTTTGTCGAAATCGTAGAAAATGTTTTCGAGAATGACCGGTTTGTTAAAGGGTGTCAGTTCGAAATCGACAAAATACGTAGTATCCTTTTCGGCCGTTGATGTACGAATTTGTTTGTTGGCATTAAGAAACCCATCTGCACGCGCCATAAAAGTATAACTTGTTCCTCTTTCGGCTCTGAATCGATAGGTACCGTTCTGATTGGTTGTAAACTCCCGTTCGCTTCCGTCGGAGCCGACAACCCTGACAACGGCTTTCGATAAAAGTTGTTGTTCGCGATCGGCGACCAATCCTTCGATCCAGATATTCACATCGGGATAGAGAAAAGACCACAAATGATCGCGTCCGCGCACATCACCGCGATTGGAGCTGAAAAAACCTTCTTTTTTCCCGTTAGCGAATGTTATTCCAAAATCGTCATTATGCGAATTGATGGGCGATTTCATGTTTTCGATCTGCCAATGCTCGCTTCCCGAATGACGAATAGCTTCGAAAATATCCAATCCGCCCATTCCGGGATGTCCATCGGACGAAAAATAGAAAGTGCTGTCATTCAAAACATAAGGAAACATTTCGTCACCCGGAGTATTAATCTCGGGACCAAGGTTTACGACCTTCGCTACATGCTTACCCATAAGTTCTGCCTTCCAAATATCCTTGCCCCCATATCCACCCGGCATATCCGAAACAAAATAAAGATAATCGCCTCTCGGCGATACGGCAGGATGGGCAAAAACCGAAATGCTGTCGCCCGAAACAATACGCAGCGGATGTCCCGAACCCCATGCCGCTCCGGTTTTTTCGGAAACATAAATGGCTGTAGAAGTAGGCTGTCTGTCGCTCTCAGACGAAAAAGTGTAAAAAAGTAAAGAACCATCGGAAGTAAACGAGGTAACGCCTTCATCCCATTCCGAATTGATCGGCGAATCGACCGGCTTCGGTTTTTGCCATTCGCCTTTTACGTTTTTCGTCGAAACAAAAATATCGTTGTTCTTTACTCCCGTAATGTTGCTGACGGCATCACCCGAAGCTTCGTCGCGCGACGAGGTCAGATAAAGCATTTCGCCATCGGAGGTCAACATAGGCGAAAATTCGCTGCGATTGGAATTAAGCATATCGGCACGTTTCACCACGAAACGAGAGGGGTGTTGTTCCCAGATAATTGCTTGACGAACGCCTGAAAGTCCTTTTACCCCCAGTATGTTCGTCGAGTCGAGACTCAAAAAATCGAGATAAGCTTTTTCAGCCTGTCGGTATTGTCCCTCTTTGTGCAACATCTGCGCGTAGCGCAAAAACATCACGGTATCGGGATAGTTGTAACGAATGGCGTTGACATAAGAGGTTGCGGCACGTGCACTCATATTGAGTTTACGATAATTTTCGGCCATTTCGTAAGCAATTACCCCTCGCATGGCACGCTGTTCGCGTGGAGTTTCGGCATAAATTTTTCGATACGTTTCGGCTGCAGCGAAATAATTGCCCGACAAATATTGTCGGCGTGCATCGCTCAATTTGGCTTCGCCGCAGGAAAACAAGAGTCCGCTTATTAGCAAAAAAAGTATATATCTGAAATTCCCCAACATTGCTTTGGATAATAACCGATTTTCGAGGAATTTATTGTATTGAGTCCACTTGAATAGGTCTTATTTATCGAAAATGAGCAATGAGAAAAGAAAGAATAAACCTGAAAATTAGTTTTTACAAAAAATAATAATTTTCAGTATTTTGACTTTTTAAAGCGGCCTCTTGTATTATAAAATTTTGAACCGAGCTTTTTACATCTCCGCCGGCATATTATATACCCCTTTTACCAAAAGCTGCCCCTGAGGCACATCTCCTTTGAGCTCTATGTTTTGACTCGACTGCTCCCCGACGGAAATCTTAACGGACTTAAACAGATAGGTATCCCCATCTTTTCTTTGCAGAGCATATACTCGGTATTCTTCGCCCACTTTCACAACGGCTTCAGTAGGAAGGCCCAATGCCTGACGTTCGCCGGTTATAATCTGTGCTTCGACGTACATGTCGTTCACAAAATCGCTCTTTCGGGGTGAAAGAATATCGGCAATGCAGACAATACTTTTTTTCTCGGGATCAATCGCTTTCCCGATTTTCGAAAGTTGAGCCGAATAAATGCTGTCCGGATTATTCGGATTGTAAAATTCCACTTTCTGCCCCACCGCAAGCGAGGCTATGTCTTTTTCGTACACGTTAAGTTGCAGATACACTTTATCGATATCTACCAACGTCATCAGCGTTTTTTCGGGAGTAACATATTCTCCAATCACACAATTGATTTGTGTAACATACCCTCCAATGGGTGCACGAATGGGTAAAATCGAAAATATTTTTCCGTTTTCAATCTCTTTCGCATCAGCTTTCAGCAGATTCAAGCGCTGTGTCAGTGCTTCGTATTGTGCCGCAATGCTTTTGAAAGCACTTTCAGCCATCTGAAAATCTTTTTTCGAAGCAATGCTGTCGCGATAAAGTGCGCTCAACCGCTCGTAATTGGCTTTAGCCATCCGATAACTGTTGCTCACTGCATTGTATTCTTCCTGTAAGGTAATGTAATCGTTGCTCTCGATGGAACAAATCACACTGCCCGCAGGTACGTAGTCGCCAATTTCGCGATGGATGCTCTTCACCGTTCCCGAAACACGGCTTGTGATTTGCGCCTGTCCATTGACGGACGCAATCACTTTTCCGTTGACTTTGACCATCTCGCGAAAAGTCGTTTGTTGCGGCTCTCCCAAGACCATCCCCATTGCGTCGAATTGGGCTTGAGTGATGGTTATCAACGAGTCGGATTCCTCTTGACTCTGAGTCGTTCCTGCCGATTTTTTACCACATGAAATCAATGTGGCGAAAAAGAAAAAGAAAATAAAAGCGTAAGCCGTCGTTTTCATGTGCTGCAATTATTTTTACTGTACTTTATCCACTTACTCCTCGAAAGGTTGATTTTTCTCATTCAATGTCCAAATAGTTTAATTCGATAGCAGCTTGGTTATAATTTGCCAAATTGTCGAGGTAATCCAAGCGAATGTCGCTTGCATTTTCTATGCTTTGAATATATCGAAAAAAATCAATTTCGCCAACGTCATAACTTCGTTGGGCAAACTTGATAAGCTCATCGCCGATCTGCTTGCCCGAAGACTGATAATAGACAATATGAGAGCGGTATTTCTCCAATTCGTTAATCAATTCGGTGCGATGTGTTTCCAGGGATAGCCTGTAATTTTGTCTCAAATTTTCGGCAATCTCCACACCATACTTCCGAACCTGAATTTTCGATTTTTGTTCTCCAAAAAACAGAGGTACCGCTATTCCCACCTGCCAACCCCAATAGTTGCGAGCATTTTCGTAACGATTGGTTCCATTGAAAAGTTCGATAGTGATGTTTGGCAAAAGTCTGTTTCGCTCCACAGCGAGCATTGCTTGTTCATATCGCAGATGTTCCTCATACACCTTCAATCCGGATTCGATAGATGAGGGAGCTACCATAAACGGCTCAAGTGGTTGATCTGCCACTAAAAATTCTTCATCCGTTTGCATTAGCAATTTCAACTTTTGATACGCAGTCTGTAAATCCACCTTTACTTGTTGGAGACGAATATCTACCTGCTGCTGTTTGGCGCTGGCATTCAACTTTTCAAGATAGGTTATTTCTCCTTGTTCATATTGTCGATTCGCAGACTGCGAAAATCGCGAATAAATACCCGAAATATATACATATTCTTTTTCCTTGTTTTGCAGATAAACAATTTGCTGATAAGCTTTTGTGATGTTTTTCGACAGACGATTCAAAGCATGCTTATATTGGGCATCCGAAATCGACACTGCAATTTTGTTGGCTCGACGTTGTGCAGCATATACCGACGGAAAGTCGAACTCCTGCGTTGCCCCCAATACATACAACGGATGCCCGTTTTCGGCAATATTGTTCGCATCGTATCCATAATAAATGCCGGTTTTACCGATGGAATAAGCCGAAGCCACGTTTGCATTGCTTTGATTTACTTGCAATCGGTAAGCGTTCAACTCGCGATTGTGTGCAATACCTGTTTCTATGGCTTCTTGCAACGAAATCGTCTTTTGTGCCGACAAAATATTCGGAGCAAGAAATAATAAGGGAAACAGTATCACGGACAGTTTTCGTTTTCCAAACCAATGTTGGAGTGATCTGTTTTTCTTTCGCGTTTCGTCCATAAAATATCCGTACAACAGAGGCAGAACGATCATGGTTAGAAACGTTGAAGTGACCAAACCTCCGATGACTACCGTTGCCAGAGGTCTCTGCACCTCAGCCCCTGCCGATGTAGAGATTGCCATCGGCAAAAAGCCCAATGCGGCCGACGACGCCGTTAGAATGACGGGACGCAATCGATCGACCGATCCCTTAAAAATAATATCATACATGGATGAAGTTCTTTCGATTTCGTTCAACTCCTGGAAATGTTCGATAAGCACGATGCCGTTGAGTACTGCAACACCAAAAAGTGCTATAAATCCTACTCCCGCCGAAATGCTGAAAGGCATTCCGCGTATCCACAGAAACAGTACACCTCCGACGATCGATAGCGGTATAGCTGAAAAGATAATCGTAGTAACTTTCAACGAATTGAATGCAAAGTTTAGTAACAAAAAAACCAGCGACAACGCTATCGGAACAATGATCATCAAGCGATTGGACGCATTTTTCAGATTTTCGTACTGTCCTCCGTAATCGATATAATATCCCGGTTGCAAATCCACATCCTTTTTTACTTTCTGTTGAATATCCGTTATAACCGATTGAAGGTCGCGATTGCGGACATTGATGCTCACCGTAACTCGCCTGCGAGTGTCCTCATGTGAAATTTTGGCAGGTCCTGTGGCGTATTCGATGGCGGCCAATTCGCTCAACTGAAGCTGATTGCCATCTGGTAAACTCACATACATGTGGCGGATATGATCGATATCCTTGCGGAAATCTTCATTGAATCGGACTACCAAATCGAAACGTTTTTCCTGTTCATACACGTCTCCCGCTTTTTCTCCACCGAAAGCCATCGACAGATACCGATTCATTTGCTCGATAGACACTCCGTAATAGGCCAGTTTATCGCGATTGTAGGTTACACGCATTTGCGGCAGTCCGACAGTTTTTTCAACTATCACGTCGGCTGCACCGGGGATGGTGGAAGCAATGTTCCCTATTTCATTGGCTTTTTCGGCAAGATAATCCAAATCTTCCCCAAAAATCTTCACGGCTATATCCGAGCGAACACCCGTCACCAGTTCATTGAATCGCATTTCGATGGGCTGAGTGAATTCATATTCGATGCCTGGAAAAACCGAAAGCGCTTCCTTAAACTTGTCGGCCAATTCCTCTTTTGTTTTGGCATTCACCCATTCTTTTTTCGGCTTTAAGCGGATAATCATGTCTATTTCTTCCATCGACATCGGATCGGTAGGCACTTCCGCAGCACCGATACGGCTGACGATCTTATCTACTTCCACAAAATTATCCTTCAGAATTTTCTCCATCTGCGTGGTCATCTCGATGGTTTTTTGCAACGATGTGCCTGTTTTGAGAACCGGTTGTATCACAAAATCACCTTCATCAAGTGTCGGGGTAAACTCGGCGCCCAATCTCGGGAAGATAACGACAACCGACAGCAACAACACGACGGCTCCCATCACAATTATTTTTTTATGACTCCAAGCCCATTGCAACGATGGTTTGTAGGTGCGATAGGCTATTTCCATCAATTTCGAATTCGAATTTTCATTTTCTTCTTTTGGTTTCATGAAGAAGGCCGAAGCAACCGGAAGCCAGGTCATACCCAATATCGAAGCGCCAATCACTGCAGAGCAGAAGGTGATTGCCATCGGTCGAAACATTTTTCCCTCTACTCCTGTCAGTGTGAGAATCGGAACAAACACGATGAGAATGATGATTTGTCCGAAGATGGCGGAATTCATCATTTTCGAAGCGCCTTCAATCGTTATATTGTCAGTTACAAATTTTCGATCCGAACCCGTTATCTGACTTAACAACCGACCGTTTTTAGTGAGCATCAACGCAATAAACTCGGCAACGATGACTCCTCCGTCGATGATAATCCCGAAGTCAAGCGCACCCAGACTCATCAGATTGGCATCGATTTTCAACAAATACATCATCGATAGTGTGAAAAGCAGCGATAGAGGGATGATCGAGGCGATGATGAGTGCCGTGCGAATATTTCCCAATATGAGCATCACGATCAGAATGACAATAACGATACCAAGTATCAGGTTTTCGAAAATGGTCATGGTTGTCTTTTTGATCAGTTCGCTACGATCCACTATCGGGTTGATGTAAACTCCTTCCGGTAGCGATTGCTCCACTGCCTCCACCCGTGCTTTCACCGCCCGAATGGTTTGCTGCGAATCGGCTCCTTTAAGCATCATCACCTGTCCCATCACCTTTTCGCCTTCCCCATTGGCCGTGATGGCACCAAAGCGGGTGGCATATCCGAGCCTGACCTCTGCTACGTCGCCTATCAAAATGGGAGTTCCGTTTCGGTTTTTGATGACAATTTTTCGAATGTCGTCAAGCGATTTCACCGTTCCATCGCCTCTGATAAAATAACTCTGATTGTTTTTTTCAATATATGAACCTCCGGTAATGTTGTTGTTGGATTTCACAGCATCAAACACTTCGATGAGTGTGATCCCTTGACTGCGTAGCTGCTCCGGATTGATAGAGATTTCATACTGTTTAAGATATCCTCCCCATGTATTCACTTCTACCACGCCCGGTATTCCCGAAAGTTGCCTTTTCACAATCCAATCCTGAATGGTGCGCAAATCCATGATTGAATACCGATCTTCGTATCCCGGTTTTACGTCGAGAATGTATTGATAAATTTCGCCCAATCCGGTTGTTACCGGTCCCATCATCGGCGTGCCGAATCCTTCGGGAATATTTTCGGACGCTTCTACTATTTTTTCGGCTATCAGTTGTCGAGGAAGATAGGTGCCCAATTTTTCTTCGAAAACAATCGTAATCACAGACAACCCGAATTTGGATATCGATCGGATTTCCTTCACTCCCGGCAAATTGGCCATCGCCAGTTCCACAGGCATCGTTATGTATTGTTCTACGTCCTGTGTGGAAAGATTAGTGGAAACCGTGATAATTTGTACTTGGTTGTTGGTAATATCGGGAACGGCTCCCACCGAAAGCCTACTCACGGAAAAGCTACCGAAAGCGATGATCATCAGTACAAAAAGTACGACGATGAGTTTGTGTTTTACGCTAAATCGTATGATCCTGTCTAACATACTCTGTGATTAGTACTGTCCGTCATTACTCATGGCCTTTAAACGCATAGCCATTAATGAAAAAAGCCGCAAAAAAACAATCGCTTTTGAGGGCTGTGGTGCTTCCTCGCACACCTATTTATTGATGCTCGGGGCGCAGTAAATCGTTCACCGTTTTCACCGGATTAAATGTGCTGATTGGTACTTCCACGAAAATGGTGTTCCAGTCGCTCATTCCTCCATTCCACAAGCCCGGCAGTTCGAGCGCTTTCAACTCCTTTCCGTTTTTCGATTTCTTCGAAATAAAGCCGGTATTTTTATCCACATAATCGGGCAGATGATATTTTTTGCCTTTCCTGTCCTTCACTGCACAAACCAGATCCACAGGATTGAAATGCGAGCTGTTTTTTAATGCCTCCATCGCTTTAGGATCATTTCGGTCGATTTGAGAGCTTTCGAGAATCTGCAGCGAAGCGGTTCCATCGGCATTTTTTACAATAAACGGACCGCCACCCGGTTCTCCTACGTTTTTCACCATTCCACATACCCGAAAAGGTCTATCGAGTTTGCGCTTCAGATAGTCCGGCAGAGGTTCCGAAAGCCCACCTTCCGGTGGAATTATACACAATTCGTTTTTGGTAAATTCATATATTTCTGCCAATTCTTCAATCGTATAATTGCCTTTTTCCAGTTTCTCCAGGTATTCAAAAGTGCGATGCCTCAAATGGACAAGTACTCCTGCCAGCAATTTTTTGTAGTATGCTTCCCCGGGTTTAAGTCTGTCCGGAACTACATTATCGATATTTTTGATAAAAATGATTTCGGCATCAATATCGTTCAGATTTTCGATGAGCGCTCCATGCCCTCCCGGACGAAACAGCAGCGATCCGTCTTCATTCCTGAACGGTTCATCATTCATGTCCACCGCAATAGTGTTGGTGCTGGGCTTTTGCTCACTGTACGAAATATCGAAAAAACAATCGAGTTTCATTTCATAAGCCGATTTGCGCGCTCCAACCAGTGCTTCAAAAAAGGGTCGATGTTCGGGAGATACCGTAAAATGAATGTTCACTTCCCTGTCACGGTTCATCGCATAATACGATCCTTCGGTAAGATGCTCACCTACAGGTGTGCGATTTCCTTCCGGATATTTATGGAAAAGCAACAATCCTTTCGGTAGATATCCGTAGTTCAGCCCGTCGGGCATGAGCAGTGCATATATCACATCCTTATACCGACCTTTTGCAATCAACTCGGGCACGGTATGCCCGTATAAATCTTTGCATGAACCGTTGAGAGAGATGTAAAACGCAAACTTGTCAATATTTTCGAAAAAAATTTTTTCGGATTTGGTAGTAGGCTCAGTGTACGGTGCGTCTAAAAAGGCGAACAAATCCTTAAACATACGACTGGCTGCTCCCGAAGCCGGCACAAATTTCATCACTTGATGTTCGTCTTGCAGAAAACGAACCCACTCCTCAATGTATTGTTTTTCGGCTGTTTCAGGGATACGCATTATACCCTTTTCTACAGTTGCCGGCGAAATGATGGATAAATAAGGAAACCCAACCTTGAAGCGTTTCAGTTGCTCTTCAATTTCAGTCAGGCTCATGTTCATCTCTTTTATTTGTGTCAAATCATCGGTAGTAAACATAATATTAATTTTAATGAGTATTATACGTGCATCTTGTTTTTGTATTCGTTTCCAAATTTACATGATTTTTTTTAATTTACACACTGCGAACAAAATTTAATAATTTGAAGATTTAAAACATTCGATCGATGGAAATACCCGGTGATCAAAGTTGTGGCTGCCTCATGCAAAGTCCGATAGTACAAACGAACTTGTGCGGTCAAGTTTTCAACCCCCACTTTTCACTCCTGACGTTTGTAAATGCGAGTCCGGCGAAAAGCAGGAATACAAAAGTAATGAGCCCATCCCTCCTGCCTGCTAATGCTGTTGCTCACTGTGCTCCAATTTTTTGACCATTGTTTGCCTTTTATGCAAAACCGACAATCTGTCATAAAATTTGATCCTCAATTTTTTTTGGCACATCATTTGTTCATTCAAAAATGTAAACAAAAAATCGAATAGAAATTCTAACAAATATATAAAGACTATGGGAAAAATAATTGGAATAGACTTGGGTACAACCAACTCCTGCGTTGCCGTAATGGAAGGCAGTGAGCCGGTAGTTATCCCCAACAACGAAGGCAAACGTACTACGCCATCTGTTGTAGCGTTTTTGGATAACGGCGAACGTAAAGTGGGAGATCCTGCCAAACGTCAGGCGATTACCAATCCTACCCGGACTGTGTTCTCGATCAAACGTTTTATGGGTCGGAAGTATGATGAAGTACTTAACGAAATCTCCCAAATGCCCTACAAAGTTGTAAGAGGAGAAAACAACACCCCGCGTGTTGATATTGACGGACATTTATATACACCTCAGGAGATTTCGGCCATCATTCTTCAAAAAATGAAGAAAACCGCCGAGGATTATTTAGGTCAGGAAATTAAGGATGCTGTGATTACCGTTCCGGCATACTTTAACGATTCTCAGCGTCAAGCGACCAAAGAGGCAGGTGAAATTGCGGGATTAAAGGTTCAACGTATCGTAAACGAGCCTACAGCGGCTGCACTGGCCTATGGGTTGGACAAGAAAAACAAGGATTCGAAAATTGCCGTATTCGATTTGGGCGGTGGTACATTCGATATCTCTATTCTCGAATTGGGCGATGGTGTTTTCGAAGTAAAATCGACCAACGGTGATACTCACCTTGGAGGTGACGACTTCGACCAGAGGATTATAGACTGGTTGGCAGAAGAGTTTCAGAAGGAAGAAGGCATCGACCTCCGAAAAGATCCGATGGCTTTGCAACGTCTGAAAGAAGCCGCCGAAAAAGCAAAAATCGAATTGTCGAGTTCGACAAGCACCGAAATTAATTTGCCCTACATCATGCCGGTGAACGGAATTCCCAAACACTTGGTGAAAACATTGACGCGGGCCAAATTCGAACAGTTGATCGACGATCTGTTGCGTAGATGTATCGCTCCTTGTCAAACGGCGATGAAAGATGCAGGATTAAGCAATTCGGATATTGACGAAGTGATTCTCGTAGGAGGATCGACTCGTATTCCTGCCGTTCAGGCATTGGTTGAAAAAATATTCGGAAAAGCTCCACACAAGGGCGTTAACCCCGACGAAGTGGTTGCCGTGGGTGCTGCTATTCAGGGTGCCGTTCTCACGGGAGAAATAAAAGATGTGTTGTTGCTCGACGTTACTCCGCTTTCGCTCGGTATCGAAACACTGGGTGGCGTGATGACGAAACTCATCGAAGCCAATACCACCATTCCTACCCGCAAGAGCGAAATATTCTCGACTGCAAGCGATAACCAGCCTTCGGTTCAGATCAACGTTCTGCAGGGAGAACGTGCAATGGCGCGCGACAACAAACAAATCGGTGTGTTCAACCTCGATGGACTACCACCTGCTCCGCGTGGTGTTCCTCAAATCGAAGTTACTTTCGATATCGATGCCAACGGTATTCTCAACGTATCGGCTAAGGATAAAGCAACCGGCAAGGAACAGAAGATCCGTATCGAAGCTTCTTCGGGACTGAGTGAAGACGAAATCAAGCGCATGAAAGAGGAAGCTGCGGCCAATGCCGAAGCCGACAGACGCGAAAAAGAGCGAATCGATAAGCTGAATCAGGCCGATTCTTTGATCTTCCAAACCGAGAAACAGTTGAAAGAATTGGGAGACAAGATTCCTGCCGACAAGAAAGCACCGATCGAGGCTGCACTCAACAAACTTAAAGAAGCCCACAAAGCTCAGGATTTGGCCGGTATCGATGCCGCTACCAATGAACTGAATACGGTTTTCCAAGCGGCCTCGCAGGACATGTATAATGCATCTAATGCCGGTGCCGGACAGCAAGGCGGAAGTCAGGAAAGTCAATCGCAAAACAACAATAGCGGCAATAAATCCGATGGCGATGTGACGGATGTAGATTTTGAAGAAGTGAAATAACTATCGTAAACAAAGGTTAATTTTTTAGCCAATAACCACTGTAAACTAAACATTTACAGTGGTTTTTTTAGTATGTCGGGCATGGTATTAAGCTTGCAGGATGAGAGTTCCTGTATGTGCCGAGTTGATAGGAAACATTAG
>JARKPE010000005.1 GCA_029975415.1 Dysgonamonadaceae bacterium | reverse complement strand
AATGAGCATGACCAAATCGTCAAACCCAAACTTGCGACACCTGAAACGTTCTTTGACAATACGACATTTTTTGACTCCGCCGATGGCATGTTCCACAAGGATACGGAAACTCGATATTTTTCTGTTTTCCTGTTTTTGAGCCTGGGTCAACTCTTTCCCTTTTGTTTTTTTGTCGGCATTTTTACGGTTACGTTTTCCGGAATATGCCCCACAAACCCCGTATCCTGCCACAAGGTGATTCCTTGCGGCAACGCCAATGGTTGTTCTTCCATTATTTTCTTGTCATGAACATGTCCCTCGCAAGTCTTTGAAAGCCACAGGATGCGTCCCTCAGGTGTACAAAGCAGGTCATTCTTCGCACTATGAAGTTTTTTTAAAATTGTAGCAGGATTTTTACCTGTCCGAATCTTGCGGACGTTCAATCGGCCTTTCCGTCCCGTCGAGCAATATATCCCGACATTGTCCGGCCAGATATTTAATCCGCAAATGGTTCCTCTCCGGCAATTCCTCGAGGGTTTTAAGCGACTTGAGCAGGATATCCGATAAACGGAGGATCCATTCGTTGCATTGGTGCTGCGTCATGCCGTAAGTTGCAGCGTGATATTCCTGTAACGGATTATTTTTCAGGTAAGAGAGGATGAACGGAAGTTTGTCTCTTATCAAGGGCAACTGACTGCTTTTTCGGTTATAGAAAATTCTCTGACGGGGTTTCCCCTCCGCCTGCTGTGCTTTGCTTACACGGGGCTATGAAAATCTTTCCCTTTTGGAGCAAAGCAACTTCGCATCTGCGTGTGTTCTTGGCAAAAAATAGTCACAAGGCTCTATGGCAGAAAACAAGTCGATGTCAGTAGCTAAAGAATATCTCTTCGGCTTCTAATTAGCACAAGTTCTAAACATGACGAGATGATGCTATTTTTTAAATCATTATTTAGTTGTTATCCAATTGTTTCTTGGTTTTCAATTTGCAAACTGTCTTCATCTCTAAAAGCTGACAGATGATAGTTGCCTCATACCTGAAACCTTTATCGGCTAAGTTCTTTGCCTGAAAATATACTTTTTCGGGTTATTTTTCGTAGTTTTGTGCTCGGTTTTTTAACTCAACAACCACATTCGATTGATATGAACGTATTGCTTTTGGGTTCGGGAGGAAGAGAGCACGCACTTGCTTGGAAAATCAGGCAGAGCAGGGAGCTTACACACCTCTATATTGCACCGGGCAATGCCGGTACATCTTTGGTGGGACAGAATGTTCCGATTTCGGTTACAGATTTTGCTGCTATCAAAAAGTTTTCGCTCGAAAACGATGTCGATATGGTCGTTGTCGGCCCTGAAGATCCTTTGGTACAGGGAATTTACGACTATTTTGCCAAAGATGAGGATATTTGTCATATTGCGGTGATCGGGCCTTCGAGAAAGGGCGCGCAGTTAGAAGGAAGTAAAGATTTTGCCAAGGAGTTTATGGCTCGTCACGGCATTCCTACTGCCCGTCATCGTTCGGTTACCCTCGAAAATATTGAAGATGGCAATCGTTTTCTCGAATCGTTGTCGTCGCCTTATGTGCTCAAAGCCGATGGTTTGGCTGCCGGCAAAGGGGTACTGATTATAGACGATCTCAACGAGGCCAAACGACTGTTATGGGAAATACTTACCGGCAAATTTGGCGATGCCGGTCATAAAGTGGTGATCGAGGAATTTCTTTCGGGAATCGAATGCTCTGTTTTTGTGCTGACGGATGGCACATCGTATAAAATTTTACCCGTAGCCAAAGATTACAAACGAATTGGTGAAGGAGATACCGGCCCCAATACCGGAGGTATGGGTGCTGTTTCGCCGGTTGCTTTTGCCGACGAAGCATTTATGCAAAAAGTGGAACAACGTATTATTATTCCCACGATTCGAGGATTACAGAACGAGAAAATCGATTACAAGGGATTTATCTTTTTAGGCTTGATCAATGTGAACGGTGAACCCTATGTCATCGAATATAACTGTCGCATGGGCGATCCGGAAACGGAAGTAGTGATTCCAAGAATTAAATCGGATTTATTGATGCTTTTGCAGGGCGTGGCTACCGAAACGCTTGATCGCTGTTTGTTGGACATCGATCCCCGCTGGGCTACGACGGTCATTCTGGCTTCGGGAGGTTACCCTGATTCCTACGAAAAGGGAAAATTGATTACCGGATTGGACGCAGTCGAAGGCAGTATTGTTTTTCATGCAGGCACGAAGCAGGAAGGCAGTAATATCGTTACCGCCGGAGGTCGTGTACTTGCCATTACGTCATTGGGCGATACGATGCAGGAGGCGCTTGCCACATCTTACGCAAATGCGGCTGTTATCGATTTCGAAAAAAAATATTATCGCAGAGATATAGGTTTGGATTTGAGTAGATATGAGTACAATTAAAAAAATCTTTAAGTCCTATATTGTTGAAGCTCGATTTACGCCCCTTATAGCGTCAATCTTGGTGATATTTTTTCGCTTTCTTCTTTTTTCTTACAAGGGAATCCCAAATTCTTTTGCCCCCGAAACCGGTTTTGTTTGGTCCTACTTAGTTCCTTACTTCGAGAATGATTGGGTTTCTTTTATCTCATCTACCTTGTGTGTGTTTCTGATTGCGGGATTTATTTCGCAACTCAACCTGCATTTTGGTCTTATTCGAACACGAACTGCGCTGCCATTTGTGTTTCCTCTCATCCTTTTTAGCATTCATCCGATCTTCTTGATGATGAGCTCTTATTACATTAGCACCATTTTTGTTTTGTGGGCATTTTTTCCTTTATTGGAAACACATCAGCGCAGCAATTGTCAGAATTTTGTTTTTCAGGGAACTATTTTACTTGCTTTGGCGAGTGTTTTCGAAATATATTCGTTGGTTTTTGTCCTTATTTGGTGGATCGGATATTCCCGTATGGGCGTTTTCAATTTCAAGATGTTACTTGCATCGCTTTGGGGATTGGTTTTAGTATATTGGATAGTATTTGCATTTTTTGTTTTTGGCGACAATCTACAAGGATTTATTACCCCTTTCCTTTATTTTGCTCAATTCGATTTTCATACGATTCCCGAATTTACTTTGCCTCAGTGGGGATTTATCGGTACAAGTCTGATTTTCTTGCTTGCATTTTTAATCATGGATTTCAAATATATTCGTCATGAAAAGGTAATCACACAGAAAACGATCTCGTTTATATTTGCTGTTATTGGCCTCTCACTCGTTTTTTTTGCTGTCTATGGCGAACAGTCGTTACTTTGGATTTACGTCGTGCTTGCCTTCCAATCGCTGATCCTTTCGCATCTCTATTCCATCACAACGTCTAATCGCGAGATCTATTCTTTTTTTGTTCTCCTTTTGATTTTGATTTACTACTTTTTCGTAAACTGCTTTACCGATTCTTCTCCTTTCTAAACAAAATGTTCAGGTCAAGCGTTTTACGCATATAAAAGACAAATTGAAGGAGGAGATTGCTTATGAGGAGGAGATTTTATATGATGATGACCGCAATTGCCGTATTGGCAGTGTTCATTGCAAGTTGCGGAAGTGCACAGAGCGCTGCGCAAAAAGAGGCGCAAGCAGCTAAAATCAGGCAGCAAATTCAGGATTTCAATTTCACCTTTAATGCCACCTATGCTTATCCGATGGGGTATAAGTCCGTTTATTTGAGTCCGTATTACACGGTGAAAGTTTCGCAGGACACGGTAACGTCATATCTACCTTATTACGGACGTGCTTATGTGGCTCCGATGAATTCGAATCAGAGCGGCATCAATTTCACCAGCACCAAATTTGATTATCGGATCAAAGAGGGTAAGAAAGCCGGTAATTGGCGGGTTGATATTAAAACAAAGGATACAGATCGAGAGATTCTGCTGAGTTTCGATATCTGGGACAATGGTTCAGCAAAACTCGATGTTACCGATCCGAACCGTCAGCCGATTTCGTTTCAGGGCAATATTTCGAAAGAGTAGAGATAATTCTCTTTTAACGGTAACGAAGGTTGACCATTTTCCAACAATATCATAAATTGTTCCCGATCCTTATTTTCGGTAAAACTTGACGCTGTTCCGATTCTTGTACTCATTTCTTGTTCTGCACTAACCGGCACATTCGTTCTTCGTGTTCGAATTAAAAAAGACTGTCCGTTTGAGACAGCCTTTACTTTATGAGATATATTTGTTGAACCAGACCTCTTGTCTTATAGCTTGTTTGATAGATCTTTGGGTAAATAAAAAGTATCGTTTTTATCGATATAAACCGCAACAGAACCCATGTCGAGTGGCTTACCATTGAGTTTGGCAACCGACGAAAATGCTTTTATCTCGAGTGAATTTTTCCCCTTTTTTACATTCAGAATCGGAAAAGCAGGATTCGTTTTGTCCATCGTAATTTTCATGCCTGCAAATACGTCTGTATGCTTTGCAAAGAGCCGATCGGTGAGCTCGGATAAAGGTTTGTCCAGTCCGCTTACTTGCTGTAGATATTTGTTTACGTCGATATTCATCACATGTCCTTTCAGAATGTCTCCCTGTGGATGATAACTCGAGAGAAGTACTTCTTCGCCTGTGTGTCCTCCGGTCGTAAAACCGAAACATGTGCGGGACACCAGAATGTCCACGATATGACGAACCATGTTTTCACTCGAACCGACTTTGGTATAATCACTTTCTTTATAATTTTTCGACGATAGCAATGTCCCCACTTCCTCATCCGTAAGATCAATATCTGTGTATTTCTTGAATTCCGATTTGATATCTTCTGGTTTGGTATTCACAAGAATCGATTCCAGTCCATTAGCCGATAATTTATATTTTGTAACAGCAGAGAATAACTTGTCAATCGATAATTTGTCGTATCCCGGACAGCGTGAGCTTCCGATTGTGAATCCGCTGTTGCCGTGATCCGACAAAACAATCACTGCTGTCTCACCATTTCGTTTCGCAAAATCCATTACTTTGCCCACCGCCTCATCGAAAGCGAGAAATTCGGTGATAATGGCGATCGGATCGTTGGCGTGTGCAGCCCAATCCACCTGACTGCCTTCGACCATAAGGAAAAATCCATTTTCGTTTTTTGAAAGTATCTCGAGCGCTTTCCCCGTCATCTCGGAAAGTGAAGGAATTTTTTCGGGATTTCGATCGATGTCGTAGGGCAGCGCTTTTTTGCCGAAAAGTGCCCATATTTTGCCATTGCCTTGATAATTTAATAGTGCGTTTTTATCGTCCTCGATAAGCGTAGTGCCATTATTGGCAAAATGCTGTTTGATGTCGTCCGTTAAAATCCCTGTGCCGCCACCAAACATTACATCGAGATTTTGATAGGCTATTTGAGGTGCAATTGCATCGTAGTTGCCGCGATCGTAGTAGTGCGCCGAAAAGTCTGCCGGCGTAGCATGAGGAAATTCGCATGTAACCACCAGTCCGACGGCTTTGCCTTTTTCTATTTTTGATGCTTCGAGAATAGTTGCCGCCGGTTGAAATTGCCGTTCGGGATCAACCGGATATAAATCGTTTTTGCTTACTTCGGGATGAATGGCGATGTTACCGGTCTGCTGCAGAATGCCTGTTGCATAAGCCGAACCTGTAGGAGCCGAATCCCCGATCGGAGCATTTGACGAAAAAGTGGTGACAGTGCCCGAAACGAACGGATCGATATTGAGACTTCCATTGTGTTGGGTATAAAACTTATACCATCGCGCGGCAGAATATACTCCGATGGAAGTGCCGTCTGGAATCATGACGATCACGTTTTTTACGGGTTTGGGCGTTTGCCCCATTGCAAAAAAACTTAGTGCAACTGCACAAAAGAGGATGCTTAATCTTTTCATAACTATAATACTTATTTAGAACGCGTAAAGATAACCATTTCTTGTTAAATTATGGTTAAGTTTTCGCAATAACCTATTTTGTGTGGAACGAAGATAATGAGCGAATGAACGATTTTTGTTATTTTTGTTGCTTATAGCAATCTAAACGATAAATTAATGACTGAAACTCGAAAACCGCTCATCCTTGTAACGAATGACGACGGTTATCATGCAAAAGGAATTCAATCGCTCGTCGATTCATTGAAAGGCTTGGGCGAAATCGTAGTTTTCTCACCCGATAAATCACAGTCGGGAATGTCGAGTGCCATCACGGTGAGTACAGCGTTGCGATGCCGATTAGTGAAGCAAGAGGAAGATTTGAAGGCATATATTTGTACCGGTACACCCGTAGATTGCGTGAAACTTGCGCTCAACGAATTTCTGGATCGAAAGCCGGATTTGGTGGTATCGGGGATCAATCACGGCTCGAATGCCGGCATCAGTGTTCTCTATTCCGGTACTGTGGGTGCTGCAATCGAAGGATGTGTTTTTCAGGTGCCTTCCATAGCCGTTTCTCTTTGCGAATTTCAACCCGATTCCGATTTTTCAAAGGCTGGCGAAATTGCTCGAAAAATTTCACAAAAAGTGCTTATTGAAGGATTACCGTCAGGAATTTGTCTCAACGTAAATGTCCCTGCAGGTAACGTAAAGGGAATAAAAATTACTTCGCAAACACAAGGCAAATGGGTGAATGAGTATTTTAAAAGTAAAGATGGTTCGGGTCGCGAAGTGTACTGGATGACAGGAAATTTTGAAAACTGGGAAGAAGATAACGATAATTCTGATGAGTGGGCGCTGGCGAACGGTTACGCTGCCATTGTTCCCGTGAAAATTGATATGACAGCCCACGATTTTATTCCCGAATTAAAAAAATGGCAGTGGTAGTACATTCACAGATGCTCAGTATCACAAAAGAATGAAATATTATTTGATAGCAGGTGAAGCATCGGGCGATTTACATGCATCGAATTTGATGAAATCGCTTAAAAATCTTGATGCAAATGCCGATTTTCGGTTTTTTGGAGGCGATTTGATGCAAGCTCAGGGTGGTGTACAGGTGAAGCATTATCGCGAATTGGCTTATATGGGTTTTATTCCCGTGATCACTCATCTTCCGGTTATCATGAAAAACATGGAGTTGTGTAAGAAGGATATTGCCGAATTTCGTCCCGATGTAGTAATTCTTGTTGATTATCCAGGATTTAATCTGAAAATAGCCAAGTATGTTCACGATCATTTGCGAATACCGGTTCATTATTATATATCGCCAAAGGTATGGGCATGGAAAGAGTATCGTGTGAAATCTTTCAAAAAATATGTCGATGAAATGCTTTGCATACTGCCTTTTGAAGTGGACTTTTTTCGAAAACATAATTATCGAGTGCATTATGTGGGCAATCCCACTGTTGATGCTATTGCCGAGCGTGATCATCAGAATGAAACATTTGCCGAATTTGTTGAGGCGAATCGGCTCGAGAACAAGCCCATTATTGCTTTGTTGGCAGGAAGTCGCAAACAGGAGATTTCCGGTAATCTGCCTATGATGCTTCGAGCGGTAAAAAGTTTCGATGGTTATCAGTTTTTGATTGCTGGAGCGCCCGGAATAGAATCGACTTTTTACGACACTTTTATCGAAAATCAACCGGTGAAAGTATTATTTGGTCAAACATACCGAATTCTTGCTCAATCCGAAGCGGCTTTGGTAACTTCGGGCACTGCCACGCTCGAAACCGCTCTGCTTAATGTGCCGCAAATTGTATGTTATCGAACACCTGTCCCTCAGCTTGCGTACTGGGGATTTAAACATATACTTCACACGCCTTTCATTTCACTCGTCAATCTGATTTGCGATCGTGAAGTTGTCAAGGAATTGTTTGCTGTCCGTTTCACGGAGACAAATATCCGTCAGGAACTTCATCGCCTTCTCAACGTTCAACAATACCGCAACACCATGTTGCAAAACTATGCCGAGATGCGCAGGATTTTGGGAGATGCAGGTGCTTCGGATAGAGCTGCTTTTTATATTATTCAGAAAATAACACCGAAAGCCTGAAAAATAATTGTTGAAATCCTCAGCCGTTTCAATACATTTTTGTTTTCTTTGTATCCTATAACTAACTCATTAAATATATTTGGATGAAAATAGGAATTCTCACTTCCGGAGGAGACGCACCTGGTATTAATGCCACCATTCGTGGTGTAGGAAAAACCGCCATCAATTATTATGATATGGAGGTTATTGGCATTTTGAACGGATTTACGGGTTTGCTCGAAAAAGATTTTGTTCCCTTAAGTGATAAATCGCTTTCAGGGATTTTAAATTTAGGAGGAACCATATTAGGTACGGCGCGAGAGAAGACTTTCAGAAAACTTGTTTCTTCTCCCGACGAAAAAGACCGTCAGCAAATCAAGAACGCTTACGATGAGTTAGGATTGGATTGCTTAGTCTGTATAGGGGGAAACGGAACTCAACGCACTTCATGGATGCTTTCCGAAATAGGATTAAATGTAATCGGAGTCCCTAAAACCATCGATAACGATGTGTATGGAACAGATGTTACGTTTGGATTCGATTCTGCGGTAAGTATTGCCACCGAAGCTATCGACAGATTGCATTCTACTGCGAGCTCTCATCGTCGAGTAATGGTGATCGAACTGATGGGTCATCATGCAGGATGGATTACGCTTCACGCCGGAATGGCCGGAGGGGCTGATATTATTTTGCTTCCCGAATTAGGTTACAATATGAAGGTTGTCATCGAGAAAATCAACCAGCGAATGGAAGCCGGCAAGGCATATTCAATTGTTGCGGTTGCCGAAGGCATAGAAGTGCCGGGCAAAGAGCGACCCGCATTGTATTTTGCACGGAAGATTGAGGAGGCAACAGGGTTCGAAACGCGTGAAACCGTGCTCGGATATATACAGCGGGGAGGCTCACCCACGCCCTATGATCGCAATTTGGGAACGTTGTTGGGTGGTCATGCTGCCGATTTGATACATGAACGCAAATTTGGCAGAATGGTCTCCAAAATCGATAACAAAATTACCGATGTTCCGCTAAAAGATGTTGCAGGAAAACTTAGATTAGTATCTTCCGAAACGCCACTCGTGCTACAGGGCCAACGCATGGGGATTTCTTTTGGTATTTGATACTGGAAAAAAAACGTTTCAGGCACATACATACATTGTGGTGTGTGTTTGAAACGTTTTTTTTTTATTTCTTTAGGCCAGCGTCCTTATTCCTGATTTTCTTCAGCGTATGGCTCAACTTGTAGTTCGTCGAAATTTGGTTCGTTGGCGCTTGTCGAAGGGTTGTTGCCTTGTGTTTGATTATTATGGGTATTATCCAGAATAGTTTGCTGTAAGGATCGATTCTCGCGCATCTTTTGGATTGCCTCTTTCGCAGCCAATTGGTGAGATTCTTTTTTCGAATATCCCGTACCGTTGCCAATTTCAAGACCTCCCACAACAGCGGTCGATTTGAAAATAGGGTTATTCTGTTCATCATAAAAAGAATCAACGAGATTGAAACTTACTTCAATCTTGTTTTTCTGCCCCCATTCAATCAAACGTGACTTGAAATCTACCTCGCGTTTGATAACTTTTTCCATTGTCAGGTGTTGCTTGATCATAGTTTCGAACACAAAACTTTTTGCCACTCTATACCCCTGATCAAGATAGATTGCCCCGATTATAGCCTCGAGCGCATCTCCATAAATATTGGTGTTGTGTGCCAGGTTTCGCGTCGATGAAATGATCAACTTGTCCAGTCCGAGCTCTATCGCGAGTTTATTCAAAGTTTCGCGTTGCACAATTCTCGAACGCATACTCGTCAAGAAACCTTCTTTTTTGTATTCGAATTCCTTATAAAGAATATCCGCCACAATTGCATCCAAAATCGCGTCGCCCAGAAATTCGAGACGTTCGTTGTTAACCCAACGTCCTTTGGAAGATCTAACAGATGACGAGCGGTGAGTTACGGCTTCCTGATATAATTCGATTCTGTCCGGACAGAAGCCAAGTACTTTGCTAAAACTAAGATAAGGTTCTTTCTTTTTATAAGGAAGAACCTTTATTCTTTTGATTGTTCGTCTTAACACTTTGTTTATTCGTATTGCTTGAGGATCACACTTGCATTGTGTCCTCCAAAGCCAAAAGTATTAGATAACGCAGCTCGTATCTTTCTTTTTTGAGCTTTGTTGAATGTAAAATTAAGATTATAATCGATTTCGGGATCATTGTCTCCTTCTTTGTGATTGATGGTCGGAGGAACTATTTGATCGCGAATGGCAAGAATTGTCAATAATGCTTCGATAGCTCCTGCTGCTCCGAGCAAGTGACCTGTCATCGATTTTGTTGAGCTAATGTTTAGTTTGTAAGCATGGTAGCCGAAAACGTCGAGAATGGCTTTTGCTTCCGAGATATCCCCAACGGGTGTTGAAGTTCCGTGAACATTGATATAGTCAATGTCTTCCGGCTGCATTTCTGCATCCTGCAATGCATTAAGCATCACAAGCTTAGCGCCCAGTCCCTCGGGGTGAGAAGCGGTGATATGGTAAGCATCTGCTGACATGCCGCTACCGGCAACCTCAGCATAGATGTGCGCTCCTCGAGCTAAAGCGTGATTTAACTCTTCCAATATGAGACAAGCTCCACCTTCGCCAATTACAAAACCATCGCGGCTTGCGCTGAATGGGCGAGAGGCAGTCTGAGGAGACTCGTTGCGAGTGGACAGAGCGTGCATGGCTCCGAATCCACCAACTGCTGAAGGACTGATTGTTGCTTCAGCACCTCCTGAAACAATGACATTTGCTTTCCCTAAACGAATGAGGTTACATGCGTCAGCTATTGCATTGGTAGAAGAAGCACATGCCGAAACGGTAGCATAATTTGGTCCTCTCAGTCCGTAAATCATAGAAATATGCCCTGCGGCTATATCTGCTATCATTTTCGGAATGAAAAACGGGTTGAAACGAGGCCCTTTTTCTTTATCGATATAATAAGCTCCTACTTCTTCTTCGAATGTTTTTATTCCACCTATTCCGGCTGAAAAAATTACGCCGATACGATCTTTGTCTTCACTTTCGAGATCGAGCCCCGAATTTTCCATCGCTTCTTTTGCTGCTTTGATGGCCAATTGGGCGTAGCGGTCGTATTTTCTCGCTTCTTTTCGGTCGAATAATTCACTTGGGTCGAAATTTTTTACTTCGCAAGCGAATTGAGTTTTAAATAGTGATGCGTCAAACTGAGTAATAGGTCCGGCTCCGCTTTTCCCCTCTATGGCATTTTTCCATGTAGTTTCAACATTGTTGCCAAGTGGGGTAACGGCTCCCAGACCCGTTACCACTACTCTTTTTAATTCCATAAACATGTATAAATGTATTATTTCGCATGTTGTTCTACGTAAGCGATTGCATCGCCGACAGTAGAAATTTTTTCCGCTTGATCGTCGGGAATGGATATGTTGAATTCTTTTTCGAATTCCATAATTAATTCCACAGTGTCAAGAGAATCTGCTCCAAGATCATTGGTGAAGCTTGCATTTTCTGTTACTTCAGACTCTTCAACACCTAATTTGTCGACGATGATCGATTTTACTCTTTGTGATACTTCAGACATAATTTTGTTATTAATTAATGAATTAAAAATTTATGCTTAATTTTGTGAGTGCAAAGTAAGTCAAATTTTCTGGAAATGCACAAATTTTTGTCCACTAAATTCGCTAAAAATGCACATTTTTGTTTTTTTTGTGCATAAAACGGCTTTTTTCAATGGTTAGAATAGCTATTTTTGCATCGGGAAATGGGTCAAATGCCGAAAATATTATTCGGTATTTTAAGAATCACCCTTCAATCGAAGTTGGATTGGTGGTATCAAACAATCCACATGCTTATGTTCACGAACGGGCCAAAGGTCTTGGAATCGATTCGTTTACTTTTACCAAGGCAGAATTCGAAGATGGGTATTCGGTGCTCGAACTTCTCAAACGATATACTATCGATTTCATCGTTTTGGCAGGATTTATGTTGAAAATTCCGCGTTCGCTGCTGGATGCTTTTCCTGACAAAATCGTGAATATTCACCCTGCTCTTTTGCCGAAGCACGGAGGAAAAGGTATGTACGGGGATCGTGTGCATCGAGCCGTAATAGAATCGGGTGAAACAGAATCAGGTATCACTGTACATTATATAAATGAAAATTACGACGAGGGCGATATCATATTTCAGGCGACATGTTTGTTGTCCTCGGATGATACTTATCGCGAAGTTGCCGAAAAGGTTCACAAACTCGAATATGAATTCTATCCTGTAGTGATCGAAAAGGTTATAACGCGTAGTTTTCATTTGGATGATGAAACTAAGTGAAGAAAACAATAATGTTTTTTTGTAGAAATTGCTCGATATTTAAGGCCGAATAAAATAAAGTGTTAACTTTGTATCTGCTTTTGCGGCTGTGGCGTAATTGGTAGCCGCGCCAGACTTAGGATCTGGTGACGAAAGTCGTGGGGGTTCGAGTCCCTTCAGCCGCACATAACAACGCCTCCCTGAATTATAGGGGAGGTTTTTTTATGATTCATCGATTTGTTGTTGCATTTTATCGTCCGATTTTTCCCCGACTTTTGTTTTTTTCAATACACGGATGCCATATTCTTTTTCCATTTTCTTTGTTTGATAAATAAATGTAAAGAATGTGACAACAAACGCCACAACGTCAGCTGCGGGAAGACTACCAAAAACGCCATCCAGCCCAAAAACGGGTGGGAGCAGAAGCAGAAAAGGCAATAAGAATATCAATTGTCGGGTAAGGGAAAGAAAAACCGAAATCTTTGCTTTTCCTACAGATTGAAAAAAATTGGTGATAACCACTTGTGCTCCAACTAACGGAAATACGGCTGTGATAATTTGTAGCCCTCGGGTCGAAATCATTAGTAATTCTTCATCAGTGGTAAATAACCGGACTATATATGACGGAATAATTTGTGACAGAAGAAAACCTGTAGTAGTGATGGCCGCACCTCCGATGGCTGCATATTTTAACGTGCGAAAGACGCGATCCATCTTGCCGGCACCAAAGTTATATCCCACCAGAGGTTGCATACCCATTGTCAGACCAATAACAATCATGATAAACAATGTGATGGCGCGATTGATGATCCCGTATGCTCCAACGGCCATTTCACCGCCATATCTCATCAATTCGATATTGATTATAGAAACAATGAGGCTCGATGTGAGATTGATGAGAAATGGAGAAAGTCCGATGGCAAGCATCGCCGAAATAGTTTTGATAGAAAGTTTATGAGACTGTTTGGTGTAATGAATGAAGCTTTTTTTATTGAGAAAATGCGATAAAACCCATATAAGCCCTACCAATTGCGAGAGGACGGTCGCTAAGGCTGTACCTTTCATGCCCCAATGTAGAACGAATATGAATATGGGTGCGAGAATAATATTCACGATAACGGTTATAAACGACGACAGCATTGCTTTTTGTGGATATCCGGTTACCCGCATTATATTGTTGAGTGCTATAAAAACAAAAACAACCGGAGTTCCAATCAAATATACCGACATGAAATCGCGAGCATAAGGCAGCAACAATTCGTTGGCGCCAAAAAGAATGAGAATTGGGTCGAGAAAAATGTATGTGATGCTGCACAACAATATTGAGTTTGCAGCATTTAGTATAGTGACATGGCCTAAAATACTTCGCGCTCCCTCTTCGTCCTTTTCTCCGAGACGAATCGAGGTAAGCGTTGCTCCACCTACTCCTATGAGGGTTGAAAAGGCAGCTAAAATATTCATTATAGGAAAGGTTACGGCAAGCCCCGATAATGCAAGCGCTCCGATTCCGTGCCCGATAAATATACTGTCAACGATATGATAAAGAGAAGTAATGACCATTCCCAAAATGGCCGGAAACGAGTATTGTATGAGTAGCTTTTTGATGTCGCCTTTGCCTAAAAGGTGAGGATCATGGGTGTTGTTCTGACGGATTTTCTTTACAATATTCATAATAACAGACTACAAAGATAAGAATAACAGACGCCGAGTTCAAAAGGTTCACCAACAAAAAAAGTGAAGAATAAATCTCGAAGGTTCGTTAAGACGATATAATTTCAAAAAAAATAGTAGTTTTGCCGAATATCATTTTCCCAAAAAAATATTTTATGAGCCAAACGATTTTACAAATGTTCGATGAAGCCGTAGCCAAATACGGAAATAAT
>JARKPE010000138.1 GCA_029975415.1 Dysgonamonadaceae bacterium | reverse complement strand
AATGCTTGCTCCTCCGCTCCGGGAAGCAGTTTGACGAAAATGGAATTATTAATATATTGATAATCAGGCAGAGAATAACTAAATCGCACTTCTTTATTGTCTGTCTTTCAAATCATTAAAACGAAGTGCGAAACTTTAGTTTTTAAAAATGTTTATTTATAAGATGCCTTGCCCCATCATTGCTTTTGCAACTTTCATAAATCCGGCTATGTTGGCACCTTTCACATAATTTATGTAACCATCTGCTTCAGTGCCGTATTTCACGCAATTTTCATGAATATTCGACATAATCCATTTCAGTTTGTTGTCCACTTCTTCCGCACTCCAGCTGAAACGTTCGGAGTTCTGAGTCATTTCGAGACCCGAAACCGATACACCTCCTGCATTGGCAGCTTTGCCGGGAGCGTATAGAATTTTATTCTTATGAAATATATCTACGGCTTCGGGGGTACTCGGCATATTCGCGCCTTCAGATACGGCAAAAACTCCATTGGCAACCAATGCTTCAGCGTCATTTTTGTCGATTTCGTTTTGAGTAGCTGATGGAAGTGCGATATCTCCTTTTTCGTGCCATGGACGTGCACCCTCGACATATTTACAACCGTATTCTTCTGCATATTCACGAATGCGACCGCGATAAAGATTCTTGAGTTCCATCACGTATTTCAGCTTTTCCTCGGTAATTCCATCCGGATCGTAAATATATCCGTCAGAATCGGAAAGAGTAACGGGGATAGCACCCAATTGTAGCAATTTTTCGCAAGTATATTGTGCTACATTGCCCGAACCGGAAACGAGGCATTTTTTACCCTTGATGTCGATATTTTTGGTTTTCAGCATTTCCAAGAGAAAATATACGTTTCCGTAGCCTGTTGCTTCCGGACGAATAAGCGATCCGCCAAACTCCTGACCTTTTCCCGTGAATGTTCCCGTGAATTCGCCGGAAAGTTTTTTGTATTTGCCGAACATATAACCAACTTCACGACCGCCGACGCCAATATCGCCTGCAGGAACGTCCATATTTGGCCCGATGACTTTCCATAAACCTTCAACAAATGCCTGGCAGAACCGCATGATTTCGGCATCCGATTTGCCGCGTGGCGAGAAATCGGAGCCACCTTTGGCACCTCCCATTGGAAGTGTTGTGAGTGCATTTTTGAATGTTTGTTCGAAAGCTAAGAATTTTAGAATGGAAGGGCATACCGATGCGTGAAAACGAATACCTCCTTTGTAAGGACCAATTGCGTTGTTGTGCTGAACACGGTAACCCATGTTGGTTTGCACTTTACCGCTATCGTCAATCCATGTAACCCGAAATGAGTGAATTTTGTCGGGAATAACCAATCGCTCAATCAAATTTGCTTTTTCGAACTCAGGATGTTCATTATAAACATCTTCAATCGATTCGAGAACCTCCTGTACCGCCTGGTAGTACTCCGGTTCGTTAGGGAAACGCCTTTTCAATTGAGAGACAACCTCTGATGTCTTCATTTAAATTCAGTTTAATAAATAAATAGTATAATTGAAATCGATCGCAAAAATACGAATTTATTTATAAAACGAAACAAAAATCGCCTGTAAAATATGAAAATGATGGAAAAGTAATTATTTCTTTATATTTTTGTAAACAGGGATAAAGACGATAGCTCCTGAAAAAATAATGGAAATCACGGTCATGGCTGTAATTTCTGCGTTGAGTAAAATGTAAATGACCAATGCGAACCAAAGAAGAATGATGGATACAATTTGTGTTTGTGATAATTTTTTGCGTGCCATATTTCAAGAAGTTATAAACACAAAATTACAAAAAAAGAGGGTGTCTCAAAAGGGCACTTTCTTTTTTTAGATTAAGCAGCTAAATCAAGGGCTAAATTTTGATTTGAAGTAATTCTGTTTTTAATTTTTTGGAATGAGCAAAACATAACGATAAATATAAAGGTATTTATCAGCGATTTTATGTCGATTTGTTGATTTTCCTGCTCTTTTCCTTTTCGTTTGCTCATTTTACGCCATAATTTTTCTATGTTGAATGCTG
>JARKPE010000003.1 GCA_029975415.1 Dysgonamonadaceae bacterium | reverse complement strand
ATTTATTACCGAAATAGAAGATCGCAAGAATTATATCATCCGACGAGCCTCAAACTTGTCAAAGCATTCGCATATTCTTGCTGCGAATATCGATCAGGCTGCTTTGTGTATCACGGTAAGAGATCCCGAGACTACAACAATCTTCATCGATCGATTTCTGGTTACTGCCGAAGCTTACCGTGTCCCCGTATTACTTGTTTTCAACAAAGTAGATTTATGTGATGAAGATGATTTGGAATATCTTGAAGGACTGGTTCATCTTTATTCCGTTATAGGTTATTCGTCTATTTGTGTCTCGGCGATTACGGGTGAAGGATTGAGCGATTTGCGAAAATTAACGAGAGGAAAAATTACTTTGTTGGCAGGACATTCGGGTGTTGGAAAATCGAGTCTTGTAAATTCATTGATAAACAAGCCGCTACAGAAAGTGGGGAAAATTTCCGATTATCATCACAAAGGAACTCACACAACCACATTCTCGGAGATGATTGAGATAGACGGAGGTGGTTTTCTGATCGACACTCCGGGAATTAAAGGTTTTGGAACGGTTGACATGACTACACAAGAAGTGTCGCATTATTTTCCCGAAATATTCAGATTTGCTCAACAGTGTCGGTTTTATAATTGTCTTCATCTCAACGAACCGGATTGTGCCGTATTGAACGCCGTCGAAAATCATTTTATTAGCGAAAGTCGCTATCAATCTTATCTAAATATTCTGGAAGATGTGAATGAAGGAAAATACCGAACTTGACCGAAATGATATACGTTAGCAGTACAATTATACAGATTATTCAGATCGTTTATTTCTTAACGGTCGCCGGAGTAGTTGTGGTTTTAATTTCAGAAAACCGTAATCCTATAAAATCGGTAGCATGGATTATGGCTGTTGTGTTTTTGCCTGTTGTAGGAATAGTTTGGTATGTTATTTTTGGTCAAGATTTCACCAAGAGGCGTATCATTTCGAAACGAATGTACAGTAAGTTGAAAAAACGACCCCTCGACGAGATGCAGCCCCCCGTTGAAGTTACTGTTCCGGATGAACATTCCGATCTTGTCAACCTCATCCGAAACATGGATTACAATCCTCTGCTTTCAGGCAACGAGGTGAAGATTTTTACTTCCGGAAAAGAAAAATTCGAGCATTTATTTGAAGACATAGCGCATGCAAAAAAACACATTCACGTGGAATACTATGTGCTTTCGGACGATGAAATCGGAAAACGCCTGCAGGACGCTCTTATCTGTAAAGCAAAGGAAGGCCTGGAGATTCGAATAATTTATGATAGTTTTGGTTCGAGAAAATCTGATAAAAAATATTATGAACATTTTCGGATGGCAGGCATCGAAACCGAACCGTTTTTAAAGTTGACTTTTCCAAGACTAACTTCACATATCAATTACCGAAACCACCGCAAGATAGTCATAATTGACGGCCAAATCGGCTACACGGGTGGAATGAATGTGGCGGACCGATATATAAACGGTTTTGAATGGGGATTGTGGCGCGATACACATGCACGTATCGAGGGTAAGGGAGTGCAAGGATTGCAATCTGTTTTTCTTCTCGATTGGTATTTTGTTTCTCAAACGCTTATCACTTCGAGAAAATATTTTCCAATGCTCGATGATTTCGGAAACAAGACGATGCAAATTGTGAGCAGCGGTCCGATGCGTACAGTGAAAGAAATCCCTGCCGCTATTCTGCAAGCCATTTACGATGCCCGCAAATCGATTTTCATCCAAACTCCTTATTTTCTGCCTACAGAGATGATGATCGAAGCGTTGAAGATTGCCGCAACACGTGGTGTCGATGTAAGGCTCATGATGTCCGAACGATCGGATATGTTTTTAGTGCAAATGGCATCGTATTCTTATGTCAAGCAAATGTTAGAGTCGGGCATCAAAGTCTATTTCTACAAGAAGGGATTCTTGCATTCGAAAATGATGTTATTCGATGATTCGCTCACACTTATTGGTTCTGCCAATTTCGATGTAAGAAGTTTTGAACAGAATTTCGAAGTCGAGGCTTTTGTATATAGTCGCGATACCGGTAGTGAAGCGCGGGAAATATTCATCGAAGATCAGCGTGAGTGTGTGCAGCTATCGATGAAGGAATGGATGAAGCGACCTCGATGGAAACGTTTCTTGGAATCGTTATTTCGTTTATTCGCTCCGTTGTTGTAATTTATTTTTCTTCAAGAATCGAAATATGGAACGTATTTTTATCGTTGGATATATGGGTGTGGGAAAAACCACCATCGGAAGATTAATCGGTAAAAAACTTGGTTTGGAATTTATTGATCTCGACACCTATATTCAAAACAAATATCATACAACAATTCCTCATTTGTTTGAGTCCAAAGGTGAAGCCGGATTCCGACAAATTGAAAGAATTTCTTTATTAGAAGTTGCTCAATTCGAAAACATTGTAGTCGCTACGGGTGGAGGGGCGCCATGTTTCTTTGATAACATGCAGGTGATGAAGCATGCCGGAAAAACAGTATATATTAAATGCGATCCTGAAGAACTTGCCGATCGATTGCTGGCTTCAAAAACTATTCGACCTATTATCAAAGGCAAAACAAGAGACGAATTGGTGCCCTTCATCGCTCAACATTTATCCGAAAGAGAACCTTTTTATTTGCAGTCGGACATTATTGTAAACACAGACAAACTTGTTACGAAAGAGCATGTTTCGATTATGGCCGATCGTGTTATTGAAAAACTAACAACTTTAACTACATAATCATGTATGAACCATTTAAGAGCACTTCGTTCTTCGTTCGCGAAATGCTGCAAACAATAGATAAAACGAGGGCATCGCTTGTCATCGGCATCCCAAAAGAAAATCAAATTGTTGAAAAACGATTAGCTTTAACTCCCGAAACTACCGCTTTATTGGTAGATGCCGGACATCGGGTACTCATTGAAAAAGGAGCGGGGCAGACGATCAATTATTCCGATCGATATTATGCCGAGTCGGGGGCCGAAATAGTGGAATCACATAGTGAAGCATTGCAGGCTGATCTTGTTTTGAAGATAGCACCTCCGACATTAGAAGAAATAAACATGATGAATCCTCGATCGGTTGTCTTCTCTTTTTTGCAATTGCATCGATTATCTCTGCCTCTTCTTGAATTAATGTCCGAGAAGCGAATAAATGCGATAGCCTACGATTTAATTTATGATAACACGGGCATTT
Source organism: Dysgonamonadaceae bacterium (assembly GCA_029975415.1). Lineage (GTDB taxonomy): Bacteria > Bacteroidota > Bacteroidia > Bacteroidales > Dysgonomonadaceae > Seramator. The sequence continues at coordinate 22,383 of JARKPE010000003.1, read as the reverse complement.
CGCCTTTTGTCACGGCCATTTCCGAAATAGAGGGAGCTACTTCTATCACATTGGCCGCTGAATTGTTGAGTAATGCACATGGAGGAAAGGGTATATTGATGGGCGGCGTTCCGGGTGTTTCACCCACCGAAGTAGTTATAGCCGGCGCGGGTGTGGCAGGAACAATAGCTGCGCGAGCAGCATTAGCCTTGGGTGCTCAGGTAAAAGTGTTTGACGAAGACATAAACAAGTTGCGCACCATTCAGCATACTTTGGGGAGAACCTTATTTACATCTACATTACAGCCGAATGTATTACGAAACACGTTTCGTTCGGCGGATGTTGTGATAGGTGCATTTCAATATGTAAACAAAACGCATTTTTACCGTATCTCTTCTGATTTGATACGCGAAATGAAAACTGGTGCACTGATCATCGACTTGCGTATGGCGCAGGGCGGTTGTTTCGAAACCACTGCTGAAGCATGTTTGCCAGGTCATCCCGTGATTTTCGAAAAATTTGGCGTTCTTCATTTTTGTGAAACGAGTCTTAGTTCGCGTGTGGCACGAACCGCCTCAATTGCGTTGAGTAATATTTTTTCTTTCCTATTTTCCGTGATGGCCGATATGGGAGGAGTAGATTTTTTTGCCCGATTTGATCGTGGGTTTGCTTCAGGCTTCTATATGTATAATGGGAAAATGACTAATTCTTATGTGGCCAATCAATTTAATCTGCCCGTGAGCGATATAGGACTATTTTTGCCTAGATATTAAGTGAAAAAATGCTTTCTCGATTGACATTAAATCATTATTGATTCTGATTTAGTCGGATTCGTCGCATTGTGAAATAATACCAGGTTGCCGAAATCACACCTTTGAAAATGGATGTCAGAGAGATAGCCCACCATACCCCGGAAACTCCCATTCGTGTGGCTAAAAAAATGGCTAACGGAATGCGCAACGTATTGAATGATATGCTAATAATTGCTGGAGGATTAGTCCTTCCGAGCCCGTTGAACATCCCCTGAGTCGTGATTTCGAGCATCATGAAGAGTTGAGAGATACCTATAATAAACAAGTATTCTCCTCCGGCCTCATAAGCTGCCTTTTCGGGTATAAAAACCGAAAAAATCTCGCTCCCGAAAAACATGAATGACAAGGTGACTATCAACCCGAGTGTACCCATCATTTGCAGCGTGTGTTTATAAGCAATATTCATTCGTTTATTTTGGCCGGCTGCATAATTTTGAGCGACGAAACTTCCCAATGCAGTAGAAAATCCCTGTGATGTATTCCATGTTATTCCCTCGATTTGACCTCCGGTAGTTTGACTTGTTACTCCCAAATAGCCTCCGTAGATTGATGCAATCCGAGCCAAATTCATGTTGATAAATGAGAAATAGATATTCATAGCAGCAACGGGAAGGCCGAGTTTCAATATATTCAGTGTATATCGACGATGTAATCTGATAAAAAATGGAAAGTTTCCTAATAATCCGTTTTTTCGTCTGAGGTGGAAGACAAAGAGCGAAAATACCAATCCTTGTGAAATGCAGGTAGCTAAAGCTGCTCCGGAAGTTCCCATTTTGGGGAAAGGCCCAACTCCGAAAATAAAAAGGGGGTCAAGTAATATATTCAATCCCAATCCGGCAATATTGAAATACATGGGAAGGGTACTGAAGCCGGATCCGACGTAAATCCCCGAGAAATTTAATGTTAAAAAAACGAAGGGTAATCCAAGCGATATAATTTTCAGATAACGTGCTGCTTCATTAGATATATCATGATCTAAGTTAAAAAAAGAAACACTTAAATCGGGGGACACGAAAAAAATCAATCCGAAAAATATTCCCATTATGATGGCAATGGTAGTAGTGTGTGAGGCGTAGATGGCCGCTTGATCTAATCGTCGTGCTCCTATGGATTGGCCGATTGAAACTTCAGCACTGACTTTGGAGACAAGGGCAACGGAATTCATCATCCACATTATCATTCCAACTGCACCTACGGCTGCTACAGACCTACTACCCAGCCGTCCGATCCAAATGAGATCTACCATGTTATATGTCATCTGTATAAAACTGATGGCCATCAAAGGAAGTGCCAGCGTTAGAAGCTGACGGAATATATTCCCTTGCGTAAAATCGCGAATCTGTCGGGTGTCTGCTGTGCTTAACATTTCGTTTTTTTTACGAAAAAAAAAGCAACCCCTTTTGGATTGCTTCCTGAATGAGAGCGGAAGACGGGACTCAAACCCGCGACCCTCAGCTTGGAAGGCTAATGCTCTATCGACTGAGCTACTTCCGCAAAATTGATTTAATGATTTACAGATGTGCCGATTTGTGTGTTAAATCATCTCATCATCAAATCGTTACATCATCAAATCAAATTAGTGGGCAGTGATGGATTCGAACCACCGAAGGCTACGCCAGCTGAGTTACAGTCAGCCCCATTTGGCCACTCTGGTAACTGCCCTTTTATTATGATGTAAACGAACTAGAACTCTCGATTGTTTAAGGCAATCATTTTTAATGCAGTTATGGCTGCTTCATCTCCTTTGTTTCCATGTCGTCCACCCGCACGATCTTTGGCCTGCTCGAGAGTAGTAGTTGTAAGCAATCCGAATATTACCGGAACATCATATTTGATATTCAATTCGGTTGCTCCCTGCGTAACACTTTGGCAAACGTAAGTGAAGTGGGGCGTTTCGCCCTGAATAACACAGCCGAGCATAATGAGTGCATCGGGATGAATTTTTTCGATTAAAGTTTTGGCCCCAAAAGTTAATTCGAAACTGCCCGGAACCCGCTGGATCGATATGTCTTGAGAACTTACTCCGAATTTTAGCAGCGTATCATAAGCACCTTGAAGCAAATTCTCGGTGATATTACTATTCCATTCCGAAACAACAATTGCTATTTTTTTACCTTCACCGCGAGGTATGTAGCTGGAATCGTATTCCGATAAATTATGGAGGTCTGTTGCCATTTCTTGTACGGTTAGTTATTTTTATTATTCGCTTGAAGTTTTGCAGCTTCGATATATTTATCAGCTTCCATACCTTCAGGCGTATTTAGATAACGGTCTTTTATCTTGGTGAATGTTTCGATAGCTTTATCGAACTTTTTATCATTTAAATAAACTATGCCAATTTTCTTGTAAAAAATCGGACTTAACATTTGATCATTCGCTTTCGCGGCCGCTTTGGTGTAATGAGCAATAGCTTCATCCGAATTACCCATATTCATGTAAACGTCACCGACGGCACCTTCGATAGCAGGACTTATGAGTAAATCCCCTCCCTTAAATTTTTTAAGATGTTCGAGTGCTTTCTCGTTGTTTCCAAGTCGTGCATAGCAAATACCGGCATAAGCGTGAGCCAAGTCTGCAGTTTTAGTTCCTTTATATTGAGTTATGACAGATTCAAAACCTATAAAATCGTTGCCATTGCCAAATAATGCGAGGGAATCCTGTCCGTTCTGGAAATATCGTTCACCTTTGAAAATCGCCGCTTGTGCCTTTAGGTTTTTAGGCTGCATGTATAAATAATTGTAAGCCAAAAAAGCTCCTACGATTACGACAAGCGCTGCTAATCCGATAAGAATTTGCTTTTGATTTTTTTCTAAAAATTGTTCGGATGACGTGAGCTTTTCTTCAATCGTCTCCAAATTTTTTTCGGTTTTGTCTTCGTTATGTTTTTTCGACATACTTATGAATGTTTCAATGTTCAATTTTGAGTTGCAAAAGTAATAGTTTTTGCACGATAAATAAAATTTAATGGGGAATTTTTGTTACGATGCGTGATTCTATTCATTAATCTTTTCGTTATGTTTGTAGTCTAATTTTATAATATGGTATAATTTTTAGAAAATTCGATATGAGAAAAAATATTTTTATAGTGTCGATCATGCTTATGTTGTCGTTTTATATAAGCGCTCAACAATCCTCTAATTCGATCTTTGCTAATGTTCCTGTAATGAACGGGCGAGTGATATTTCAGCAATTCATTCCGGCCGACAATTCTCTTTCTGCCGATCAAAAATATTCGCTTTTGACAAAATGGGCGAAAGATAACTACTCGGGCAACCGAATGGTTTCGGGTATTCGTTTCAACGAAAAAGAAAGAAGTGTTACTGTTAGTGCAAAAACGGAGCTTGTTTTGCCCACATCAATCAAAGAAGAAGATCGCAAGTTGATGATGAATTATCGGTTCGATGTCTCTGTTACGAACGGAGGTTTAATCCTTACCATACGCGATATAACATTTCAGAAAGTCACACTGACCAATAATCAAACGACATCGAAGGTTTTTTCGGCCGAAGAAACGATCACAGACGTGTCTATTGCTGCATCGGATGAAGAAAAAGAATTTCGAATTTCAACACGTAACGAAACGCTTGCCTTTGTAAATAGTTTATACGACTCCCTTTTCCAATTTTTTTCGAAAAAATCATAAAGCGGTTTTTAGTTACTTTCAGTTCAGCGGTTCGGTTTTGATACCAATTTTCCGATTTTTAAAGTATTGTCGTCAAATTTATTTTATAAATCGGGTTTTTCGGTTTGTTTTTTACTAATTTTGCCGGTATAAAAATCAAAAAGCTTTTAAAAAATAACTCATCCCGCTTTTAATCAGATGACTACAGCTGAAAATCGGACCCGAGATTACAGGTTCACTGTCGTTATACCTGTTTACAACGAAGAAGAAAATATCTTCGTTTTAGAAAAAAAAATACAATTATTTATACAAAAATCTATTTTTTCCACGTGCGTTCTTTTGGTAAACGATGGGTCTACCGATAACAGTTTGAAACTGATGAAAGAGGTATGCGAGAGAAATGATAATTTTTTTTATTTAAGTCTGGAACGAAATGGCGGACTTAGTGCAGCTCTCAAGGCAGGAATCGATTATACTTTTTCCGACTATTTAGGATATATGGATGCCGATTTACAAACCGATCCCGATGATTTTAATCTACTACTTCCCCACTTGAACACTTATGATATGGTAATAGGTATTCGAGCAAATCGGAAAGATTCTTTTTTTAAAAAACTACAATCAAAAATAGCCAATGGCTTTCGTAGAATGATGACTCATGACGGCGTTTCGGATACGGGATGTCCATTGAAAGTAATGTACACCGATGCAGCAAAAAAAATGCCTCTTTTCAAAGGAATGCATCGTTTTTTGCCGGCATTGGTTCTTTTACAAAACGGTAAGGTGAAACAAATTCCTGTTCGTCATTATCCTCGTGTGGCAGGCAAATCGAAATATCATTTATGGAACCGATTGACAGGCCCCTTTATCGATTGTTTTGCATATCGATGGATGAAAAAAAGATACATTAACTATGCTGTGAGAGACAGCAATTTAATTTGATTTATGCAATCTACTCAGAGTTGGGTTTTTGGGGTTGGATTGTTGGCTCAGCTACTTTTTTCTGCCCGTGTTCTTTATCAATGGATTGTTACCGAAAAAGCACGAAAAGTACTTTCTCCTCCGGCGTTTTGGGTCTTAAGCATAATTGGTTCATATCTTCTTTTTATTTATGGGGTACTTAGGGTTGATTTTTCCATAATTCTCGGGCAATTCATTTCATATTATGTTTATCTGTGGAATATTAATATGCAGGGACTTTGGAACAAAATAGTCGGTATCGTAAAAGTGTTGCTCTTGCTCACCCCAGTTGCCGCCGTTGCATACATGCTTCGTGATCCCTCGTCATTCGATCTTACTTTTTTTCACAACAAAGATATTCCTTTGTGGTTGCTTATTTTTGGTTCTATCGGTCAGATCATTTTTTCGTTGCGTTTTGTTTATCAATGGGTTTACGGTCTTATACATCATTGTTCGGTTCTTCCGCTTGGGTTTTGGGTTTGGAGCCTGATTGGATCTTTCATCATTATCGTGTATGCCTTCTTTAGGTTTGATCCAGTGCTCATACTGGGACAGTCTTTCGGATTCGTTGCCTATATCCGAAATATCATGATTGATATTCAAAGTAAAAAAATAAGTCACAATGAAGCATAAATATTTTTATCTGTTTTGGCTCGTTGCATTGTTGCCCATGATGATTATGCGGGATTTTACTCCCGATAACGAGTTGCGTTATCTCAGCATCGTCGATGAAGCTTTGCGTAATGGAACTCTTTTTGCCTTTACCAATCAAGGAGAGATTTATGCCGATAAACCGCCTTTGTATTTTTGGTTGATGATGATCGGCAAATCGATTTTGGGAGGTCATTATATGTGGTTTTACTCCTTGTTATCTTTTGTACCTGCATTGATTACGATAATTGTGATGGATCGATGGATCGGAAACGAAAGCAGTGATAACAGCCAACAGCCCGTCCTTATGTTGATGACATGTGGACTGTTTGCCGGTCTTTCCTTCTTCATTCGCATGGATATGTTGATGGTAATGTTTATTACCTTGTCACTTTATACTTTTTATAAAATATATAAGGGGCAAAACAGCAAAATCGATACTTTTCTCTTTCCTCTCTATGTTTTTTTAGCGCTTTTTTCCAAAGGTCCGCTGGGCTTGTTGGTGCCGTTGGTCTCGACAACTCTATTTTTGCTTTATAAAAAGAAAATAAACACTTTTTGGAAATATTGGGGCTGGAAAAGTTTGATAATTTTGCTGGTTTGTTGTGGAATATGGTTTGCAGGCGTTTTCCTTGAAGGAGGAAGTGCTTATCTTAACAATCTTTTGTTTCATCAAACTGTGGATAGAGGTGTGAATTCCTTTCATCACAAAGAACCATTTTACTATTATTTTTTCACTATTTGGTATGCAATAGCTCCATGGTCTTTTTTGAGTATTGGCCTTTTCGTGGTGGCATTGATTAAAAAGAAAATCGAAACGGAGCTTGAACAGTTTTTCTCGATCATCATTCTCTCTACCTTTTTAATGCTTTCTTTTATCAGTTCCAAGCTAGATGTTTATTTGCTTCCGTTAATACCTTTTACCGTTTTCTTATCCATGCTTTTAATCAAAAAATTCGATCTTCGGAATAAATGGATAAGATTCGCATTAGCGTTGCCAGCAGCAATTTTTGTACTCGCTTTGCCTGCTATTATTTATATAAGTCGTTTAGAAGAAACGGCTTTTCTCGGAACTATTTTTGTTTTCGCTGCAGGAGGAATATTGACATTGACGGGTTTGATCCTTTTGTATCTTTTGTATCGCAAAAAAGATACTTATAGGGCTATAACGACAATGTCTGTCGGTATTTTGTTGACCATCTTTGTGGCGGGGTTCTCAATGCCAGAGTTGAACCCCTATTTGGGATGGCGTGATTTGTGTGTAAAAGCTAAAACACTTGCTCGGGAAAATCGTATCTCCGATTACCGGGTATATGGTATACGGCGAGCAGAAAATATGGATGTGTATTTAGGTACAGATATAAAGATAATAGAGAAAGATGTTCTTACCAAAAATACACTTGACGATCAAATCGTACTTCTTCCAGAAAGAAAATGGAAAAAAGACTCCGATTTGCGTCGAGTTGTTGATAGCCATGTCCATTATAAAGTAGGAGATTACACAATAGTCGTTTTTTAAAAATTTCAAAATGAAGATATTGGTCACAGGTGTAGCGGGATTTATCGGATCTTATATCGCGAATGCCTTATCGAAAGATAATCATGAAGTGATAGGCATTGACAACATTAATTCTTATTACGATGTGGGGCTGAAATATGCCCGTTTGAAAAATGCCGGAATAGACGAGGAAAAAATCAAGGACAATGAATTTGTGCAAAGCGAAAAACATCCTTCCTATCGATTTCAATTGTTGGATATTACCGACAGGGAAAGACTTCAAACGCTTTTCGAGAACGAGAATTTTACGCATGTTGTCCATTTGGCCGCGCAGGCAGGAGTAAGGTATTCGCTGGAAAATCCGTACGCCTATATTGACTCCAATATTGTTGGGTTTATCAATGTATTGGAAGCCTGTCGGCATTATCCGGTAAATCATCTTGTTTTTGCCAGTTCGAGCAGTGTATATGGAGCCAATGCCAAGATACCCTATAGCGAATCGGATCGAACAGATTCGCCGGTAAGTCTGTATGCCGCAACAAAAAAAGCCGACGAGCTGATGGCCTTCACCTATAGCAAACTTTATGGAATTCCTGCAACCGGAATTCGTTTTTTCACGGTATATGGACCATGGGGGCGTCCCGATATGGCTCCCTCCCTGTTTATGTCGGCAATCTTGTCGGGAAAGCCAATCAAGGTGTTCAATCATGGCAACATGGAACGCGATTTTACCTACATCGACGATATCGTACAAGGAACTTTAAAGATTATCCCTTCTCCACCACAACAGGCAATACCTTATGCCATTTATAATATGGGTTGCTCTGCTCCGGTGAAACTAATGGATTTTATCGAAACCATCGAAAAGGTGACCGGCAAAGCAGCCATAAAGGAAATGGCAGAAATGCAGCCGGGGGACGTGGTCAGCACATATGCCGACACTTCACTGCTCGAAAAAGATTTCAGGTACAAGCCTTCCACATCGATTGAAACGGGAATTCATCGATTTTACGAATGGTTTGTGAGATACTACCAATGATAAATTAACGCAAAGAATATTTGACCTTATAAGAAGAAAGAAGTATACCGTTTCTGCTTTCGTATATATTTAGAACATCAATTTTGACATTTTCGGAGAAATATATTTCTTAAAAACTTTGGAAAGTATAATTATTATCATTAATTTTGCGCCCTGATTTGTGGTCAAATATCACCAGAACGATTAAGAAACAACAAAATACGATATAGCAATGGCTAAAATTTGTCAGATTACGGGGAAAAAAGCAATGGTTGGAAACAACGTTGCTCACTCCAACAAGAAGACCAAACGCAAATTCAATGTGAATTTGTTCAAGAAGAAATTTTACTGGGTCGAAGAAGATGCTTGGATTGTACTGAACGTATCGGCTTCGGGTTTGCGCACGATTAATAAAATCGGTTTGGATGCTGCTCTCAAGCAGGCTGCTGCCAAGGGATATCTGAACGCTTAATTTTTATAGGAGACAGAAACAATGGCAAAGAAAGCAAAAGGAAACAGAGTGCAGGTGATTTTGGAATGCACCGAACACAAAGATAGTGGAATGCCCGGCACATCGAGGTATATTACCACAAAAAACAGAAAAAATACGACAGAGAGACTCGAATTGAGAAAATACAATCCGATTCTTAAGAGAGTTACGGTTCATAGAGAAATCAAGTAAAACAGGATTAAACCATGGCAAAGAAAGCAGTCGCCGGATTCCGCGACAAATCAACAACAACAGGACGTACCCATACCAAAGTAATTAAAATGGTGAAATCGCCCAAAACAGGAGCTTACACTTTTCACGAAGAAATGGTTCCGAACGACAGCGTAAAAGACTTTTTTGCGAAATAAATTTCGTTAAAAATATGTAAAAACTTCCCTGCATTTTCGTGTGGGGAAGTTTTTTATTCTCTATTTTGTAGCTTTGCATCAACAATCTTTTGTCATAAAAAAGGTTGCAGAAGTATTATAAAAAATCATGGGATTATTTGATATATTTTCAAAAGAGAAAAAACAGACGCTCGACAAAGGGTTGGAAAAAACGAAAGAAAGTTTTTTTTCGAAACTCAATCGAGCTGTTGCCGGCAAATCGAAAGTGGACGATGCCGTGCTCGATCAACTCGAAGAGATACTGGTAACTTCGGACGTGGGAGTAGATACCACGCTCAAAATTATTGATCGAATTGAAGAGCGCGTAGCACGCGATAAATACGTCAATTCGGAAGAACTTACTCGAATTTTGCGCGAAGAAATTGCCGCATTGCTCATGGAGAACAATTCGGACGATGTGGACGATTTTTCTGTTCCCGAGGGAAAAAAGCCTTATGTTATCATGGTTGTGGGCGTGAATGGTGTCGGTAAAACAACTACCATCGGCAAACTGGCATATCAGTTCAAACAACGTGGATTGTCCGTTTATCTGGGAGCGGCCGATACTTTCAGAGCTGCAGCCGTCGAGCAGTTGGTGATTTGGGGGGAAAGGGTAGGCGTGCCCGTCATCAAGCAGAAGATGGGATCGGATCCTGCATCGGTCGCCTTCGATACATTAAATTCAGCCAAAACGAATAATGCTGATGTGGTGATTATCGATACCGCCGGGCGTTTGCACAACAAAATCAATTTGATGAACGAGTTGACTAAGATTAAAAACGTCATGAACAAAGTTATTCCCGATGCTCCCCACGAAGTGCTTCTTGTGCTCGACGGTTCAACAGGTCAGAATGCTTTTGAACAGGCAAAACAATTTACGGCAGCTACCGAAGTGACAGCATTGGCAATTACCAAGCTCGACGGAACAGCCAAAGGAGGTGTTGTAATCGGCATTTCCGATCAATTCAATATTCCTGTCAAATACATCGGTCTGGGCGAAGGAATGGAAGACTTACAGGTATTTCGTCGCAAAGATTTTGTCGATTCTCTTTTTGGCGAGTAGAAGTTTTTAGCATAGAGAGAAGGAAATTTCGAATTCATGATAAAGAATAAAATAGACGTCATCACATTGGGATGTTCCAAAAATCTTGTCGATTCCGAAAGATTGATGCGACAGCTTGTTGCCAATGGCTACACCATCGAACACGATCCTCGGGAGCCGCGTGGCGAAATTGCCGTAATCAACACCTGCGGTTTCATTGGCGATGCCAAAGAGGAGTCCATCGGCACTATTCTGTCGTTTGCCGAAGCCAAAAAGAAGAATCAGCTTCGAAAACTTTTCGTGATGGGCTGTCTTTCGGAGAGATATCGCAAAGAACTCGAACAGGAAATTCCAGAAGTTGACAAGTTTTACGGAAAATTCGACTGGAATGCACTGATTTCGGATCTCGGTAAATCCTATCACAATGAGCTTTCGACAGATCGGATGATTTCTACGCCTCCTCATTATGCTTATCTTAAAATATCCGAAGGTTGTGATCGCACTTGTAGCTATTGCTCAATTCCTTTGATTACAGGTAAATACAAATCGCGTTCGATAGGCGATATCGAAGATGAAGTTCGACATTTGGTGGCTGATGGGGTTAAGGAGTTTCAACTGATTGCTCAGGATTTGACTTACTATGGTCTTGATTTGTACCAATCCATGAAGCTTCCTGAACTGGTCGAAAGAATTTCTGACATTGAAGGGGTGCAGTGGATACGGCTTCATTATGCCTATCCGACTCATTTCCCCACCGATTTGCTGCGTGTGATGCGCGAACGTGATAATGTGTGCAATTATCTCGATATTGCCTTGCAGCACATCAGCGATCACATGTTGAAGTTGATGCGGCGAAATATTTCCAAACAGCAAACGATTGAACTTATCAAGCTATTTCGTGAGGAAGTTCCCGGCATACATTTGCGCACGACCATGATGGTTGGGCATCCCGGCGAAACGCAGGAGGATTTTGAAGAACTTTTGGATTTTGTGCAACAGACCCGTTTCGAACGTTTAGGTGCTTTTCCTTATTCGCATGAAGAGGGCACTTATAGCGATCGGCACTATATCGATGATGTTCCTGCCGAAACAAAGCAGCAACGAATGGATGCCTTGATGGACGTTCAGGAAGAGATAGCTCTTTCGGTTAACGAATCGAAAGTAGGAAAAACAATGAAGGTGATCATCGATCGTGAGGAGCAAGATTATTTTATCGGTCGCACGGAATTTGATTCGCCCGAGGTGGATGGCGAAGTGTTAATCGAAAAAAATCAACCCTTGACGATTGGCGAATTTTACGATGTAAAGATTCAATCGGCTTTGCCGTTTGATCTTATAGGAACGATTTTTTAACTCGAAAATCAGGAAGAAATAATGACAAACGATGATCTTATTGCACTTATATCGGAGCATTTGCAATGGCCTTTGTCGGATGTTTCGGAGGTCCTCGATTGCACGGTTTCCATCATTGGTGAAAAATTAGCCGAAGGAGTTCCAGTATTTATCGATGCTTTCGGTAAATTTTCGATTTCGAAAAAGAATGAATATATATTCGTTCATTCCAAAACAGGAGAACGTTATCTGATGCCGCCTGAAATCGATCCGGTTTTCTACTCCATAATCGGGGATAAGGAATTGTCAGAAGGCTTAAATATCCATGATTTGGCAGCGCTTATTGTTTCGCGAAACAAAACCACGATTGAGTGTGCATCTAACTTTCTGAACGAATTGTTTTCGATTATTCGTTCCGCTCAACGTGTGGATATTGATCGATGGGGAACATTTATGTTGCAGCATGAAAATCAGAACGATTCGACCGAAACTCACATTTTCATTCCCGATAAATCGTTGAAAGATTTGGTAAATAAACCTTTCGCAAATTTTGAACCGACATTGCTTAACGAAGGGTTTGAGCCCGATTTGATGACGATTTCGGATTCGGAAGAAGAAAAGGACGAAATTATCTTGTCCGAATCGATTGAGGCTGTTCTGGAAGATCGGGTAATCGAAACACAGGAAAATGAAATCGCTTCTTCGATTGTTGAACAAGAAGAGACCGCTCATGAAATTGCCGAGTGCACGCCAACTGAAAAATTTGTTTCAGAATCGCTTCATTCAAAGAAACTTGTCAAAAAGAAAAACTTATTTGTTCCCATAATGGGCGTTGTTGCCGTTGCGGCAGCAATTCTTTTTTTTTTCGTGCCAATCGAAAAACGAGAAAGGCAAGAATTGAAAATTGAGAAACGAATCGTTTCAAACGAAACAACGAAGCCCGCTGCCCCACTTACGGAGGTTAAACCGGCTACCATCGAAAATCAATCTGTCGAAAAGCCGGTAAAGGTGATGTTGTCCGCGGGGAAAACCCTGCGCCAATTGGCGCTTGAGTATTTTGGAAGTAAAGAATTCTGGGTTTACATTTATCTCGAAAATCGCGATCGGATAAGCAATCCGAATATTGTTCCTGCAAATATTCAATTGACTCTTCCTCTTGCCTCGAAATACGATTTAAATGCTTCCAATCCTTCTGCGATTGCCAGAGCCAAGCAATTGGGAGACGAAATTATTTGCAGGTTTTAAAACAACAAACCTGATGTTTTGTCGAAAATTTCAGGTTTGTCGCTTTTCACAAGGATTTATCTTTTTCTTTTTAATAACGCAGGAATTTCGCTCGGTTCTTTAGCGACAGGAACGCCGGCATCTTCGAAAGCGGCTATTTTTTCGGCAGCTGTTCCGGCTCCACTCGAAATAATTGCGCCGGCATGGCCCATTTGTTTACCGGGAGGCGCCGATTGTCCTGCAATGAATACTGCAACCGGTTTAGTGATGTGTTCCTTTATATATGCTGCAGCTCTTTCCTCAGCATCTCCTCCGATTTCACCAATCAAAGCGATCGAATCGGTTTCGGGATCGTTTTCGAACATTTGCAGCAATTCTTGATAATAGAGTCCAACGACAGGATCTCCACCCACACCAACTGCAGAGGATTGCCCCATTCCGTTAGCAGTCAGATTGTAAACCACTTCGTAGGTAAGCGTACCGCTTCGACTGATAACTCCCGTTCCGCCTTGCCTGAAAATCATCGTCGGCATAATGCCGACCAGACTTTTGTCGGGTGAAATCAAGCCTGGACAGTTCGGCCCGATCAGACAGGCACCCTTTTCTTTGATGAAACGGAGAGCCGTAACCACATCCAACGTCGGAACTCCTTCGGTGATACACACGATGAGTTTGATGCCAGCGTCGGCGGCTTCCATCATTGCATCTTTTGCAAAAGGAGCAGGAACAAAAATTACCGAAGTATTGGCTCCGGTTTCCTTTACGGCATCTTTCACCGTATTAAATACGGGGATCCCATCTACATTTTCTCCGGCTTTTCCGGGAGATGTCCCTCCGACAACCTTTGTGCCATAAGCTTTCATTTTTGAAGCGTGAAAACTCCCGTCGCGTCCGGTAATTCCCTGAACAATCAGTCGCGTATTTTTATCGATTAAAATGCTCATAAATGCTATGTTTTTGCTTTTTCGATTTTTAAAAAAGCGGTAAAGTTGTAATGTCTTTTTCTGAAAAAATGAATTAAAGAATGATATCACCGGATTATCGAGCAAGTTCCACCGCTTTTCGTGTAGCTTCGCCCATAGTTTCGGCAACGAAGAAATCCGTACCCTCCAAGAGAGCTCGACCTTCTTTTTCGTTAGTGCCCGTCAAGCGGATAACGATAGGAATATCGGTTGTAATAATCTTAAAAGCTTCGAGAATGCCTCTGGCTACATCGTCGCAACGAGTAATTCCTCCGAAAATATTAATCAAAACCACTTTTACGTTTTTGTCGCTAAGAAGCAGTTTCATGGCTTCGATTACCTTAGTGGGATTGGAACTGCCTCCAATATCGAGAAAGTTGGCCGGTTTGCCGCCATAAAGCTGAATAATGTCCATCGTGGCCATTGCAAGTCCGGCACCATTCACCATGCACCCAATATTGCCGCCGATGTTTACGTAGCTAAATCCTTTGCTTTTGGCATTCTGTTCCTTTTTTTCGTCTTCAGTTGGTTCGAAAAGCGATGCAATTTGAGGATGACGATAAAGCGCGTTGTCATCGAAGGTCATTTTGGCATCAATAGCCATAATATTGTCTTCGTCAGTGAGAACGAGCGGATTAATTTCGGCAAGAGATGCATCGTTTTCAACGAACAGTTTATACAATTGCTGAAAAATTGGAACAGCCTGTTTCACATGATCCATATGATCGAAAAGTTTGAAAGCAGCTTCGCGCGCCAAATAATCGGGTACGCCAACGAGTGGATCGATAATGATTTTGTGAATTTTTTCGGGAGTCGTTCGTGCTACTTCTTCAATATCCATTCCACCTGCTTTGCTAAGCATGAGTATCGTAGATTTTGAGACTCGATCGACGATATAACTTACGTAATACTCGGAGGCGATATTCACGGCCTGACCAACGAGGATACGATCGACTTTCAATCCTTTGATGGTCATCCCTAAAATAGCGGCAGCATATTTGCGAAGTTCCTCTTCGTTTTTTGCAAGTTTCACGCCACCGGCTTTGCCTCTTCCTCCGGTGAGTACTTGAGCCTTGACAATGGCTCGAGGCGAACCAATTTCCCTGTAAGCCTTGACGGCTTCATCTACATTTTTGCAGACATAGCTTTTATCTACGGGAAGTCCGTAAGACGCAAAAATTTCTTTCGCCTGATATTCATGAATTTTCATGGGCTTTTGAATGTGATAATTATTATGATGAAATTTTTAAACTGCGATTTTTAAACAAAGATATTTATTCTTTTGGAGAAATACCAAATTTCATGATTTTGTTATACAACGCATATCTCTGAAAAATGTTTAAAAAAGTGATAATCTTTTGATTTTAGCGGCTCAGCATGTTTTATGCGATTTTTATGGCTACTTTTGCATAAGCAAACGAAAATAAATTATTGCATGAGCGACGTTTCAGAAATACTTATCCGCCGTCGGAGTATCCGAAAATTTACCGACGAAAAACTTTCTTCGGCAGAAACCGAATTAATTTTGAGAGCAGCTTTGTTGTCGCCTACTTCTAAGAACAGTCGTTCGTGGGAGTTTGTTGTTGTGGAAGATAAGGAGATGCTCGAAAAATTATCGAAATGCAAACCCAACTCTGCCTCGTTTTTGAAAGGGGCAGCATTGGCCGTGCTCGTATTGGGTAATCCGATATTGAGCGATGTATGGATTGAAGATGCTGCGATAGCTTCAACCTCTATGCTTCTTCAGGCCGAAGATCTCAATATTGGCGCATGCTGGATTCAGGTTCGTGAACGAAATTATTCCGATACAATTACTTCTGCCGACTATATTAACGATTTGTTGAATGTCCCGGTTCCTTTGGAGCCTCTTTGTATCCTTGCTTTCGGTAAAAAGGAAAAACCCCTCACTCCACATGATATTGACGATTTGCCGTGGGAAAAAGTGCATATTGGAAGTTATCGTTCAAAAAATTCATTTTGATTTTTGCAGATGAAATGATTATCACATCGACAAAACAATGAAGATCGTTTTTATCGGATCGGGAAATGTGGCTACCCATCTGGCTATTGCGGCCAAAAAAGAAGGACATCATATTTTACAGATTTACAGTCGTTCAGCTGAAAATGCCCGATGCCTTGCCGAAAAAGTGAATGCGAAATGCACCAATCGATTATCGGAAATCAATTGCTTTGCAGAGATTTATATTTTTTCGATCAAGGATGATGTGTTGGGCGAAGTATTGTCCGAAATGCCTGCTACCGAAGGACTTTGGATACACACAGCCGGCAGCATTCCGATGAATATTTTCCATCCTTATCACGATCGGTATGGCGTTTTATATCCGTTGCAGACACTCAGCAAAGAGCGAGAAATCGATTTCGAGAAGATACCACTCTTTATCGAAGCCAATGACCCCAAAGTTCGCGAACAACTTCAAGAGTTTGCCGGGGGATTATCTCCAATTGTACACTATATTGAAAGCGAAAAACGTCGATATCTGCATTTGGCAGCTGTTTTTGCATGTAATTTTGTCAATCACATGTATGCGATAGCTGCCCAACTGCTTGAAAACAATCAAATACCTTTCGATATGTTGTTGCCGCTAATCGACGAAACCGCTGCCAAAATTCATCAAATGCATCCGCGTGAAGCACAAACAGGCCCAGCAATTCGTTTTGACGAACAAGTGATGAACAGACACATCGATCTGATTGACGACCCATGTATCAAAGAACTCTATCTGCTTATCAGCCAAAGCATTTATAAATACTCTTTAAGACAATGATAAATTACGATCTTTCGAAAATTAGAGCATTCGTTTTTGATATCGATGGTGTTCTGTCTCGACAAACCGTCGGGCTATCTTCCGAAGGTGAACCTTTGCGGACGGCAAATATTCGAGACGGATATGCTATAAATGTAGCTATCAAGGCCGGTTTTGGAGTTGCCATCATAACGGGTGGAAACAGCCCATCGGTCAAAGTTCGCTATGAAGCCTTGGGAGTGAAAGACATTTATATGCAATCATCCATCAAGATGATTGACTTAGCCGATTATATGAGTCGGACAGGATTTCGTCGTGACGAAATTGCTTACATCGGCGATGATATTCCCGATTATCACGTAATGATGGAAGTTGGGTTGCCAATAGCTCCGGCAGATGCCGATCACGAAATCAAACGAATAGCCAAATACATATCTCCATTCAAAGGAGGCGATGGTGTTGCCCGCGACGTTATAGAACAGACACTTCGAACACAAGGATTATGGATGAATGATGCGGTATTAGGATGGTAAGTATAAAAAAGAAAAGAATTATGATTTGAACGAATTTCAGAGATATTCGTTATAAATTGAAACATAAGTCGTCGATCTACCTGAAAAGTAGATCATTTTTATGAGAAATTGTTATAAATCAAATAGAAATGACGTTTTCTGATACTGTCATAGATCGAATAATTAACATTTAAAAATTGAAATCTAATCTCTATCAGTGTATATTTGCAATAGAGTATTGATAAAAAACCAAAAATAAATGGCAAAAGTCAAAGGGTACGTGGTGGTAAACACAGAGCGCTGCAAGGGATGCAATCTTTGCGTTGTATCATGCCCCACCAACGTATTGGAATTACAACCTCGCGAAGTGAACAATAAAGGTTACCACTTCGTTTATATGAAAAATCCAGATGAATGTATTGGATGTGCTAATTGTGGACTTGTGTGTCCCGACGGGTGTCTTACCGTATATCGTAAAAAATTGGATAAATAAGACGTCCATTATATTATTATGAATAAATCGTTTTCGAACGTAGTTAAGTAAAATCAAATTTATGTCTCAAGAAATATTGTTAATGAAGGGTAACGAAGCCATTGCTCACGCAGCCATTCGCTATGGAGTAGATGGTTATTTCGGATATCCCATTACCCCTCAATCCGAAATCATCGAAACCCTCATGGATGCTGCTCCCTGGAAAACAACCGGTATGGTTGTGTTGCAAGCGGAGAGCGAAATAGCTTCTATAAACATGGTATATGGCGGTGCATCGTGTGGAAAATATGTGATGACTTCATCCTCGAGTCCCGGCATGAGTCTCATGCAGGAAGGAATATCATATCTGGCAGGTTCTGAGCTTCCCTGTTTGCTTGTCAATGTTCAGCGTGGAGGGCCGGGATTAGGCACGATTCAGCCTTCGCAAGCCGATTATTTTCAAACAGTGAAAGGTGGAGGTCACGGCGATTATCGCCTCATAACGCTTGCACCCAATTCGGTGCAGGAGATGGCTGATTTTGTCGCTCTTGGTTTCGAGCTGGCTTTTAAATATCGCAATCCCGCCATGATCCTCACCGATGGTGTCATTGGTCAGATGATGGAAAAAGTGCGTTTGCCGGAATACCGACGCCGACGAACCGAACAAGAAATTCGTCAACAGTGTCCTTGGGCAACACTCGGTAAAACTCCCGATAGAGAACCGAATATCATTACTTCACTTGAGCTAGATCCGGAAATAGAAGAACAAAATAATATTCGTTTCCAAAACAAATACAGGGAAGTGGAAAAGAACGAAGTCAGATACGAGGAAATCATGTGCGATGATGCCGATTATATTTTCGTTGCATTCGGCTCGGCTTCCCGCATTTGTCAGCGAGCCATCGATCTGGCTCGTGAGGAAGGTTACAAAGTAGGTATGATTCGCCCGATTACTCTTTGGCCGTATCCGTATGATATTATTAATCGT
Organism: Dysgonamonadaceae bacterium; assembly: GCA_029975415.1. GTDB lineage: Bacteria > Bacteroidota > Bacteroidia > Bacteroidales > Dysgonomonadaceae > Seramator. The sequence goes on along the minus strand of JARKPE010000003.1, from coordinate 3,670 downwards.
TATGCTGATAAGGTGAAAGGTTTTCTCACTGTTGAGATGAATGCCGGACAAATGGTTGAAGACGTTCGCTTGGGCGTAAACGGCAAAACAAAGGTCGAATACTATGGGCGCATGGGAGGTATAGTCCCTGGACCCGATGAAGTGCTAGTGGCTTTAAAGGAAAAAATTATAAACGCATAATTTGCGATGATGACTCCTCGTGTTCAAAAAATCTTTTTGATTTTATTCTTAATTGCTTTCGCAGCCACGATTATCATTTATTTTATCTCCGACAAAAACATGCGTTATACATGGCTTGCGGGAGGATCAGCTCTTTTGTTTTATTTTTTTTATCGATTTTCTAAACAATAACAATTATGGATGCAAATAATATAATTAGTCCCGAAAATCTGGTTTATGCCAAACCATTATTGATGAACGAAGTTCCGATGCATTATTGTCCGGGATGTTCTCACGGCGTTGTGCATAAACTCATAGCCGAAGTCATTCAAGAAATGGGACTACAAGATAAATCTATCGGCATAGCTCCGGTAGGATGTGCCGTGATGGCATACAAATATCTCGACATCGACTGGCAAGAAGCTGCACATGGACGTGCTCCGGCATTGGCAACCGCTGTTAAAAGACTTTGCCCCGACAAACTTGTATTTACCTATCAGGGAGATGGAGATCTTGCAGCAATTGGTACGGGTGAAACCATCCAAGCAGCTAATCGTGGTGAGAATATAGCTATCATTTTTATTAACAATGGAATTTATGGGATGACCGGCGGACAAATGGCACCGACAACTCTCAATCAAATGAAAACATCTACCAGTCCCGAAGGGCGTGATGTCCACACATCCGGAAATCCGCTCAAGATTCTTGATTTGCTGGCTTTGTTGGATGGAGTGTGCCTGGCTACACGTCAGAGTGTGCATACTGCGGCTGCGGTGAAAAGGGCTAAGCGAATGATCAGACTTGCATTCGAGAATTCAATGAACAATAAGGGAACATCTATTGTCGAAATCGTATCGACATGCAATTCCGGTTGGAAAATGACTCCGACAGAAGCCAATGATTGGATGGTGGAAAATATGTTTCCCGTTTATCCTCTCGGAGATTTAAAGAATATCTAAAACAGACTAAAAAACATGTTGCAGGAAATTGTAATTTCGGGCTTTGGTGGCCAGGGTGTATTGTCGATGGGTAAAATTCTAGCTTATTCGGGAATCATGGAAGATAAGGAAGTTTCGTGGATGCCTGCTTACGGTCCCGAACAGCGTGGAGGAACTGCCAACGTAACGGTAATCATAGCCGATCAACCCATCAGTTCACCAATTGTCAGCCAATTTGATGTAGCAATAGTGCTTAATCAACCTTCGCTCGACAAATTTGAAGATAAGGTAAAGCCCGGAGGTATTCTTATTTACGATGGATACGGTATTCATCATCCTCCAACTCGGAAGGATATCAATGTGTATAAAATCGATGCAATGGACGAATCGATGAAAATGTCTAATACAAAAGTGTTTAATATGATCGTATTGGGAGGATTACTCAAGGTATTGCCCATAGTAAAGCTTGAAAATGTAATGAAAGGACTTAAAAAATCGCTTCCGGAACGTTATCATAATACTCTTCCACTTAACGAGGAGGCCATATTGCGAGGCATGGAGATTATTCAGTTGGAAAGAAAAGCGGAATAATCTCTGAGTAATTTTGCTCAAATTGATTATTCTGGTTAGAGGCCGGTTTGATTTTTATCAGACCGGCTTCGCGATTTTGATGAGTTGGTATTATGATTGCGATAAAAATGCTTTTTGCGAGGTTCTTTATTCGTGCTTTCGCCGTCTCCTTCGATTGTTGGTGGTTTAGATATGACCGAAGTTGTTTTTGTCTTCTTCTTTTTTCTCGATGAATTTTGTCTTCCGTTTTTTCGCTCTTTCACAGGCTTATATTCGGGAGCCGTTCCTATTTCGAGAGGCAATGGAATTTTGTAGATATCTTTTTGAAGAAAACTCTCGATTTGACCAAAGCGTAACTGCTCCCTTGGCGAAATTAGCGTGATAGCCATCCCTGAATCACCTGCGCGAGCCGTACGGCCTATGCGGTGCACGTAATCTTCAACTTCGTAAGGGACGTCGTAGTTGATAACCAGCGATATGTCGTCAATATCGATTCCTCGTGCTACGATATCTGTAGCCACCAAAATGTTGACGCGTTCGTTTCTAAATTCGTGCATGATATGATCGCGTTGAGCCTGGTCGAGATCGGAGTGCATTTCGCCCGCCGACAATCCCATTTTTCGAAGCATTTTGTTGATTTCTTTCACTTTTAGCTTGGATCCTGAAAATAGAATTACTTTTTTCGGGTTTTTGGATGCAAACAGGTGTTTGATAATTGCAGGTTTTTGCTCTTCGTAGCATACATAAGCCGATTGTAGGATGGTTTCGGGCGGACGTGAAATGGCTATGGAGATTTCCTTCGGATTACGCAGGATGGTTTTTGCCATTTGTTGAATTTTTGGCGGCATGGTAGCCGAAAACATAATGGTTTGACGATCTTTGGGTAGCAGTTTTTCGATTTTCATGATGTCTTCGTAGAAGCCCATATCGAGCATGCGATCGGCTTCGTCGAGAATGAAATACTTGACACCCGAAAAGTCAATTTTATAAAGATTGATATGTGAAAGCAGTCGGCCCGGAGTAGCAATCACCACATCAGCTCCGCTAACGAGGCCGCGTTTTTGGACTTCCCATGCATCTCCGTCATTGCCGCCGTAAACGGCAACCGACGAAAAAGGTGTGAAATACGAAAAGCCTTCCATCTGTTGATCGATTTGCTGAGCCAGTTCTCGGGTAGGAGCCATTATAATGGCGTTTATCTTATGTTCGTCGTGAGGCTCGGTTTGCAGATTGTTGAGCAGTGGCAGCAAAAAAGCGGCAGTTTTACCTGTGCCTGTTTGTGCGCATGCAATCACATCGCGTTTATCGAGAATAACCGGAATGGCTTGTTCCTGAATAGGGGTAGTTTTGGTAAAATTCATCGCTTCGAGTCCTTGTTGCAGGGCATCGCACAATGGAAGTTCGGTAAATAACATGCACTGATTTTTTTTGTTTAGAAAACAAAGTTACGATTATTTCCCGTTTTTTGATAATGTGATCAATTAAAAAACACACAAGTTGTTTTGCTTTATGGAAAATAGTACTATCTTTGCATCCGCAAATTCGCAGCAAATTGGAGAGATGGCAGAGTGGTCGATCGCGGCGGTCTTGAAAACCGTTGAACTGAGAGGTTCCGGGGGTTCGAATCCCTCTCTCTCCGCAATAAGTATTAAATATCAAATACTTATAAAAAAATACACACGGAAAACATATTTTCACAACACTCTACACCCATCTTAGTCTTTTTTCCTTATATTTTTTCGGAATTAAATTTTAAAGGACAAGTTCGATATTTTTCGCCTAAAAATGGCATAAAAGATTATTGTAAACCAATTCATTTCTCCAATACCATTGGTGTTTCAGTATATAGATATCGTAAGGATATTTTGAAATTTTTTAAGAAATTACAACGAGAATATTTTAGTAGAAAGAGGGTGTCTCAAAAGGGCACTTTCTTTTTTAGATCAAGCAGCCAAATCAAGGGCTAAATTTTGATTTGAAGTAATTCTGTTTTTAATTTTTTG
>JARKPE010000128.1 GCA_029975415.1 Dysgonamonadaceae bacterium | reverse complement strand
ATTTTGTGAATGAAGAATTGGTTCCGCAAAGGGATTCATTACCAAACAAGAATGAAAAATCGTCTTCTTTATCGATTCCGGAGAAATCTGATCAAAAAAATGCTATCTCTATTCCTTCAACTTTAACCTCTGAAAAAAGTGAGGAATCTGATAGTGCCGAAACTCTCGAACTGCAAGAGAAAACGCATGAAAATATTGTAAATCAAACGATTGATTCTAAAGATCCTACAAAGTCTCAAGAAAATAAAACTCAAATAGTGAATACTTCTTCTGCTTTTGGCGAAAATGAGTTTATTTTTTATTTCAAACAAAACTATAACAAAAACTTGTGTGAAGGGCAAACTGTTTCATTTGTTGTTAGTTTCGATATCAGACCGAGTGGCCATCCTGGTAACATCTCTATTACGCAAAACAATTGTCCCGAAATGGTTACAGAAATAAAAAGGTTGGTATTAGGCTCTCCACTATGGACGAAAACCAACCGGAGAGTGACTTTAAAAATCGATTTGTAATTTCCACATTCATAATGCTTTCAATAAACAAAACGACCATCTTCCTTCAGAATGGTCGTTTTGTTTGTGTACAATTTTGAAATCGAAGCCAATCTTTATTTTTCGGCTATCTCTTCGACGACGATATTTGGCATTTCCAGACCGTATCCTTTTCGTTTGTCTTCCGCTTTAAGTAGAAATGCAAAGATAAGAGCCAGTACCCCGAAGCTGGTAAAGATAAGCATCGGAAGTGTATAATCATAAGTATTCACAGTTAGTCCGTCGCGCACGGTTTGTCCTGTGATGCAATATTTGTCGAGTACCCATCCTATTAACGCAGGAACGCCCATCAATCCCCAATTTTGAACCCAGAAAATTAACGAATAAGCCGTACCCAGTCGTTTCTCGGGTATAATTTTGGGTACGGAAGGCCACATGGCCGAAGGAACCAGAGAAAAAGCAATCCCGAGAAATACTACGAGCACCATAGCGAAGATCCAACTATTGAGCCCGGGCACAGAAAACAAAGCTTGGACTATGATCAACAGACTGGCCCCGATGATCATAATGGTTGCCCCTTTGCCTTTTTTGTCATAAATACCGCCGAAAAGAGGAGTGAGTAGAATATTTCCAAATGGCAATAACATGGGAATCAAGCCGGCCAGATCTTCTTCAACACCAAATTTATTTACCATCAGGTCAGTCGCATATTTCAGAAAAGGAAATACGGCTGAGTAAAACAACACGCACAAAATAGCAATATACCACCAGCCTCTGTTATTTAAAATCTTGCCGATATCCGATATTTTGAATTCATCTTCCGGATTTACTGTCTCAACGGATTCGGAGGCTTCAGAAGCATCAAGCTTTTTATCCATGACCACATACACAAAGAAAGCAATCAAACCGATGCAGAGTCCAATCAGTGCAACCAATAATGGACGAGAAACATCGATAACCCCCATAGCTTTGGCAATCGGTACGGAGAAACCCAGTGCCAGCGCTGTACCTATCCTTGCCACTGCTACCTGAAGTCCCATAGCCGTAGCCAATTCTTTTCCTTTAAACCATTTCACAATGATTTTTGAGACGGTGATACCGGCAACCTCTACACCCACGGCAAAGATAGCAAAGCCAATACTTGCCCAGAATACCTGTGCGTCAAGTCCGAAAAGCGTCTGCCCCCTCAGAGCAACGTTGGAAACAGCCCAATATTTTATTGCAGCACCCAACACCATCACTGCCGCCGCTCCCACTCCCGTGATGCGCACGCCTAACTTGTCGAGGATAATCCCACCGAAAATAAGCATCAACAAGAATACATTAAACCAGCCATAAGAGCTGGTAAATGTACCATACTCAGCACGCGACCATCCAAGCTGTCCTTCGAGTAATCCGGCAAGAGGAGCCATGATGTCGGTCAAAAAATATCCGCACATCATCGTAAACGAGACAATGAAAAGTGCCGACCAACGTGCCGGCGCTGAATCTCTAAGTGTCTTTCTAATCTGTTCTACCATTTTTTATACTGTTTTCGATTTATTTTTAGAATGTTTCGCGCAAAGGTACAAATAATGCCGAATTACGAGTTAATTGAAAAAAAATAATTACAACACATCCACCTGCAAGCGATTGAGGAATGATATTGTTTTGCGGATTTCTTTATACATGACGATATCTTCGTCCACAAACGGAACTTCCTTGCGATAGTCTTTTATCACTTTTTCGATAAGGGGTGATGAACGAAGCGGACGACGAAATTCCATTGCTTGAGCGGCATTCATCAATTCGATGGAGAGAATGATATCGAGATTGTCCATAATTTTGTTCAGTTTGATGGCCGAGGTGGCGCCCATACTCACATGATCTTCCTGTCCGTTAGATGAAACGATGGAATCGCTGCTGGCGGCGTAGCAATACATCTTGTTTTGACTCACAACCGATGCTGCTACATATTGTGGAATCATGAATCCGGAATTTAATCCTGGATTGGCAACCAAAAATTCGGGTAATTCGCGTTGTCCCAAAATCAATTGTGCTGTCCTTCGCTCCGAAATATTGCCGAGTTCGGCAAGAGCAATAGCCAGATAATCGTAAACAATAGCGAGTGGCTCGCCGTGAAAGTTTCCCCCCGAAATGATGCAATCATCGTCAGGAAAAATGGTCGGATTGTCCGTAACGGAATTAATCTCGGTAAGAACGACTGATTTAACGTAAGCGATCGCATCTTTGGCGGCGCCATGCACTTGAGGAATGCAACGGAACGAATAAGGATCTTGCACATGCTTTTTTTTGCGCGAAATAAGTTCGCTTCCTTCCAAAAATTTGCGGATATTCTGACCGGTTTCAATCTGTCCGATATGTGGGCGAATCAGATGCAATCGTTCATCAAAAGGATCCAAATGTCCGTCATAAGCATCGAGCGAAATGGCAGCAATGAGGTCGGCTCGTTTCGATAGCCGTTGTGCTTTCATAATGGCGTACACACCATGAGCCGACATAAACTGAGTACCATTGAGTAATGCCAATCCTTCTTTGCTTTTCAATTTGATAGGTTCCCATCCAAATTCGTCGAGTACGCTGCCGATGTCTCGTTTTTGGCCTTTATAATACACATCCCCAACACCGATCAAGGGCAGAAAGAGATTTGCCAAGGGCGCCAAATCACCCGATGCGCCAAGCGAACCTTTGTCGTAAACGACAGGCAGAATGTCATTGTTGAACAAATCGAGCATGCGTTGCACGGTTTGCACTTGCACGCCACTGTATCCGAGTGACAAAGCGTGGGCTTTGAGCAAAAACATCAACTTGACAATGACCGGTTTCACTTCTTCCCCTACGCTACAAGCGTGCGATTTCACCAAGTTTTCCTGCAATGTACTCAGATCGGCGTTCGAAATTGTTCGATCGCACAATGAGCCAAATCCGGTTGTGATACCGTAAATAGGTTCGATCTGATCTTCCATCTTCCGATCAAGATAATCGCGACATTTTTGAATTCGCTCTTTTGCTTCGGGCGAAAGCTCTACTTTGATGTTGTCGTTCAGAATCCATTCCAATGCTTCGAACGACAAATCTTCCTTCCCGATATAATAAATATTTTTCATAGAATTTCTGTATGTTGCTATTGCTAACAGCTATCCGTGATCAGCCTTCAGCTTTTTGTTTTTATTTCTGACTTCTCATTTCTTATTTCTCATTTCTTATTTCTCATTTCTTATTTCTTATTTCTTATTTCTTATTTCTTATTTCTTATTTCTTATTTCTTAT
>JARKPE010000076.1 GCA_029975415.1 Dysgonamonadaceae bacterium | reverse complement strand
AAATAGCTTTGCTGCCGTCACCCTGATATTCCACATCGCCAATTTTCATTTGCAAGCCATACTCTTCGGCTATCTGACGCGAACGAATCATCGTGGACTGCTCCTTTGCTTTCGCCTGCTCGTATTTTTCCAGATCACTCGGGCGAGCAATTCGATACACGCGTTTAACTCCTCCATTGACATCTTCACGATAATTATTTTTCTTCATTTGCAATTCAACAAGTTTGCCGGTCAAGGTAACTGTCCCGATATCATGTCCGGGAAAAGCTTCTACCGCAACCATATCGCCTTGGTGAAGATCGAGTTTGTTGCTGTTAAGATAATAACCTTTGCGCGTATTTTTAAACTGAACTTCAACCATATCCGTAGCTGCCTGCATTTCGGGAAAATCATGCAACCAGTCATAGGTGTGAAGTTTATTGGCATGTCGTGTACATCCTTGACAACACTTAGTGTTGCGTATTGTAGTTTCCTTTTCGGGCACAACGTCCGAAAAATCATAAGAATTTAATTCGTTGTCCATAATTAGATAAATTTATATTGAGTTTCCCTCTATCGGGAAAACGTTAAAAAAAGAGTTCCGATAAATCGTTGTAAGTTATGAAATTATTTTAAAAGCAAGACGGTAACCTTAAGACAAAGATCGAGAAAAATAATTCGTGCGTTGCCGTTTTGCTCTATTTGCCGATAGGCAAGCGAAAACTCATCATTAAGAGCTTCCACGTTTCTCTCGTTGACAAAAGGAGAAAAACGTACGCCAAACTCAGCTTCGTCACTATTGAGATAAACCATCTGCGGTTCGTTGAAATTATTGATAAAATATTCACGGAACATGCGCAGACAGTATTGCAAAAAACTCTTCTGCATTTCGCGGCCGATTCCGGCAATTTCGTTGGCAACCGCCTTCACATTTTTGATGTTACGCGATACAGAAGCACGCATCATAGAAACAAACAATTCGAAAAACCTTTTTGTTTCGTCCGATGATTCAATAATTTCCACAGCTTTCGAAAAACTGCCATTGGCTATGTGTGCCACCGACAGAGCATCTTCGATCGAAAGAGAATAGCGTTGACGAATTGTTTGCACCATCTCATCGCGTTCGATAGCCCGAATGTGAATAGGTTGGCAACGCGACTGAATGGTCGGCAGCACATTTTCCAAATCCTCAGAGACCAGCAGAAAAACGGTGTTATCGGGTGGTTCCTCAATCATCTTCAACAATTTGTTGGCACAGGCTTCGTGCATCTTTTCGGGAAGCCACACAATCATGATTTTGTATTTTCCCTCATATACTTTCAGATTGAGTTTGCGAATAATTTCGTCGCTCTCTTTGGCGTAAATCATTCCCTGCGCATTTTGTGCATCAATAAAATTGAGCCATTTGTTGAGATTGAAATAAACATTCCGAGAGAGGAATTCTCGCCATTCGGGTAAATACTCGTCTGAAACTTTCGATTTGACCACCGGAAACACGAAATGCAAATCGGGATGTTCGAACTTATCAAATTGAATGCAAGATCTACATTTGCCGCAGGCATCATTTTCTCCGGGATTTTCGCAATTGAGATAGCGTGCATAGGCAATAGCAAGCGGCAGCTTACCTACTCCTTCGGGCCCGTAGAACATGCGGGCATGGGGAACGAATCCCCGATGGACGGAGTCGATAAGGTGTCGTTTCACATCGTGCAATCCTATTACGTCGCGAAAATACATACCGAATGCTTGTCTAAACTTTCCACAAAAATAATGAAAATATGCCGACAAAAAAAAGTGGCAACCTCTTATGCCGCCACTTATGATGATTTATTCTTATTGAATAGCAGTAACCGAATCTGCAAAAATTATTCGCGATCAGGCATTCTCGCTCAGATCAGGTTTATAGTAAGCAATATCCTCAATGCGCGATTTGGTAACGAAATTGTAATTTTTGATGACTTCGGTTTGTCCGTAGTGGATATAAACTTCGGCCGATCTGCGAAACATTTCGGGATCGGCATTCGCATCCTGCAAGAGTAAGTGCCCCATAATAATATGGCCAGCACATTCTACCAAACGACGTGCATGAAAATCGAGATATTCTTCATCTTTAGGCGAAGTTACAATCTCGACCAGCTTCTCATACATTTGCGCCATCTTGGACAACGTGCGTTTGAGAGATTCCAATTCGGGGGATGCAGGCATTGCCTCATATTCGCGAATGCGTTGCAAGTAAGTACCTGTGGTAACGTGCCTGATGGCTGCAACGACCTGCAATTGTGTCGTTCCTTCGTAAATGTTGGTAATGCGGGCATCGCGATAGAGGCGTTCGCATTTGTAATCTTTCATAAAGCCCGAACCGCCATGCACCTGAATAGAATCGTAAGCATTCTGGTTGGCATATTCGCTGGTCATACCTTTACCGAGAGGAGTGAATGCATCGGCCAGACGCGAATAATATTTCAATTCTTCTTTTTCTTCGGGCGTAAGTTTGCGTTCGCGCGAAATATCTTCGAGTGTTTTATACATATCCACGAATCGACAGGTTTCGTAGAGCATCGAACGCGAAGCATCGGTTTTGGCACGCATATTGGAAAGCATTTCGTAGACAGCCGGAAATTCGATAATAGCTTTCCCGAATTGGCGACGTTCGATGGCATAATTATAAGCTTCGCGTGTAGCAGCTTCTGAAAGTCCAACCGATTGAGCCATAATTCCCAAACGAGCTCCGTTCATGAGCGACATCACATATTTGATCAGTCCCATGCGACGCGTACCTACCAATTCGGCCTTGGCATTTTTGAAAACCAATTCGCACGTAGGAGCGCCCTTGATACCCATTTTGTTTTCGATGCGGCGCACCGTAACGCCACCATTGTTTTTGTCATAAATAAACATCGATAGACCACGAGCATCTTTAGTACCTTCTTCCGAACGGGCAAGTACCAAAAGAATGTCGGCATCACCATAGGTGATGAATCGCTTAACGACATTCAAATACCATTGCTA
>JARKPE010000074.1 GCA_029975415.1 Dysgonamonadaceae bacterium | reverse complement strand
AAACGAGAGGAGCAAAGGTATTCGGCTTACCTTTGACTACTGTATAAGATGAACGCCCATTACCCGAAACCGACGCAAGAAAAATCAGCTTTGTTTTTTGTTCGCTTCCTTCCGTAAGAATCTGGTAAAGCACTTGCTGTTTGATACTGTCGAGAACAATAATCTGATCTTCATCCGACAAAGATAAGCGTTGTTGAATACAGGGCCACTGTATCTCGACTATTTCGTCGAAACGATCGATATCCATCGGATTGCTGACAATCAATACAACTTCCTTTTGAGCAGATGAACATGCTGCAACAACTACAGAAAGCAGCAAAAGCAATAAATATTTTTTCATTTTCCTATCAAGGTTGTTTGCCGATATAAGCCAGAATTCCACCATCGACGTAAAGCACGTGTCCGTTCACAAAGTTGGAAGCATCGGATGCCAAAAAAACGGCAGGTCCTTGCAAATCATCAGTCGTTCCCCAACGAGCTGCCGGAGTCCTTGAAACGATGAAAGCGTCAAAGGGATGACGTGACCCATCGGGTTGACGTTCGCGAAGAGGTGCCGTTTGAGGAGTTTCAATGTAACCAGGACCAATTCCATTACACTGAATATTATATTGCCCGTATTCGGCGCAAATATTACGAGTGAGCATTTTTAAACCTCCTTTGGCAGCGGCATAAGCCGAAACGGTTTCTCGTCCGAGCTCACTCATCATCGAACAAATATTGATGATTTTGCCATGTCCCTTTTTTATCATCTGAGGTATCACCGCTTTTGCCATGATAAATGGTGCATTCAGATCAATATCGATGACTTGACGAAAGTCTTTGGCTGACATTTCGATCATGGGTACACGCTTGATAATGCCGGCATTATTTACCAAAATATCGATTGTGCCGATTTCTTTTTCGATTTTTTCGACCATATCATTCACTGCTTCTTCATCGGTAACATCGCACAAATAGGCATGTGCATCGATGCCATCTGCTTTGTAATCAGCTAAGCCTTTTTTGAGTTTTGCTTCATCGATATCGTTAAAAACGATGGTAGCTCCGGCTTCGGCATAAGCTTTGGCTATTGCATATCCAATTCCGTACGAGGCTCCTGTAATGAGCGCAACTTTCCCATCCAATCTAAAATTTACCATAACTTGAGATATTTTTATTGTTGTTTTTATCTGATTTCTGTAATTTTCGAAAAATCCTGATCATCGTAATCGAGATTTTCGCCCGCCATCCCCCAAATAAAAGTATAATTGGAGGTTCCGGCTGCTGCATGTATCGACCATTGTGGAGAAAGCACCGCCTGTTCATTTTGCAACCAAATATTTCGGGTTTCTGAAACTGGTCCCATAAAGTGACAAATAGCCTGATTTGCAGGAACTTCAAAATAAAAATAGGCTTCCATCCGCCTTGAATGCGTATGCGGCGGCATGGTGTTCCACACGCTGCCGGGGGCGAGCTCGGTCATTCCCATTTGGAGCTGGCAGGTGGGCAATACCTGATTTACAAGCATCCTATTGATATTACGGTGATTTGAAGTTTCGAGCGCACCCATTTCCATTACGACGGCATCAGATTTCGTAACTTTGCGGTCAGGATAATTGCGGTGAGCTGTTGCCGAATTGAAATAGAATTTTGCGGGATTTTGCGGGTCCAGACTTTCAAAATAAACCTCTCTGTCACCGGCACCTAAATACAGAGCTTCTTTGTATGTTAGTTCGAAATATTTATCGGCCACATATACTTTACCATCTCCACCAACATTAAAAATCCCCAACTCTCTACTATGAAGGAAAATTGGCTGTTTGAGTGGATCAATCGCTTCGAGATGCAGTTTCTCGACAACAGGCATAGCACCGCCAACGATCATTCGATCATACATCGAATATACCATATTAACTTCATCGGGAGCAAAAATTTTTTCGATCAGGAAATCATGCCTCAACCGTTCGGTGGGATAATGTCGGGCATCGTCTGGATGTGCTGCGTAACGCAGTTCGTAATTTGTTTTTGTCATGTCTTTCAATTCTAAAAATAGCGTCCAAAAATAGCTAAAAAAATATTGTGCTCGTCCACATTTAACAAATTTAACTGATATTTACCACCGAAAAATCTGTTTGACATCCTTAAATCAAAATGGATACCCAATTGCGAAATGAATAGCAAAGTCGCGATTAAAATTCGGTTTAAAAATTGTCCAACGGTCTCCTTCAGGCAGAGCAGGATTGTGAGCCTTCATACCTGCATCCAATCTCAGCAATAGAAAATTTAAATCGACACGAAATCCTAACCCATAGGATGCGGCAATTTCTTTGTAAAATGTGTTCAATTGAAAATATCCTCCCTTTTGCGCGTCATAATCTTTGATAGTCCAGATATTTCCCGCATCAATGAAAGCTGCCAATTGGAAAAGGTTCGTAAGTTTATGACGATATTCGATGCTCATTTCTAATTTGATGTCACCGTTTTTGTTTACAAAGTCGTATCCTACCGAATCGCGGCTGTAACTTCCCGGCCCCAAAGATCGGGTGTTCCATCCCCGTAAACTGTTGGCTCCGCCACCAAAATAGCGCTTCTCAAACGGAAGAACGTCAGAATTGCCGTAAGGCAAAGCTACTCCGGCAGCAAAGTGCCCGGCTATAGCTTTGTTATCGTCTATCGGATAAGATAAGGAAATATCTAAATCGGTTTTTAAATATTCGGCATAAGGAATGCCTAAAATTTCTTCATGCCCATTTGCATTTATATCGCTACCACCCAAAACACCCACCAAACGTGGCAAATAACCCGATATTTCAAATCCGGTGCGAATCCGAAAAGGCATTCTCGGTAAAAACCGCGCATTCGTATTCGAAAGTGTTATGTAATATGATGTTGACGCAATCAATTGGTCTTCATAGCTTTGGCGGATAACCGGATTTGTGTTGTCGTTGAGATAGGTATTTCTGAAGAGATCGGAAGCCCAAGGCATCCGTACATAATTTACGTTGAGCGGTGTGAGCACATGCGTAAGACGCCAATCAAAGCTCGACCACTGTAAACGCGAAGAAAGATTGAAGAATTGCCGGTGATATTCGGGCCTTTTTTGGAAATTAACACCCAAAGAAAATTCGGTAGAAGCCGATGGTCGGTCTTGCAATTGTTTAAGCAGCCAGGGAACTAATAGTTGCGGAACAGAGAGGAAAACTTCTGCTCCGTATTCATAAAAACTCTGATCAAGTAAGTTGACACTGTCGGAAGCCGTGATAAACTCGTAGGCCCCGTTCAATCGAACTCGAAAACGCTCTCCACCTTTTAGTAAATTTCGGTGTTCATAGGTAAGATTGGCTGCTGCGCCCAAATCTCCGGCCGAATTAGTGCCATCGATACCAAATTGCAAATAATGCAGATTGCCTGGCAGAAGAGAAATAGTTGTGTTAAGAAAGTTGGAATCGTTACGCTGATACGGCGTAAACGAGATATTGGTTCTGCTGACCGATCCCAAATTATTGAGAGAAGAATAGGTTCGTTCGAGTATTCTTTCGGAATAAAGTCTTCCGGGTCGTAAAAAAGTATTATAGTAGATAGCTTGAGGCTTCAACAATATGTTTTGATTAGAAATCACCTGGATATTTTTGAACCTGACCGTGTCGAAGTCAGACCGGAGAGTACTGTCACCTTGAGCCGGAGGAGAAAACCCATTGTAAACCAAAACATCTCCGATAAAATAGCGACGATGGCGTGAGGTATCACTCGGGTTATTCAAAGCCAAGGTAAGATCCACTTTGTGGTTTCCAACAGTTGTGTCGGCGAGAAAATAGAAATAGTCTTTCGAAAAGTCAAAATACCCTCTGTTGGTCAATGTTTTGGACAAATCAACTCTGATTTGCTCAAGTGCCTTCCGGTCAAATAAGTCGTTTTCTTTTATCAAATCGAGTTTTTTTTCTTCTTTCAATATCTTGTAAATGGTGGTATCAACAGATTGAAGCGTATCTTTGACATTTCGAATACGATAAGGCTCATTTCCAATCACATGGTAGCTGACATCAGCTTTTTTCTCCTTTTTTATGACGCTTGTGTCCACTTGAGCATTCAGATATCCTCGATTATTTAACTCTCTGAGCATCTGTTCTGCGGAAATGGCTGTAAGTCTTTCACTGTAAATGACAGGGGGCTCTCCTATTTTCAGCAATGTTTTGTCTATCCAACTCGAATCACTTCCGGCCAAATTATAAATATGCAGTGGAACACGACCAACGATTGGGAATGAACTGTTTGGTTTTTGTCTAAGAAAAGACTTCAATTGATTTGAGTTTATCTCTTTTGTGTCTGTTTCTATCTTTACCTTGTTTAGCAAATAACTTCCTTCGGGAACTCGTTTTGCTGCATCGCAGGCAATCAGAAGAAAAAATAAAGAGATAATAGACAAATATTTTTTCATAATTAGGGCAATGAGGATCGAATATTTTTAATTCTCTTTTTTTCTGAAACTGAATCTGAACAAATCCTTGAATGTGCGGCTGTCTTTAGTAACCACTACTCCTACTCCCTGTGTGAATGGAGCACGGCGATACAATTGTTCATTGGCATGATTATATACACGTAGCATGAGCCAATTGTTTACTCGATATTCCACATCAATTTCACCGATAAAAGCCTGCTGATAAGCGAAATTCGAAGGATCGCCATAACTCAGATTGGTCGAAATTTGAAGTTTGTCGTCAAACAAACTGGTTGACACGTCTATTCCCATTCTTACTGATTCGAACGAGCCATCCTGTGATTCGAAATTGGTACTGATAGTCCAGTTATCGTTCAGCGCGCTTGAAAAAAGAGCATCTAGTCCTCTCGTTACCGCACTTGCGGCAAGAGAAGTGAACATTGAATTATTGATGTTGGTATTTTGCACCCCCTCGGCCGAATTAAAATTTCCTGTTGTGATGAGGTAGGCAAATTGTACCGTTCGACTTTCATCGGTATTGATATAATTTGCGACACGTTGCTTCACTTCATCAGACGCTTCGGGGAGCTCAATATCGTAGCGTAAATTCATTTGCTCCAAATTTCCATCGATATGCAATACTGCATTTACGGGTACTCTTGTGGTAGGTAGATTTTGAAAACTTTCGCTCAGGGACAACAAATCAGCCTTCACCTGATTGTATGCGGTGATATTAAATTGTGCGTTTAGGGGATCTCCGACCAAAGAAACCGTACTACCTTCTTCAATTTTAAAATCTACTGTTTTCAAACTCTGTAAATTATACTGTACATTTCCCGAATTAGCGATAAAGTCACCAAAAATACGAACCGGCGGATCCGATTTTGAGTTGAAGAGAACATTCAAATTGGAGTTTCCATTGATTCGAATCAAATCGTTGGATTCGGGACTTAATTTTACTCCTACATCAAGTTTTGGATTGATTTGAAGATCGCCTCGAAAAACAATAGGCATAGAATTTGTCGTTTGGGTGTTTATTTTCTTAAGTTTTGTCGGGTCTTTATGCAAAAACGCCATCGAATCAGTTTTTGTTGAAGTATTGATATAAACAATGCCGGAATACTCGGAAGCCGACGCTGTTTGAGGAATAACGATCGTCAAATTTGATTTGCTCTCATTTCGCAAATTAAAATCGCCATAAAGACCATTAGAACTTCCGTTAATATTGATAAATCCACTCATCTTGAGATTTCCATAAGCAATCATATCCGATTCTGCGGTATTATTAAGCAATAAAAAATCATCGAGTTGCATACGAACCTGATACATCATGTTGCCGAAATTGGTGTGCGATAGAGAAAGATTGAGTCTCGCCGTGTGTCCATTGTCATCGACAATCACCAAATCGTTGAGACCTATGTTGTTGCGATTGATTTGAATGGTATCGGAGATGCGATATGTAACGTTGGTGAATGCAATTTGCATAACCCCTTTATCCACGCCAAGCCAGCCTTCGACTTCAGGTTCAGAGGTTTTTCCCGAAACTGTGATTTTGGAATTGACCGTGCCCGACAAATTTGAAAATGCACCAACAGTGAAAGGTTGAATCCAATTCAAAGGCAAACTTCGCATTTCGAAATCGACATTCATCGGATTTTTCTCGTTCATCGGGACAAACCCTCGTACGTCGATATATCTAAATCCCTGATTCTCGAGGAAAACATTCACGTTTAAGCCTGATTTTTCAGGATCAAAATCACCATTAATGTGCAAATCTCCGATAACTTCGCCATACAATCTAACGCTATCTACACGAAAATCGTTGGTTTGCAAAATTGGATCTTGTAATGCCTGAAACACATCTATTTCTCCATTCAACACACCATTAATATTCTGAATATTTAAAGCCGAAAGAATTACGGCAAGCTCGGTATCGTTGAAATATAACCTGATTTTGTCGTCTTCCTTTCGAGATGCTGTCCCCTCCAAGCCGATAAGAAGCATTTGATTTTGTGAAATTTCAAAATTCTCAATCGTTATTCGATCTTTTGTATAGGTGATTGTAGCATCGTGCATATCCAATACTTGTTGATTAAATAAAATCTGAGTAGGCAGGATGTGAATGATTGCCGACAAGGCATCGTTCTGATCCTTTTGCAAACCTGCATCAATTCTTAAAGTTCCATGGGCTTTGGCGACACTATTTTCGATATCAAAAAATAGATTATTCATAAGTGAATCGGAAATAGCCGACGTATTAAGGCGAACATTTATATAACCGTCATTTTGAACCAGAAACGTATTTACATCGAGATTAAGTCCCTCCGATACCGAGTTTTGCAATTTAATTTTCGATTCCCGAATATCACTGTTCCCCATCATTAATCGAGGGATATAAGCATTCATTTTCAAAGGAGTATCAGATGCAAAATCGACGCTGCCATTCAACGTGGCAGGTTCTACATTGTATAATGGGAGCGAAAATGCGTAAGACAAATCTTCTGTGTTTTTGATATTGAAATTGAAATTGAAATTGTTAACCAATTCGTTTTGTGAGGCCGTTTTTTTAGAATCTGGCAATTCGATGAGTGAGGGTAAATGTGGATGCAACATCCTGCTAAGCTGATCGGCTATGGTTGTAAAATGATAATCTCCAACTATTTGTGCATCGAGAAAAGAGGATGCAAAACTAATTTTCTTCTGACTAAGCGAATCCGATGCCCCCGCTTCAAGAGTTATTTCTCCGGGATTGTATATAAAATTGTCATCATACAGCGAAACACTGTCGATGCGAAGACTTCCCTGCAAATCGTCAATGGTTGCCCCTTCCATCTTTCCGTCGATACGGGCAGCCATATAGGGATTTTGCCAATCCTTTATCTGAACAATCGGAGATAGAAACAAACGATCGATAATCCCGTTAACCTCAAACATCATTTGCCGACCAAATCCTATATCTGCGGTAAGATCGAATTTATTGTGTTCTACGTCAGTCGATATTTTTGCAAACACTTTATCGTCATGATAATCGGCGGCAAAATTCACGTTGGTGTATTGAAATTTTTTATAGAATAGCGAAATCAAACTTCCATCGCCACTAATTCTTAATTTGTTACCACCTCCCTCAAGCTGCATATCGGCTCGAAGGGTGGCGTCACCAAGACCTGTTTCGGGCCCTAATATTGCGGATAATCGGATGTCTTCGGCCGAAACGGAACCGTTTATCTCATAACTTTTGAAATCACAACCAAACTTTCCCTTGCCCGATAACCGAACGTTTCCCAATGACGAAAACATAACCGCTTGATATCCGAAATTACCAAATTTTCCGGATGCTTTAAAATCCAAACCAACTTCTTTGAAAGCGGTCATCTGTTTCGGTGCAACAAAATCAGGGCTTCCTATTCGGATGAAAGATTCAAGATCTTTCATAACCAATTTCATATTTTTGACGTCGAAATTCATTTCGGCATCGGCATAATGTTGTACGTCTGAGAAAGATCCCGCCAAATTGGCTTCTGTGACATCTCCATAACGAAAGTGGAAATTCCGGATTTCGATTGAAGGTATTTTCCCTGAAGCTTGGATATCGAAACGGAATGGTTTATCGAGTGCTGACACTTGAGGGACAAAAATCGCAACATCTTTCGGATCGATCAAATCACTATTGGCTTTCAATCGGGTTTCTTTCGTGTCCAAATCGTATTCGGCAAGGTCAACGTCCAACTCCGATCGGTTGAGTGTCAATTTCATGTCGTCGCTCCAAATTTTCGAACCTTTCGATTTGAAAGTACCTCTCAATTCTTTTACCTCCACGCCACTACTTTCGGTAAAACTGAACGAGTGAATTTTTGCATCCAGTTTTTTAATATCTACCGAAGGAGCACTTGCGCTCAAATTCAGATTTTTTACACGAATATGATCGGTATTGAACCGTCCTTGGGTTTCGGGTTGCGAAAGAATGTTGTAGCGAAGATCTCCTCCACGCAATCGGATGTTTCGGAAAGATAAACCGAAAGGTTTTTTCGGCTTGTCTTCCTTGGGTTTATCGGATGAAAAAGCATCGATCAAAAACTGAAAATTGAAAGGTTTGTCTGTATCTTCACGCGAGATATCGATCACAAAATCCTCCAATTCGGTTTTTTCAAAATCGAGTTTATTATGTAAAATGTCCAGGAAATTGGCTCGCACAGCTATATTTCGAGCATAAAGCAGGGTATCGCCCTGTTGACTTTCGATATATACTCCACCCAAAACTACAGTATTGAAAAGTCGAATGCGTATTTTATCGAGAGACACTTCCGTTTCGATAATCGGTTTCAGCTTTCCTAATGCGAAATTGGCAGCACCTTTCTGCACGGGAGGTAAACTGAAAACCGCAAAAAGCAACACATTCAAGAGAATTATCCCAACAACAATGTATGCAAATACCTTGATTATTTTATTTATTATTTTCAACCCGATAAAGTGGTTTTAAACTACTGTTCGACAAAAATAAAAAAAAATCGCAAAATCATTTCTCTCTAAGGCCTTTTTAAGCAATTTGCAGATACGTTTCATTTCATTTTGTTATGGTTACGCCACAACAACGAACTATCGCCATAACTCAAAAATCGAAAATCAGATTTCAAAGCATAATCGTAAATCATTCGCCAATTGTCGCCCACAAAAGCCGAGATCAGCAGTAGAAGGGTGCTTTGAGGCTGATGAAAGTTGGTAATGAGTGCGTCGGCATAATGGAAACGAAATCCGGGTGCAATCATGATTTGTGTTGCCGAAATCAGATGATCGGTATCGTTTCTGTCGAGATAGTCGAGAATATTTTTCAATGATTGCCTGGCGTCGATATCGTGCAAAAAATTTTCGTAAGGCTCCCATTGCGAAACAGATAGTTCGTGGGGCTCGGCCACAGGATTGATTGCGAGTTTGGTTCCGACGTAATACAAACTCTCGATGGTGCGCATTGACGTGGTGCCTACTACAACAAGGGGATTTTTATTGTCGTAAATAGCTTTGATCGTTTCCTTCGGAACAGAAATGAATTCGGTATGCATTTCGTGTTCGCCGATTGTTTCCGATTTTACCGGTCGAAAAGTTCCTGCACCAACATGCAAAGTTACGTCGGCCGTTGCAATGCCTTTGTGCCGGAGCGAAGCCATCACTTCATCGGTGAAATGCAATCCCGCCGTAGGGGCAGCCACCGATCCTTTGATACGCGAATATACAGTCTGATAAGTTTCGTCATCTTTTGTCTCGCCAGGACGATTCAGATAAGGCGGAATTGGAAGTTTTCCGGCAATCTCCAATATCTCCGAAAACGATAACCTATCGTCGTCCCATGAAAAACGAACTGTCGTGTCCTTATCCGTTACGACTATTTTTTCTGCACGGAGCGTGAGTATCCCATTCCCTCCATGTTCGATTTTCATTGTCAAAATATCGGCTTTCCAACGTTTGGCGTTTCCTATCATGCAATGCCACGAACAATACTCCTTTGCGGCAAAATTCATAGCGTAATCTTCGGGGTCGGCAGGCGAAAGACAAAATACTTCGATTTGTGCTCCCGTTTCTTTGCGAAAAAGCAACCGTGCATGAATAACTCGCGTATTGTTGAAAATCATCAAACTTCCCGAAGGAATATAATCGGCAAGGTTAGAAAAAATGCTTTCCGAAATGATTCCGTCATCATAAAAAAGAAGTTTGGAAGCATCACGCTTTTCGAGGGGATATTTTGCTATTCGTTCGTCGGGTAATGGATAATCGTAGTCGGTGATATGAAGTTGTTCGATTTCTTTTCTTTTCATTTTTTAGCTTTACGCTGACAGTTATTTTCGGTAAATCGGTCTGTTTTTTCGACAAAATTAATCATCTTTGCACTCACAACAAAAAAACAGGGATACTCGAACAAACCTTTTGTCATTTTTTGTATCTCAGCCATAAACTAATCTTCAAAAAAAAATTGAGAAATGACTAAACTGAATATCGGCGATACCGTACGTTTTCTGAATACGACCGGAGGTGGAAAAGTGAAAGGATTTCAGAATAAACAGATCGCCATTATCGAAGATGAATATGGATTTGATGTGCCCGTACTCATTTCGGAGTGTGTGGTTGTGGAATCGGCCGGAAACGAAAAACTGGGTATGACTGCAACTTCTGAAGTGGAAAAAGAACCAAAAAATGCGGGTCCGATAACAAATTCAATTGTCGGAGAAGAAGAGCCTGAGGAAACCACTGAAGGAGAAAAAATTACTACTTGCATAGCATTTCTTCCGGTTGATGCAAAAAACATGACTACGACAAGTTACGAGAGCTATTTTGTGAATGACAGTAATTATTTTTTGTATTACAACTATATGAGTCGCGAGAATAATGCTTGGCGAAGTCGATCGAACGGACTTATCGAGCCGAACACAAAAATTTTTCTCGAAGAGTTCGATAAATCTCGACTCAACGAAATTGAAAAAATCTGCGTTCAGTTTATTGCATTCAAACATCAAAAACCGTTCGGTTTCAAAAATCCCGTTTCGGCAGAATTGCGTATCGATACAGTAAAATTCTACAAACTGCATGCTTTTCAGGAAAACGATTATTTCGACGAAAACGCACTTGTGTACTACATTACACACAACGATATTCCCGAACGCGACATGCTGATTAATGCAGGCGATCTTGAAAATGCCCTTCGCGAAAAAGAACGTATCGACAACTACCGTCGTCCCCGCATACAAAAAATCGAAAAAAAAGACAAAAACGAAATTATAGAAGTCGATCTGCACATCAATCAGCTCTTGGATTCTACAGCAGGAATGTCGAACTCCGATATGCTCGAATATCAACTGAAAAAATTCAATGAAGTGATGACGGAAAATCTTCATCACAAAAACCAAAAAATTGTGTTCATTCATGGCAAAGGTGACGGCATTCTCAAAAATGCCTTGCTGAAAGAAATCAAAACCAAATACAAACGGTGTGTTGCTCAAGATGCTTCATTTCAAGAATACGGTTTCGGAGCAACGATGGTTATTATTAAATAATCGAAAAAACAAATTACGATGAAAAAAACAGTTATTATTTTTACGTCAATTTTGCTTCTGTTATCGGGATGCGACGTTTTCAAACAAATCGGGGGCGCCTATCAGCTTTCACAATGCGAATATACTTATCATTCGGTTGATGATATTCAGATTGCCGGAATCAATATTGGCGATGGTTCCCGATTATCGTTATCAAATTTAGCTTCGATATCTACCATTTTGGCAGGTAGCTCCAAAATGCAAACTATCCCCCTAACCCTAACACTGAATATGAATATTAAAAATCCGAACGAAGCTGTTGCTTTTCTCAATTCGCTCGAGTATGCTATTGAAATCAACAATCTCGAATTTACTAACGGAAAAATCGATATTCCCTTGCAAATCAATCCGGGCGAAACACAAACTATGCCAATACACATGAGTACCGACCTGAAGCAGCTAATGAACCGCTATTCTCAAGAAAAAGTATCGGAAGTCATCAACTCTTTTTTCGGCATATCTGCCGAACAAACCCAAGTTAAAGTTAATTTGTGGCCAAAAGTTCTCGTTGGAAAAACGCCCATAAAATCGCCTGCTGCCATTCCGGTTATCTTTACCTTCGGAGGCAAATCGTAGTATATTTTTTTGATAAAATGCTCGGTAAAATAAAATAATCGGTCAAAACAACTTTCAAAAATGTTTACAATCGGAATTGCCGGTGGATCAGGCTCAGGAAAAACCACACTTGTAAATGCCATTCTAAGAAGAATTCCCGTCGAAAGCATTGCTGTGCTGGCACAGGATGCTTATTACAAGGATGCCTCTCATTTACCGCTCGAACAGCGTCGTGCGTTAAATTTCGACCATCCTGATTCTATTGAGTGGGATCTGATGTTGTCTGACATCCGCAAGCTCAAAAGCGGACAAGCTATCGAATGCCCGACTTATTCTTACATCACTTGCACGCGATTACCTGAAACAATTCATATCGAACCAAAAAAAATACTTCTCATCGAGGGCATTCTCATCCTCACACAACATCAGCTTTGCGAAGAAATGGACACGCGCTTGTACCTCGAAGTTGAACCTGACAACCGTCTGTCACGCATCATCGAACGCGATATGGAAAATCGCGGCCGTACGGCCAAACAAGTCATTGAGCGATACTACAAAACCGTAAGGCCCATGCACGAAGAGTTTATCAAACCTTCGCGCGAACGTGCCGATATGTTGATAATGGGAGGTGGATTAAACGCCTCCGCCGCCGATTTCATTTCCTCTGCAATTTTGGGTAAATTAACCGATCAATCAGTGTGAATCATGTATTTTTATCAAACAACAATCGTGCTCGACAGGCAATCCCCTTTTCGCGTGTAACGATTTGAAAGTAATAATCGCCAGGATTTTTCATTTCTACATAAACTTCGCCTTCGTCGCCATAAGTCAACTCTTTCATATAATTGATTTCAAATCTCCGGATAGTGTGATTGGCATAAAAATCGATAGAAAAGCAATCGGAAATCCACCGTACATAATGCAGGCTGTTGGCGTGATTATTGACATCGATATCGCTGTATTTCACTCTAAATGTATTCAATACTTCTCCATCGACATCCGGCAATCGTTGAGGTTCACCGATTGGTGTCATTTCATCGTAAATATTTCTTTTAAGTTTTTCGATAGCATCCAAAGAAATAGGCCGTCGAGTATCAAGATTGATGATAGCCCAAGTGGAAGCACCATAACCAATAACTTGATTATGGGTATTTAATAAACGAAAATTTCGAAGTGAAAAAGCTTGACTCAGTTTCTGCAACCATGTTTCGATAGCGATATCTTCGTTTTCTACCGGAATGTGGTTCATATCGATAACAAGTCGAGACAAAACCCACGAATGATTTTTAGACATTAAATCCAGAACACCAAAACCGTTTTCGTCGGCATTATTTCCTGCTGCACCCAACACTAAGTTTACAAGCGATACCAACGATATTTTTTTTCTGAAATCGATATTTTGTGCATTGATACGGTGATAATATGTTTTTTTGGATGACATAATTTGTTAATTGAGTTACAAATGTAGTAATTTCCCGTATTAATGGTTCTATCTGATCTGAATTTCAGAACAATTTGTTTCATCCGATAGTCTAACTTCGAAAACGAGTTAAGGAAATATTTTTTATCTTTGCACTCTCAAAATGAAACAACTTTACAACTTCGAAAGATTATGGCAAAGGAATTGAAGGAACTGACGCCACGCAGCAAAGATTATTCGCAATGGTATATCGACTTGGTGACAAAAGCTGAACTGGCCGAAAATTCAGCCGTACGTGGCTGCATGGTCATCAAACCTTACGGTTATGCAATTTGGGAAAAAATGCAACGACATCTCGACGATATGTTTAAGGAAACCGGACACGTGAATGCCTATTTCCCACTTTTTATTCCAAAATCGTATTTGAGTCGCGAGGCCGAACACGTTGAAGGCTTTGCCAAAGAATGTGCCGTGGTTACTCATTATCGACTGAAAAATGCACCCGACGGAAGTGGTGTCGTTGTCGATCCCGAAGCCAAACTCGAAGAAGAACTTGTAGTGCGTCCAACTTCCGAGACCATTATTTGGAGCACTTACAAAAATTGGATTCAATCCTATCGCGATCTTCCTTTGCTTATAAACCAATGGGCTAATGTGGTTCGTTGGGAAATGCGTACGCGACTTTTCCTTCGTACTACCGAATTTCTTTGGCAGGAAGGGCATACCGCTCATGCCACCAAACAAGAAGCCATTGCCGAAGCAGAGAAAATGATAAATGTATATGCAGAATTTGCCGAAAAATACATGGCCATGCCGGTGGTGAAAGGCGTAAAATCGGAATCGGAACGCTTTGCCGGTGCGCTTAATACCTATACCATCGAAGCCTTGATGCAGGATGGAAAGGCCTTGCAATCGGGAACTTCCCATTTTCTCGGACAAAATTTTGCCAAAGCATTCGACGTTCAGTTTACCGATCAATTTGGCAATCGCGATTATGTATGGGCTACTTCCTGGGGCGTTTCCACTCGATTGATGGGTGCGCTCATCATGTCTCATAGCGACGACAACGGATTGGTTCTTCCGCCCAAACTTGCGCCTCATCAAGTTGTCATTGTTCCTATTTACAAAAATGAAGAACAGCTCAACCAAATAAACGAAAAAGCGGCTACAATTGTCGAAAAACTGAAATCGTTAGGCATTAGTGTAAAATACGATAATAGCGACAACAAAAAACCGGGTTGGAAATTTTCGGAGTACGAACTGAAAGGTGTGCCTGTAAGGTTGGCTATCGGGGGGCGTGATCTCGAGAACAATACAATCGAAGTTGCTCGTCGGGATACGTTGACCAAAGAAACCGTTTCATCCGAAGGAATTGAATTTCACGTGAAACGATTGCTCGACGATATACAGCTAAATATCTACCAAAAAGCTTTTGATTTCAGAACATCTCAGATACGTGAGGTAAATTCGTATGACGAGTTCAAAGAAGAAATCGAAAAAGGAGGTTTTTTGCTTTGTCATTGGGATGGAACAGCCGAAACAGAAGCGTTGATCAAAGAAGAAACAAAAGCTACCATTCGATGTATTCCGCTCGAAGGAGATAAAACTCCGGGCAAGTGCATGGTAACCGGTAAACCATCTGCTCAGCGTGTAATTTTCGCACGAGCTTACTGATTTTCGAAATTAATAATCCGAAACCCTATATCATCTGGCCCATACAATAATAGAAGAGCGTTCTTACCCAATGGTTGTCAAAGAACGCCCTTTTTTTTGCCTTCTCTATCACTTTATTTCCAATTCTACCACATAATCCACCTCATCGGGAATTCGATCAAACTTTACGAGCACTCCCCCCGGAACTTCCGTAAATTTCAAGGGTTTCCGGTCAATAAATACCTTGGCTGAACGAACTTTCTTACCTTGCATCGGCAAATAAAGACCATCGTCTTTCAAATTGAGGATATGGACATAAAGTTTGTTGCCTTTTTGAGTAGTAACGCCCCAGTCGCGAGGAGCGATAAATCCACCACGCGTTCCATAAATGGTTTCACCATATTTTTGAAGCCATTCCCCCATAGCCAAATAACGATGAATGGCAATATCCGGAAATTCTCCATTGGGTCGTGGCCCTACATTCATCAATAGATTCGCATTATTACCGGCAGTTTTCACGAGATAATGAATTAACTCCTTCTCCGATTTATATTTCAAGTCGGTGATATTGTATCCCCACGAATTGTTCATGGTTTCACACGTTTCGAGAGGCAGTGTCCCGACAGTTTGTTCGTCGGCAAAGCCGGTGGTATTGTGACCGGGAAGATCCTTCTCGAATGTTTGCGCATCTTCACCTTCGATGGGCGTCAGGTGGTGATTGTTGACAATGAGACAGCCGGGCTGTAATTTGTGAATATGGGCGTATATTTCCGGCAAGCGCCAGTCGAAATCAGGATTTTGATCTTGATCCCATTGCCCGTCAAACCAAATAGCGCCTATTTCGCCATAGTTGGTCAACAATTCTGTCAATTGATTGAGCATAAACTGGTGATAATTCTCCCAAGTACCATGTTCTGTGCGGCCTACGTTTCGGCCTGTTCTACCCAAAGGATAATAATCGGTACGGCCCCAGTCGAGCAATGAGTAGTAGAAATGAAGCTTGATGCCTTGTTTATGACATTCATCGGATAGCTCTTTGATGACATCGCGTTTGAATGGAGTAGCATCAACGATGTTGAAAGGCGACTGTTTGGTGCCAAACATCGAAAATCCGTCGTGATGTCGTGTTGTGATGCATATATATTTTGCACCTGCAGCTTTTACATCCGATACCCATTTGGATGCATCGAATTTCGAAGGATAAAAGCCTTCGGCCAATTTTGCGTATTCTTTGTAGTGGATGTTTTTGTTATTCATAATCCATTCGCCATCAGCCATCATACTGTAGATGCCCCAATGGATGAATACGCCGAATTTCATATCCTGAAATTCCATGCGATTTTTGAGATTTTCCGGCGAAGGAATATAACCTTTTTGTGCGTTTACGCCTGAGGCAATAAAGAAAAGCGTGAAAAGAATTGTGTAAAAGTGTTTCATTGATCTTCGAATTAGTTTTTAATAGGGATTATTTATTCATTGGTTTCCAAATACGCTATGAGTTGTGCTACAGCTCGCTGATCGTTGAAATCCGGGCTATGTTGCTGAACGTAGTCCTGAAAAAGATCGTTCTTTTTTTTGTAATACTTTCTGAATTGCCCCATCGAAGTGAAATTTTTGATCTCCGAGCCCTTCTGCAGTTTGTAAACCGTATAAGGCACGACTTTAAAATCGTCAGGCAATTGCAGCTCATACATTTTTCCGCCCTGCGACCAACTGGAGTAGGAATCGGAAGCGGAAGTCTGCGAAGTACCGCCATAACCGGCCGGTTTGCCTGGAGGGATGACGCGACATTTGTAATGTGCCATTAATATATAGGGTGAGCTGCATAACACTTCCAAAATTTTTCGATCACGGTACACAAATTTCCTGTCTTCGATATATATGGTAT
The DNA here is from genome assembly GCA_029975415.1 of Dysgonamonadaceae bacterium. Lineage (GTDB taxonomy): Bacteria > Bacteroidota > Bacteroidia > Bacteroidales > Dysgonomonadaceae > Seramator. Next base: position 3,006 of record JARKPE010000074.1, on the reverse strand, counting down.
CGATTTGATCCAATGTAACGTTAGCAAGTGCCAGTACTTGGTCATTTTGCAGAAAAACCATCTCTTCGGTTGCAGCATTATAATTGAGAAGAGCTTTGTTGACAACACCGTTTTTCATCAAAATCGAACCTTCCTTAAATTCCGGAAAAAGATAGTGCGATATTTCTATCGCGCTCACTGAGGGTGACATTGCCAATGCAACAGCAAAAAACCAAAGTCCGAAAAAAGATGAGCGCCTCATAGTATGAATAGAATTTATGTTATTGGAAACAACGCCATAAAGTTAGACGATTTTTGCAGCAAATCCAAACTTATTTTTGTCAAATCGATAAATATGTTTTTCTTTGCAAGGAAACTATCTATCCAATATCCGATGTATGTTTGACCTAACACAAAGAGCATTTATCGCAAAAAATGAAGAAGCCGACATTTGCATTATTCCTAAAATGGCTAATCGTCATGGCTTGATAACGGGAGCTACAGGTACGGGCAAAACTGTTACTTTACAGACGCTTTCAGAAACTTTTAGCGAAATGGGTGTGCCTTTTTTTTGCAGCCGACATGAAAGGAGATCTTTCGGGCGTAGCCAAAACGGGAGGGAATAAGGAAAGCGTCACCAATCGTGTTGAAGAATACGGACTCAAAGAGTTGGGGTTTGAGTATAAGGCTTTTCCGGTAACTTTTTGGGATGTATTTGGCGAACAAGGGCATCCCATTCGCACAACAGTTTCCGAAATGGGACCAATTCTGCTGGAACGATTTCTCAACCTTAATGATACTCAGAGTGCTGTACTCGCACTTGCATTTAAAATCGCCGACGACAATGACCTTCTGCTCATCGATTTGAAAGACTTGCGGAAAATACTTCAATTTATCGGTGACAACCGTGGCCGATTTACTACGCAATATGGCAATATTTCTCCTGCAAGTATCGGCGCCATTCAGCGAAGTTTGATGCAGCTCGAAAGTCAGGGTGGCGACAAATTTTTCGGCGAACCGGCATTCGAAATCACCGATTTCATTCAAACCGAGCAGGGAAAGGGAGTGATTAATATTTTGGCTGCCGACAAGCTTATCAATTCTCCTCGTGTTTACACTACTTTTCTGCTCTGGCTTCTTGACGATTTGTATGAATCACTTCCCGAAGTTGGCGATATGGAAAAACCCAAACTTGTGTTCTTTTTCGACGAAGCCCATCTACTCTTCAACGATATGCCAAAACCCTTGTTGGAAAAAGTGGAACAAGTTATTCGTCTGGTTCGTTCGAAAGGTGTTGGAGTGTATTTTTGCACACAAAATCCCGCCGATATTCCCCAAAATATTCTCGGGCAACTCGGCAATCGTGTTCAGCATGCGCTTCGCGCTTATACTCCCAACGATCAGAAAGCGGTAAAAGTGGCTGCCAATACTTTCCGTCCCAATCCGAAATTTGATACTGAAGAAGTTATTACGCAATTAAATACCGGCGAGGCGTTAATCTCTTTTCTCGACGAAAAGGGTGCACCACAAATGGTTGAACGTGCGTATATTTTGCCACCTCAAAGCCAAATCGGCCCGCTCACCGTGGCTGAACGCGATCAACTAATCAAAAGCTCCTTCATTTATGGAGTGTACGAAAAATCGATCGACCGGGAATCGGCTTTCGAAATCCTTTCGCACAAAGAGAATTTATTAAACGAAGAACGCCGACGCGCCGAAGAGGAAAAAGAACGTATCCGACAACAGAAAGAGGCTCAGAAAGCATTGCTCGAAGCCGAAAGAGCCAAACGGGCGGAAGAAAGACAACGAAAAGCCGATCGGGGTTTTCTGGGAGACTTGATGGATCAGGTTGGGAAAAGCGCCACACGTCAAATCAGCAACGAGATTGGAAGAACAATCACCCGATCCGTTTTCGGAGCTTTTTTTGGAAAAAAGAGGTAAGGAGCAAAGAAAAACACACTTAGTTTTTACGACGTTGTTTTCATTCGATTTTCCACTTCTAGTTGGTTTTTTTTTTCCATTCGTCGGCTATTTCGGGATCGTAGCCCACCTGCTTTGCTTTTTCGAAATCGGCTTTTGCGGCCAGCTTATCATATTGAGCCAAACGAACCCTTCCTCTCAGAAAATAGAAATAGGGGTTTTGCCTTTCGCCCGGCTCAGCAGATTTTAAATCGGCCGATGCCTTGAAGATCTGGTCGGTATTTACATAACACTCCGCACGATTCAAATAGAAAGTGGAAGTTACATTTTCGTCTTTGTCTATCAACTTCGAATACATTTTTTCGGCTTCTGTCCAATTATCATCAAGCTTGTAAATCAAGGCATTGCTCAACAGCGCATACATGTTGTCTGGATCTATTTGTTGAGCTTTCCGAAAATCGACTTCGGCCAAATCGCGTTGCTTTCGCTCGAGATGAAGAATACCTCGCCGATAATAAGCCTGCACATCCGAAGGATCGAGTCGAAGTATCTCGTTGTAATCGCTCATCGCTTCGTCATAGCGTTCCATGTCGCAAAGCAGTGCTGCTCGGTTGTGAAGAACAAGTTTCGAATCGGGATAATTATTCAAGGCAGCAGTGAAAGTCATATATGCATCTTCGTAACGTCCCGATTCACGCTGAATTACACCCAAGCTCATCAGAAGCGAAGCATTATTGGGATTTGACGGATCGCTTTGCAATGCTTTTTTAAGGGTGTACTCGGCACTGTCAAGACGGTTTCGCTCGATGTGATCTGCCGACTTGCCTATCCATTGCTCGTAGGTTTGAGCAGTAGAAGCAAAAGGAATTGAAAAAAGAAAAATCAGAAATGTATAAAATTTACTCATTGGTTCAACCATAAATCTTAAGTGGCAAAATTAATGGTTTTTTTGTACTTTTGCCCGACGGTTTCAATAAAATATGCCACAATGCCTACAAATTTATTCGCAGCCGTGCCCGACACAACGGGCACAAAGATGATCGAAAACTTGGATGAAAAAGCCGCTTCTACTGCCGAACTTATTAAGCAAGGCCGTTTCCACGAATT
>JARKPE010000068.1 GCA_029975415.1 Dysgonamonadaceae bacterium | reverse complement strand
TAACCAGCTCATAGTTTCTTACGAATAAAACAATACGGGGTAGTCGTTTCGAAATACCATCAGCTTGGCGTAAGTATCGTGCAATTCTTTGCGCTGAGGCACATCGAGGTATTCCCATTTGACGGGTTTTTTACCTGTACGTCCGTTATAGTCGATCGATATATCATATCCCATTTCGCCGAATTGCCATATCATTTTGGGACCTGGGACAGTGAAGAAGAATGCGGCATTGGTCGATAATTGCGACATGCGAGCGCCGAGATCGGTTTTCAGTATGCCATTGCCCCACATAATTTGTTTATATGCAGCGCGTTCTTCGTCGTGGCTCTCCATATAGCTTACCAGGCTGTTTGCAGGACGGGAAGATGTGCTGTAGTAAGTGCCCGAAAAATCGGAATTTTCAAGGTATCCCATTGCTGACTGACAATAATTCCAGTTGACGTTTCTCCATACCATCATTCCGGCATTGGACAATTCGGTTTCTTCCCTGTCATCGCAAAAATGTTCCAATATAACATAAGCATTCGGTTTTACCTCTTTGATAGCGCTTTGATAATCTTTCAGGATAGCTATGCGCGAAGCATCGTAATTGGCGGCAGTGGCCTCAGTACTTGATTTTTGAGTAAATCCCTTCGACAAGTCGAAGCGAAAACCATCAAATTTGTATTCGGTGAGCAAGAACTGCAAGTTGCGTTTCACAAATTTTCGTACCAGTGGCGATTCGTGATTAAAATCGTTGAAAACGCTATAAGGGTGCGGTGCCGTTATGTTGAAATAGGGATTGTTGGCAGCAGGTCGGTTGTTGGCCGAATCCCACCACATTTTTGCGAATGGACTGTTTCCCGTAGCGTGATTATACACTACATCAAGGATGACGGCCATGCCGCGTTTGTGGCATTCATCGATAAATTGTTTGTACATTTGATCGGTTCCATAGGCTTTGTCCATTGCGAAATAAAAGCATGGATTGTATCCCCAGCTGTCGTTCCCATCGAATTCCTGAACCGGCATCAGTTCGATGGCCGTTACACCCAGCGATTGGAGATAATCGAGTTTTTGCAAAGCTCCGTTAATGTCACTCGAAGCGGTGAAATCGCGCAACAGCATTTCATAAATCACCAGATTATCCACCGCGGGAGGCGTAAAGTTGGATACTTGCCACGAATAGTTATCGGGTTGGATTTTAAAAACTGACACAATTCCGCTTGTACGACCGTCCGGATAGGTTTTGTTGTCGGAATAAGTGGACGATGGAATATATGGATCATTTATCGGATCGAGGATTTTGCGCGAATAGGCATCAGCTACACGAATAATATCTCCGCCTTTAGTCCCTAAGTAATATTGAAATGCATATTCTTTTGTTGCGTCCAAATTACTTAAAGTAATCCACCAACATCCTTTATCTTCGTCTCTTGACATTTGCGATTGATCGTCATTGCTCAGCGTCCAGTTATTGAAATCGCCCACTACATGGGCAAAATCTTTGCGATTGCCGTTTTTGTCTTTGTCGTAAATCACTAATGTGACGGTAGAATTATTGATAATATTAATCCCTTCTTGCACATTGGTGGGGAGTGGAGCATATTTTATGGCCGCCGGTTCAAAAGACTTGTATTTGGAATCGGTAACGGTAAAAAAGTAGTCGTTTACGAGCCCTTTTTTTGTTCCGTCGGCACTGCGGATAACGATCCCGATTTGGTTTACTGGTGTTTGTCCGGAATTAAACCATTCACGAATTGACGGTTTAAAAGTGATTTTCCATACGTTGGGCTCGACTAACTCCATTTTGCATTTCTCGAGATTCTGATCCCATTCGGCGGGAACATACATCCATTCGCCTTCCGAAATAATGCCCGGATGGATATAGACATCTCCCCTGTAGCCATAAAGAGCGGATGTTTTGGGTGCTTTAAAAATGATGGTCAATTCTTTATCCGCATCGGGATTGGTTGGAATTAAGTTGAAACCATCTTTAATTTCTGTTTCGGGCGGTTCGATAATAGGAGGAGCATCGTCCTTACTGCAGGAAATAAGAATCAGAAGAAAAAGAACCAATATTTTGTAAAAATTTTTCATTTTAAAAAGGATAAGTGTATAGATTTAGAATTCAACGATGTATATCTCTCTTGGCAATAATTTCATCGATGAATTGAATTGGATTTGTTGGTTGGATAATACATCAAATCCTGATGATTTACCTTTAAGCGATTCCCCATATCGATTCAAATCGATTGCTGTTTCTTTGGAAGTTCCGTTCATGAAAACGAGGATGCTTTTTCCGTTCAGGTAGCGTTCGTAAACATACACACCGTTTTGTGGAACATAATGTCTCATTTTTCCTTTGGCAATAACTTCGTTACCTTGACGCCACTTTAATAACTTTTGCATAAAATTGAACCCCTCGTTTTGCAATTCGCTTCTACCTTCAGCCGTAAATTGATTGACCGAATCGCCCGGCCAGCCGCCCGGTACATCTTTGCGAATATCGCCATCGCTTTTGCTTTTATTTCCATTCATCAGCAGCTCCGTTCCGTAATAAATTTGGGGAATACCGGGTATGGTGAGCAGGAAAGTGATGCCCTGCTTAAAGTTGTCGAGGTTTTTTGGCATTTCGGGCAGAAAACGATCTGTGTCGTGATTATCGAGAAAACGTAACACGTTGTAAATATCGGGATAAATGTAATCTGTAGCCATGTGTTCGTAAATGTTGCGTAATCCACCTCCCCATTCGCCGGTTTCTTCGAAAAAGGCGGAATGAGCAAGTCCCATCAGGCGGAAATCCATGACAGATTTCAATTGGGTGTTTTCTTTATTGTTGAGTTTGCTGTCTTTTTGCCAAAAAGCCGTACCGATGGGATTATTGTACCATGCTTCACCTACGATATTATAGTTTGGGTACTCCTTATCGATAGCCTTACACCAATCGATCATCATCTGATAGTCGGCATACGGATAAGTGTCCTGTCGGATGCCATCGACACCCGCATATTCGATCCACCAAATACTGTTCTGGATAAGATATTTAGCCACGTGCCTGTTTCGTTGGTTAAGGTCGGGCATCGTTGGAACAAACCAACCGTCAGTAAGGAGTTGTTTGTCGTATTCTGAAGCATAATTATCGAAATATACTTCTTTTATATGCGAAGTTTGTACGTAAGGACTAAGGTTGTTGAACCAGTCTTTAGACGGTACGTCTTTCATCCATGGATGATCACTACCGCAATGATTGAAAATCATATCCATCACCACTTTCATACCTTTGGCATGGGCATCGGCGATAAGTTTTACATACTCATCGTTGGTACCGAATCGGGGATCGATGCGATAGTAATTGGTAGTTGCATAACCATGATATGCTCCACCTTCCATATCGTTTTCGAGTACAGGATTAAGCCAAATGGCAGTCACGCCGAGATCGGAAAGATAGTCCAAATGATCGGATATACCTTTCAGATCACCGCCATGGCGAGCGTTTGGATTGTTGCGATCTACTTTGTAAGGCATTCGCATTGGCAATTGATCATTAGTCGGATCGCCATTGGCAAACCGATCGGGCATAATGAGGTAGAGCACATCCGATGAGTCGAACCCTTTTATGTCTCTTCGCGATGGCTCACGTTGTTTGAGTTCGTAAGGAATAGTAATTTTCTTTTTACCGTTGGTGAAAACAATATCGAATTTTTCGGGAATGCTTTTCGAGATGTCGAGATATAGCACTTTATAATTCGGGCTTTCGAGCACGACAGATTCCTTCAGATAGATATTCTGCGAAGTTATCGTAGTCTTGTAATCGGCAATATTATTTCCATAAACCATCAACTGCAATTCGGATTCTTCCATGCCGCTCCACCAAAAAGCCGGCTCGATGGAGACTTGCTGAGCTCTAAGCCCAACTGATAAGAAAAGTAAGAGATAAAAAAATATTCTTTTCATGCTGAAAAAGCTAAAAAAGGTCTAAAGCTGGCATTTTCAACAGCTCCAGACCTTTACGCATATTAATATAATTTGTTAGTTGATTGACCCTTTATTGTCATCGAAATGAAGTGTAATAATTTGACCTGCGATACCCGGAACGGCTGCTTGGTCGCCACCATCGTTTCGATAGATAATATCGTTACCGTATACATTAAATTCGGCATTCCACCAATCAGGTATCCATGGATGAGAAACATACATGCGAATATTGCCATTTGCCTTCAACGGAGGCGATACAACCGTCTTAGCTTCATTGTCTGGTGTGAACTTATTTGCTTCCGCGTCTTTATCCCAGCCTCCAAAAGCATCACCAATGCCATATACGGATACTGGTACTACAGAAAGTCTTTTGGCGTTGTTTCTCAAGTCGATTACGATGGTATAAATACCCGATTCGGCTATAGACATATTGCCGTCTTTACTGGAAACTGTTACGCCATTAGCATCGTATTCAGTTATTTCGGCAAAACCCAAATTGGGATCACTCCAATTGGCATTGGAAATTTTAAATCCTTTTCCACCTTCTATAAATAAAATTTTCCAATATATTCCTTCGTTGTTACCTCCTCCGGCGAGCTTATGCATTTCGGCAGCAGCATGTGTTCCGGGTGTATCCCATCCATACGCAGTAGCGTCGCCAACCAAATAAAGATTGTCTGGATAAGTCGGAGGAACAACCGGGCCTCCAATCAATGCATAAGTAGCATTGAATGTTCTTGATCTTAAATCATACTGTATGGTAAATTCGAATTGTCCCCCAAAAGAGGTCGAGAAATTAGCGCCGCCTGGTTTAATTTGAGATAAAGAGTTTTCAATCAGAGGAGCGACGGAAGTACCTATGTTGCCTAAGTCAGTGAACAAACGAGCTGTAGTGCCATTTGATACATTCACATAATTTCCCCAATCGCCGCCATATCTGAATTTATATTCTCCTGCAGTGAGATTAACAGTCCCTTTCCATGTTGTGGTAAGTTTTCCATCGAAAGTAGGAGCTTCAAAAGGCGTTTCGGCATTCCAACCTTGAGCTGTAGCTGATCCGATAATACCGTAGTTGACAGGTAGAATATTAATTTCTTTCAAGCTGGTATTTACGACAATAAAATAAAATCCATCATTATCTACTGTCAAAGGAGTTGCATCCTGTACGAGCGAATATACTTCAATATTATTTGCTTTTTTCACCTGGTCACCCATGCCATATTTAACAACCTGATTAAGATCGGTTGCAATGGAAATGGTGAAATCGCCATCGGCTTTGAGCCATGTGTAAATACCCACTAGTTCAGATAAGCCATCCGCATTTCCGTCCAATGGAAAAACTTTAAGAGCCGAAGCCGGAGCTTCGCCGCTATACATGGTTGCTGAACCCGTGATATAAGTGCCGGGTTGAACATCCGTGACAATGGTCCAGTTTTCGTTATCGCTACAATTCGACAGGAATGGAAGCAATAAGAACACAAGATATTTATATATATGTTTCATAATTTTTTGATTTAAACGTTTGAATTAGTATCCTGGATTTTGAGTTAAGTTAGTATTCAACGACAAAACATCCGCAGGAATTGGAAAAACTGTTCTAAAGGGAGCGGTGGTCGGTCTATCCGATATCGGTTGAGTATATTTTCCAAATCTGATTAAATCCTGACGGCGCCAACCTTCCCATGCAAGTTCGAGTAATCTTTCGTCCAAAATATTGTCGAGTGTTGCTACGCGAGCAGGGGCATTTACTCGTGCTCTTACTTTACCTAAATCAGCGTCCCCACTCAATCCCATACGAACCAGTGCTTCTGATTTCATCAATAATACGTCGGCATAACGGAATAGTACCCAGTCGTTGTGAGGAAGTTGTCCTGCAGCTTGAGCAGTTGGATCAGTTTCATATTTTGCCATACGTGCTCCTGCCGTCTTTTCAAAAGTAGTTCCACTAACATCCAATGCTATTGCATCAGGTTTGTATTCCAAGTCAACATCCACGTCTTTAATGTAGTTACCATCGGGACCTTTTACTTTACCCGTGAAGTACGTTTTTTGCATACGTGGGTCTTCTGAACCTTTTCTGAAGATTGCTAATGCTTCTTTTGTTGCAGAAGAGCCATTCCATCCATCTTGTGAATAAGCTTTGCCGTGCGCATAATGACGCGAACGCACCAAATTCATGTTTCTTGCAGTGAAGTTTGTCGGATCCATAGGAATCACAAAGATATTTTCTTTGGATGATTCGTTGCTGATGCTGAAATTCGATGAAAAATCACTTTCGAGCTCATATCCTAGAGCCGTGATTGAATCGCAATAAGCAACTGTAACTTCCCACGGAGTTTTGCTTGTTCCGTTTATGTTAAACGATGCATTTCCATTAGGGATGCCGCTATTATCCGTCCAATCGTCATCTGCATAAACTTGTGCGTTTAAGGCCAGTTTAGCCATCAAAAAATAAGCAACGGGTCGTGTCATTCTTCCATAATATTCTCCGGTTTTTGAACTGTTTGCTGTCGAAAGATATGGAATAGATTCCTGCAATTCTGTGACTACGAAGTTAAATACTTCTGAACGTGTAGATTGTTGAACGTCAGATATCTGTGTCGTTGCACTTTTCACAATGGGGACGCGTCCAAACAAATCCATCAGATAATAGTAGTACATGGCACGTAATGCTCTTATTTCAGCTTTGTAAATGGGAAGATATGTGTTGTCCGGATTTTCATCGATGAGACTGTTTAATTTATCGAGGGACATGTTTATTTTCCCGATTACCCGATAAAGATAATTCCAGCTGTTTAAAATAACAGAATTGTCGGATTTCCAGTTATGTTTGAATAAGTCTTGCCAGAGGCCTCCATCGAACCAGTCGCCACCACGCGTAGGTAGCAACGCTTCATCTGCAGTAAAGGTGTTTAGGTCGTAAATGCCCCTATCTGTTCCGGCCAATCCGTTGCCTCCACCCGTTCCACCAATTTCTGTATATAAGTTTGCGACAGTGTTCAGATAGATTAGCGCAGGACTTTTATATGCCTCGCTTTCTGGTAACTGGTCAATAGGAGTTTCATCCAATGAGCACCCGAAAAGAACGAGCGAGAATGAAAGTATCAAACTGTATTTTGAAAGATTTCTTTTCATGATTTGTATAGTTTAGAAATTAATACTTAACCCTAAGGAGTATGTACGTGTCAGCGGGTAGAATTGTTTATCGTCAAGTCCCAACGAACCGTTGACTGTAGTGCTGTTAATCATTGGCGATAGGCCGGAATAGTTCGTGAATGTATATAAGTTGTTCACGGACGCAGTAAGTCGAATGCTGTTAACCCAGTTTTTTACTTTTTCGACATTAAAATTATACCCCATCGCTACATAAGCGATATGAACATAATCTCCTTTTTCTAACCAGTAATCGGTAACAGTGCTGTCGAAAATTTTCTTTACGGGAGCTTCCGGTAGTACATTATATGTTGGGAAAGTATTCATATTCATATAGGAGAGAGATGTTCCATTATATATTTTGTGCCCAAAAGCACCATTTAATTGTGTCTGAATATCAAAAGATTTATACCTAAAATTGATATTAGTTCCCATCAATACTTTCGGCATAGCTTGGCCTGCAAAATAGCGATCACCGCCATCGTTCAAATTGATATTTGGATCGTCATCCAAGTTGAGCACATTATAAGTGTAACTTCCCAATCCATCGTTAATCAAACCATTTGATTTTGGTAAGTAAAACACGCCTAAGGGTTGCCCTACAACTTGGTAAGTAACATAAGTATTACCTCCTTGAAATCCTGCCCCATTGATACGGGCAAGCTTCATGTATTCTGCAGCATTTAATACCTGACCCATGTATGTTCCGCTCAGAGACAATAGTTTATTTTTTTGATATGCTACGTTTCCTGATATGGTAAGATCCATGTCTCTGTTTCTTATAGGCGAATAACCAATAGTAAATTCTAAACCGCTGTTTTCCATTTCTCCCAGATTGGCCAAAAGTTTAGGATGAACGAATGGAGGAACAGGAACATCGTAATCATACAACAAATCTTCGGTTTTTGAATAGTAATAGTCTATGTTTGCTGTTAATCGGCGATTCATAAAAGCCATATCAACTCCGACATCGAACATATTTTTCGTTTCCCATTTCAAATCAGGATTTGCATTTCTATTATAGCTATAAGTCACAGTTGGAACTCCGTTAACTGACGTTATTCCTGAAGGGCCCATCAGCAACAGAGAGTTATATGCGCTGATAGCATCCTGATTACCTGTTCTACCATATCCAGCTCTTAATTTGAATTCGTCGATAACATCGATATCTTTCATGAAATCTTCTTCACTCATGACCCATGCAAGCGAAGCTGATGGGAAAAAACCCCATTTATTATTTTCTCCCAATTTTGATGATCCATCAAAACGAATATTAACGGTCGCTATATAACGATCCGCATACATATAATTAACACGGCCCAAGAATGAACTTAAATTATATCCATTTTTATAAGAAGAAACATCTCCGTATTTCACAATTGCACCTGCAGCCAAATTGTTGTAAAGAAAATAATTAGTGTCGAATCCTCGAGCATTTGCTGAAAATCCTGTGTAATCATATTTCTGACCTTCCACGAGTGCTAATGCATCTAAGCGGTGACGCTCTACGATCTTTTTGTAGTTCAGACTCAAATTTCCCATAAGAATATTGCTTTTGTTGAGCCCTCTATAAGCTTTGCCGCGTCCTTCACGAATACCGGCTTTAATATTGGTAGGAATATAATTCAAATTTTCTTTTGCATTATATGTGTATGAACCAAATGCGCTGAAATTTAAGTTGTCATTTATATTCCATGTCAGACGACCGTTGGTCGCAAGATAAGCGTTGTCTTCGCGGTCGTCAATTGTCAGACGGCCTAATGGATTGTCAACTTCGTTTGCATTTGGATCTTCAGGCCAACTTCCATCCTCGTTTTGCATAGCGGGCAGAGTAGGATTGAATGAGGCTGCAGAATAGAAAGTCTTTTGATAGTCGTTTACGTATCTATTTTCCCTCTTAGAACCAAAAATTCCGATATCTAACTTTAATTTGTTGTCGAATAATAATTGACTGCCGTCTATTTTAGCAGTGTAGTTTTGCATCCCATTGTTCTTGATAATCCCTTTTTGATCGATAATTCCGAGAGATGCTCTGAAATTAGTCTCTGCCGTACCTCCGCCAAAAGAAATTCTATGATTCTGAGTGTATCCTGTCTGGAGCATCTCTTTCATAAAATTAGTATTTGCTCCACCGTCGAGAGCATTTACATAACCGCCATCTATAACCGCTTTCCTATAGCCTTCAGCACTTAGCATGTCGATTGTCTTATAAGAGTTTTCTATTCCGAAAGTTCCCTCATAATTGAGAATTTTTGTTCCGGCTTTTCCTTTTTGAGTTGTTACAACGATTACGCCACTTGCACCTCTGGAACCATATTGGGCTGTTTCTGAGGCATCTTTTAGGATAGTGAAACTTTCAATATCACCTGGAGATAACGCATTGAGAAGCCCTAGATCGCCAAACATACCATCGATTACAACCAGAGGGTCATTGCCACCTGAAAGAGAAGTTGTACCACGCACGCGAATGGAGCTTCCAGCAGTTGGGTCACCTCCTGTTTTCTGTATGTTGACGCCTGCTACTTTGCCTTTCAAAGCATCTAATGGATTGACTACCACACCTACATTCATGTCTTTTTTACTAACTTTTTGCACAGCTCCCGAAATAGTGCGTTGACTTCCGGTTGCATATCCTACAACTACCACTTCATCCAATACTTCAATGTCTTCGTGTAAAATGATTTGGATGTTTGTGCGATTTTCGATGGGCACGATCTCCGATTTGTAGCCAATGTAACTAACTACAAGTACACCATTGCCGGGCGCTTGAAGTGTGAAATTACCATTCATGTCAGTAGCCGTTCCCACGGTAGTTCCCTGTAAAAGAATTGTGGCACCGATAATCGGTTCGCCCTTTACATCTCTTACCGTACCTTTCACGTTTGTTTGGCCGGTTTGGGCAATTGCCGAAACAGCCATCAATAGTCCTATTATTTGAAATAAGACTGTCTTCATACTTTTTTTGAATTTTAAAACCATGTTGCTAACGTTATTAGATTACTGAATCAAATAATTTTCATTTTCTCTATGTATTTAGAATTAGTATTCAATTTAATATCGCAATGAAGGTTAAGATGTTTCATCATTCCATTAAACTTGACTTTCACCACAAATGTATGGGAGTAGAAGTTATCAATATGAAAAAAAAATGATAAATCGTCATTTTTTAACATGCAATCGTTTGCATCCGTATGATGAGTGTAAATAATACTATTATAGATACTTCCTTTTATTTTTTGCTCAACAGGTTTAATGAGTTTTAGACATTTGATAACCTTCCCGACTTTCAAAATGATTCATTTTAGTTTCTTCCATCTTGTTCAGTCTAATTTACTCCTAACAGATATTTTCATAATTTGATCATTTCGTTAGAAATAGAATGAGATTATTTCAAAATGTTTTTAAATTTATTCATAAAAATAATCACGAGGTTTATATTTAAGTGCTTGATATATAATGTTATGATAATTTAAAAATGGTTGTTGATAACTTTTTCGAAAAAAAATGTGTAGAAATGTGGGGCAAAGTGGATTATTTTGTACTTTTACGACGTTGAAAGTTGTAAATCAATGATAAAATAATTTATAAGATGCAGTTTCTGGGAAATATGGAAGCCAAAACGGATGCCAAAGGACGTGTTTTTGTTCCGGCATGTTTTCGGAAAACCTTGCAAAATGCAGGAGAAGATTACCTAGTTCTCCGTAAAGATATTTTTCAGGACTGTCTCGTGTTGTATCCAGGCTCGATATGGGAAAACGAGATAGAAATGCTGCGCAGCAGATTAAATAAATGGAATAGTGATCAACAGCAGATTTTCAGACAATTTGTACTTGATGCTGAACGTATAGAAATAGATGCCAGCGGCAGAATACTTATTCCGAAACGTTATCTTCAATTGGTAGGAATCGATACAGATGTGCGATTTTTAGGTGTTGACGATACTTTTGAGATATGGGCGAAAGAAAAACTCGAAAACCCTTTGGTTTCACCCGAAGAATTTTCGACAAAAATACAGCAATTAATGCAATAGAAATATTTTTTGTAGATCAAAAAAAATGGCAGACACATATCATACACCAGCTTTGCTTGTCGAAAGTGTTGACGGACTCGATATCAAGCCCGACGGAATATATGTGGATGTTACTTTTGGTGGTGGCGGGCATTCTCGTGAAATACTTTCGCGATTAGGACCTAATGGCAAATTGTACGCATTCGATCAGGATGCAGCTGCGTATGATAACCGAATAGATGATTCGCGTTTTGTTTTTATTAGAGGAAATTTTCGCTATCTTCGAAATTTCATGAGATACTATGACGAGAATTCTGTTGATGGAATTTTGGCCGATTTGGGCGTTTCATTCCACCATTTCGATACTCCCGGACGAGGTTTTTCCTTCAGATTCGAGGGTGATCTTGATATGCGAATGAACCGTTCTTCCAAGAAGAATGCAGCAAAAATTCTCAACGAATATCCAGAAGATCAGCTCTCGTCGATTTTTTTGCGATACGGAGAATTGAATAATGCAGCCAAAATAGCTGCGGCAGTGGTTCGATCGCGAGAGGCACAACAGATTTCTACAATAGGGGATTTCGTAAAAATTCTGGAGCCATTCACTTTCAGGGATAGAGAAAAGAAAATTCTCGCGCAAGCATTTCAGGCTTTGCGCATCGAGGTTAATAATGAAATGGAAGCTCTCCAAGAAATGTTATGTCAATCGTTGCAAATGCTTCGCAAAGGGGGTAGAATGAGTGTAATCTCCTATCATTCACTCGAAGACCGAATGGTGAAGAATTTTTTCCGATCGGGTAATGTGGAGGGAAAAATAGAAAAGGATTTTTTCGGAAATCCGTTTACTCCTTTTGCTCTTGTCAATCGAAAGGTTATTGTTCCACGCGAAAGTGAACAACAATGCAATCCTCGGTCGAGAAGTGCAAAATTGAGAATTGCAGAAAAAATAATCGAATAAACTTTTTGTTTATGAAGCTCGATCGTATCCGAAAGTCGTTTGTCCACGTTTTTGGAGGAAGTGTGCTCACCGAAGGCGTTTTTGTGAGAAATTTGCGTTTCATCATTGCGTTGTTGCTCATCATTTTTGTCTTCATTAGTTATCGTTATTCCGTTTTGAGAAAAATGGCTGAAGTGGAGTCACTCGAACGTCAGTTGAAAGATGCAAAATACGAAGCTCTTTCCATTTCGGCCGAACTCACCAAGGCGAGTCGTCAGTCCCAAATCGAACAGCGTATTGCTAAGGAGGGTCTTGATCTAAAGGTTTCAGATCAACCTTGTTATGTGATAAAAGCAGATAAACAGAAAAAATAAAATTTGTCTGAAGATGGAACAGCCAAAAAAGAAATTGGAAAACAAAGGTGTTATGTCCCGCTATGGACTAATCGTCACTTTTTTAATTCTTTTTTCCGTTATGATCGTGTTTTCGGCCGGAAAAGTAATTTTTTCCGCCGAAGGTAAAAAATGGCGTGAAGTTGGCGAAAAGGAAACAGTAATAAAAGATCGTGTTATTCTGCCCACGCGTGGCAATATTTATACTGATGACGGCAAACTTTTGGCTACGAGCGAACCACTTTTCAGCATTTATATGGATTTTTGGGCCGATGGCATGACAAAAGACTCACTCGTAAAATATGTAGAACCTCTTTCGAAAGCATTGGCAAAAAAATTTCCCAGTCGTTCGGCAAATCAATATCGAAACTTAATCCTCAGCGGATGGAAGCAACGTGAGGAGGAAGAACGGCAGATCGAAGATTATCGGTTGCGAGGAATCGACAAGAAAGTGACCCTTCGTTCGCGCTACATTCGTATCATCAAAGAAGATATTTCGTATGTCGATCTCAAGGAAATTCGTACTTTTCCTTTTTTTAATTTTCGTTCAAATAAGAGCGGACTTATCGCGGAAGAAAAAAATGCCCGTCAAAAACCTTTTGGGAATTTGGCAACACGCACAGTAGGAAGTGTTTACAAAGATTTGGAAAAAGGTGGAGCCAGCGGATTGGAGCTTAAATACGATTCACTGTTGCGGGGAGTTCCCGGAGTGAAAAATCGTCAGAAAATTCAGGGTAAATGGATGGACGTGGTCGAAATTCCTGCAGAACCGGGTTGCGATGTGGTAACTACGCTCAATGCTTCAATTCAGGATATTACCGAAAAAGCCCTTCGAGCAAAACTAATAGAAACAGATGCCGAATCGGGAACAGCCATCATCATGGAAACAAAGACGGGCGAAATAAAAGGAATTGCAAACCTGGACAGAACGGCACCCGGCATTTATTACGAAGGCAACCCCAATGCTTTTTCGTATATGAACGAACCCGGATCGACATTTAAGACCGTAACCGTGATGGCCGCACTTGACGATGGACTCATCACCCCAACCGATTCTTTTTATGTAGGCAACGGGTTGTTTCAATACAAAGGCAAATGGGTGAGAGATCATTACTGGCGTCAGGGAAAGGATCGGGGATACCTTACCGTTGCCGAAGGGCTTGCAGTTTCGTCGAATGTGGTAATGAGTAAAATTGCGCTCAAGGCTTATGAGCATAATCCTCGAAAGTATGTCGAGGCTATAGATCGCATAGGATTAAGAAAACAGCTGAAGTGGGATGTTCCTCTCAATGGAATCGAGGGGACATCCGTAATCAGATATCCGGATGATAAAAAAAATTACTGGTCGAAAACCACTTTGCCCTGGATGTCGTTTGGCTACGAAACACAAATTCCCCCTATTTATATATTGATGTTTTATAATGCTATTGCCAATAATGGAAAGATGATTCAGCCTTTCATCGCTAAAAGTTTCGTTAAAGATGGGAAAATAATCAAAAAAATGGAGGCAAATGTTGTGAATCCCAAAATATGCAAAGACACGACGTTATCTCAGATCAAGGAAATGCTGAAAGGTGTAATTACCGACGGGACGGCGAAAGTTGTAAAATCCGATTACTTTACTATAGCGGGTAAGACAGGAACTGCACTAATTGCTTCCAATGGCAGATACGAAAGCTATTATGTGTCGTTTTGCGGATATTTTCCCGCAGAAGATCCGCAATATACATGTTTTGTCGGCATTCGCAAACCCAAGGGACCTCCATCTGGAGGCGGACAAGCCGGTACCGTGTTTAAGACAATCGCCGAACAAACATTCATGCGAAATGTCCGATTGACGCCCGCCGATTGTAAACCCGATTCTTCGTTGCAAAAACTGCCGTCCGTAAAAAATGGAAATTGGAGAAATTGCGAAACTGTTTTTGAAGCATTGGGATTGAATAAATTCAATTTATCACCTTCTGCTGAGTGGCTACACATCCGGCTCGATCGTCAGCAATATTATCCCAAAGAACTTTTAATAAGTGAGAAAAGCGTTCCCAATGTGTTGGGAATGGGTGCTCGCGATGCAGTATATTTACTGGAGAAAGCGGGTATGCGTGTGAATCTGACAGGAGCCGGAAAAGTGACCTCGCAATCTTTTGC
The DNA here is from genome assembly GCA_029975415.1 of Dysgonamonadaceae bacterium. Lineage (GTDB taxonomy): Bacteria > Bacteroidota > Bacteroidia > Bacteroidales > Dysgonomonadaceae > Seramator. The sequence continues at coordinate 6,508 of JARKPE010000068.1, read as the reverse complement.
TCCGGGATCGCGTGTGAATAAAGGGACAACTATCAGTATTGTTTTACAATAAAAAATCGAGGTATGAATCTTAGCCGTTTAATTGCCAAATGCAATGTGATCTCCATCAAGGGAGATTCCGAAGTGGACGTGAAATCGATTACATCCGATTCGCGCCAGGTGCAGCCGGGTGCATTATTTGTTGCAGTTGAAGGAATCTGCACCGATGGACATTCCTATATTGGCAAAGCTATCGAGCAGGAAGCTGCTGTTGTGGTTTATGACAAACCGGTGATCGAAGAATATTTTTCGCGCGTTACGTATGTTCAGGTCGAAAACAGTGCAGTTGCTCTTGCGCTCATTGCTTCTGAATGGTATGGCAATCCGTCAGAGCAGCTTCAGTTGGTGGGTGTTACCGGCACAAATGGCAAAACAACGGTTGCCACATTGCTTTATCAGATGTTTCGTCACCTAGGTTTTCGTGCAGGTTTATTATCTACCGTTAGCAACTTTGTGAACGACGAAAAATATCCCACCACACACACCACACTCGACCCCATTACCCTCAATTCTTTCTTGCGAAAAATGGTGGATGACGGTTGCACTCATGCTTTTATGGAAGTGAGTTCTCATGCAATCCATCAGAAACGGGTACACGGATTGCGTTTTTCAGGCGGCGTTTTCACGAACCTCACTCAGGACCATCTCGACTATCACAAAAACATGCTCGAATATAGGAATGTGAAGAAATCGTTTTTCGACAGTCTTCCGTCCGAAGCTTTTGCTCTGACCAATATCGACGACAAAAATGGTTTGGTGATGGTACAGAATACCAAAGCAAAGATATACACCTATTCGGTGAAAAATATGGCCGATTTCAAAGCGCGTATTTTCGAAAAACATTTTGAGGGCACTGATATCGAAATCAACGGTAAGCAACTCACAGTGCAATTTGTTGGCGTTTTCAACGTTTATAATCTGCTGGCCGTATATGGTGCAAGTCGTTTGCTGGGGTTAGACGAAGACGATGTGCTTAAGACACTTTCGGTGCTAAAGCCGGTCGCCGGTCGTTTCCAAACCTTCCATTCGCCGAAGGGATTTACGGCAATTGTGGATTATGCACATACACCGGATGCCATCACCAATGTGCTCAATGCCATTCATGAAGTGCTCGATCGAAAGGGATCGGTGATCACGGTGGTAGGTTGTGGAGGCAATCGCGATAAAACCAAACGCCCCATCATGGCACGCGAAGCAGTGAAATTGAGTGATAAGGTGATATTTACATCCGATAATCCTCGATTTGAGGAACCTGAAGATATCCTAAACGATATGCTTGCCGGACTTTCCGAAGAGGAAAAAGCCGATACACTTACTATTGTCGATCGGCGTGAAGCGATTAAAACGGCTTGCACGCTGGCCAAAAAAGGCGATGTTGTGCTCATTGCCGGTAAGGGACATGAGGACTATCAAGAGGTGAAGGGAGTAAAATATCATTTCGACGACAGGGAAGAAGTGGGAAAAATATTTAAACAGTAAGCCGGCATATTCATTGACAAGGGAACTACTTAAATTAAGAAAATTCAAATTATCGCGTTATGTTGTACTATTTATTTAATTATTTGGACAAATTTGATTTTCCGGGAGCGGGGATGTTTCACTACATCATGTTTCGTACTGCTATGGCGGCATTGTTTTCATTGCTCTTTTCGATTATAGTGGGCAAGTGGATCATTCGCAAATTGCAGGCAAAACAAATCGGCGAAACCATTCGCGACCTCGATTTGGAAGGACAGTACAGCAAGCGTGGAACGCCTACGATGGGCGGCATTATCATCATTTTTTCCATTCTGACATCGATTCTTTTGTTTGGTAAACTCGAAAACATCTACATTATTTTGATGATTATCAGTACAATTTGGTTTGGAGCTTTGGGATTTGCCGACGATTACATCAAAATATTCAAAAAGAATAAAAAAGGGTTGAAGGGGAAATATAAAATTTTGGCGCAAATTGGATTAGGACTGGTCATTGGCATCACATTATATATAAATCCGAATGTGGTGATGCGGGAAAACACCGAAATTAAGGGTGCCGACTTTGTAGAGCAAGCCGAATTTAGAGGTGGAGAAATCAAATCGACCAAAACGACGATTCCATTTGTCAAAAACAACAATTTCGATTATCGATCACTTGTATCTTTCATGGGTGAATATGCTGACGAAGCAGCTTGGATACTGTTCATGGCTGTTGTCGTTCTCATTGTTACGGCAGTTTCCAACAGTGCCAACCTTACCGATGGGCTCGACGGATTGGCTTCGGGTTCTTCGGCCAGCATCGGAGTAGCGCTCGGACTGTTGGCTTATGTGTCAGGCCGTGTCGATTTTGCTTCCTATCTTAATATAATGTATATTCCGGGAAGCGATGAATTGTTGGTTTTTGCGGCTGCCTTTGTCGGAGCTACGGTAGGATTTCTTTGGTACAATGCCTATCCTGCTCAGGTTTTCATGGGCGATACCGGCAGTTTGACGCTGGGAGGATTGATCGGCGTTTTTGCCGTGCTCATTCACAAAGAACTTCTCTTGCCGATATTATGCGGTGTGTTTTTTGTTGAAGCGCTGTCGGTTATCGTGCAGGTTACCTATTTTCGATATACAAAAAAGAAGTACGGCGAAGGGAAGCGTGTTTTCAAGATGACGCCTTTGCATCATCACTTTCAAAAGCCGGGTGACGGCAGCATCGATGCCCTCATTCAAAATCCGTTCAATGCACTTACCGAACCTAAAATTGTTACCCGATTCTGGCTCGTGGGGATGATCCTGGCCGTGCTGGCACTCGCTACGCTGAAAATGCGATGAAAGCAATGTATAATTGATAATTGAAAATGTATAATGATTTAGTATGGAACGAATATGAAAGATGATAATATTATAGCCATTAAAACAAAGACGTTTGCCATTCGAATCATTCACATGTTTCAATTTTTATCTACAACATACAAAGGAACTTCAAATGTTCTTTTCTCTCAATTATTGAAGAGCGGAACCAGCATCGGAGCTAATGTTCACGAAGCTATCAATGGTCAGTCAAAAAAAGATTTCGAAGCAAAACTAAATATAGCTCTCAAAGAAGCAAGCGAAACAGAATATTGGATCGATTTGCTTTTCGAAACTGGATATATTAAGTCAAGCGAATATGAAAGTATTCATTCGGATTGTGTAGAAATTATAAAAATACTAACGGCTATTTTGAATTCATCCAAAAAGTCGGCGAAATAATTATCAATTCTCAATTATGCATTATCAATTAATTATTTTAGGTGGTGGCGAAAGCGGAGTAGGGGCAGCCATTTTGGGAAAAGCCAAAGGTTTCGACGTATTCTTGTCGGATAGCGGAAAGCTTAACGACGAGCACCGGCAGACGCTTATCGATTATCATATAGATTTCGAGGAAGGGAAACATTCCGAAGAGATCATCCTGGCAGCACAGGAAATAGTGAAAAGTCCCGGCATACCCAACAGTGCGCCCATCATGCAAAAAGTGATGGCTCGCGGCATTCATGTGGTGAGCGAAATAGAATTTGCCGGTCGTTACACCGATGCCAAAATGATTTGCATCACCGGAAGCAACGGTAAAACGACGACCACGAGTCTGATTTATCATATTTTGAAATCGGCCGGCCTCAATGTAGGACTGGGCGGAAACATCGGGGCAAGTTTTGCCCGTCAGGTGGCTGAGCAGCATTTCGACTACTACGTGCTCGAATTGAGCAGCTTTCAGCTCGATAATATGTACGATTTCAAAGCCGATATTGCCGTGCTGCTGAATATCACGCCCGATCATCTTGACAGGTATGATCACGACATGCAGAAATATGTGGATGCCAAAATGCGCATTATCCGCAATCAGACCATCGACGATGCATTCGTTTATTGGATGGACGATCCGATTGTTACCCGCGAAATCGAAAAGTTGAAACCTGAGGCTGCGCTTTATGGATTTTGCGAACATAAGGATGATCGCGCCTGCGCTTACACCGATAATCACAAAATTTATATTCACACAGGAGATAATATGTTTACGATGGATCAAGAGCTGCTTGCACTCGAAGGAACACACAATCTCTACAATTCGCTGGCATCGGGCATCGTGGCCAAACTGCTGGATATCGACGACGAAAAGTTGCGTGAATCGCTCAGCGATTTCAAGGGAGTGCCGCATCGGCTCGAAAAGGTTGCTACAGTGCGTGGCGTCCAATATATTAACGACTCGAAAGCCACCAATGTCAATTCCTGCTGGTATGCCTTGCAGAGCATGCGTACCAAAGTGGTGCTCATCCTTGGCGGAACGGACAAGGGGAACGATTATTCCGAAATTGAAGACTTGGTGAAGGAAAAGGCCCGCGCCTTGATTTTTTTGGGAGTGGATAATTCGAAACTGCATGCCTTTTTCGACGGCAAAGTGCCCGTCATCGAGGAGGCCAAATCGATGGAGGAAGCCGTGAATAAAGCTTATCTTCTTGCCCAAAAAGGCGATACCGTACTGCTTTCGCCTTGCTGTGCAAGTTTCGATTTGTTTAAAAACTACGAAGACCGCGGCGATCAGTTTAGGTCGTATGTCAGAAAATTATAAGGAGTAATGATCGGCGGATAATTATTCATCTGCTATAGATGAATTAGTGTTCTGTATTTAGAACAATTTTGAAATGAATTTGAACGCGTTCAAAAAAACAACTTAACAATGATATAAGTCATGTTTGATAAAAGCAAAATTAATAGCTGGGAGGATAAAAGTTTCGACTTTGTGGACGACGAACTTGCATCGTCCGAACCCGGATCAAAGGTTTCGTTCTTTTCAAAAGTGTTTAAGGGCGATAAGGTGGTGTGGGCTATCTTCATCATCTTGTGTGTGATTTCCATCATCGAAGTATTCAGCGCCACCAGCACTATTGTCTATCGGCAGCACAATCAGTGGGGGCCGATATTGCGCCATACGATGTTCCTGATTGGCGGTGTGGGCATCATTCTGCTCATTCACAACATCCCTTATCGATATTTTTCGTCTCTTATTTTCATTCTCATCATTTCAATAATTCTGCTCATCCTCACGCCCGTGATTGGCACTACCGTCAATGGTGCCGAACGTTGGATATCCTTTTTCGGATTCACCATACAACCATCCGAAATCGCCAAAATATCGCTCATCGGGACGATTGCGTTTCTGCTCAGCAAGCAAAACGGCGAAAACGATTCCATGCTTTTCAAATGGATGGTGGGGCTGATGGTGGTGGTCTGCGGCATCATTGCACTCGACAATCTCTCGACGGCCGTTTTGCTGTTCGGAGTATGTTTTTTGTTGATGTTCATCGGGCATGTCAAGCTCATCCGCTTGGCAAAACTGACACTTGGGATGATAGCAGTCGCCTCGCTGTTGGTGCTGATGCTGAAAATAATGCCCGAAAGCTGGACCGAAAAAGGACCGTTAAGTCGCGCCGAAACATGGAAAAGTCGCATCGACAATTTTGGTTCTCACAAGCAACAGGACGAAGATTCGTATTTTACCGTTACCGATGACAACTATCAGGTGGCACATGCCAAAATAGCCATTTCCAACGGCGGACTATTCGGAAAATTTCCCGGTAACAGTACCGAGCGCGATTTTCTGCCGCAGGCTTATTCCGATTTCATTTATGCCATCATTATCGAAGAGTTGGGGCTTGTGGGTGGCGTGTTTGTACTGCTACTCTATGTGGTACTGCTTATTCGTGCCGGCATGATTGCGCGCAAAACCCAGAAACTCTTTCCCAAATATTTGGTGTTGGGATCGGCACTTATTTTGTCCATCCAGGCATTTGTCAACATGGCCGTTGCGGTCAATCTCATTCCAGTCACCGGACAGCCTCTCCCGCTCATCAGTCGGGGTGGCACCTCCACGCTCATCACTTGTGCTTATTTCGGGTTGATATTGAGTGCCGACCGTTTCGGAATGGGCAAGTCGAAAAAGAAATCATCCGATGACGAAACTGACGACCATGCCGACGATTCCAGTCACGATGCACCATCCGACAATAAGCCCGAAGACATGGTTATAGAACCTGTCGGGCTCGAAGACAATGTGGAATTCGAGATTATTCACGTATAATACCTATAATATAAGTTATGTGTTTTTTCGATAGCTTTATTAATCTGTCTTTGCTTTGAAATAATTTCGTAAAACAAATGGATTTATCTATTTAAACAATTTATTTTTATGAAACCTCCATGTTAAGATTTAACACTCAAGCGCATGAAAATATTGCGGTGCGCTGATGTAACATTGCCTGTATTTCTATAGTTTTGTTTTTGTTGCTTTCGGCAACTCTAACAAAACTTAAGATTCAGGCATTATGGAAACAGTATCATTTGATCAGGTAGTCAGGCGCGGTTGCGGCCTTGACGTACACAAGGAAACGGTTGTCGCCACCATAGACGGCGAAGGGTTGGAACGTTCAACCCGTGAATTTGGAACGTTTACGAGTTCTTTGACAGAA
>JARKPE010000059.1 GCA_029975415.1 Dysgonamonadaceae bacterium | reverse complement strand
CTTCGGTGAGTGTTTTTTTGGACCAGGACTCGCTTTTTCATCCGGCAATATGGTTTCGTTATGATCATAAAAGGCATCATGTGAGTTTAATCCGTTCGGTGAAAGGCATACCCGACGCCCCATTCACGGATACCTGGCATCAGGTGGCCATTTTTGCCGAAGCAGCCCTTTGGGACACGCAATCCGAAGAGATACTGTTTGGACCGGCTCCCGGCTTGCAAATTGAGAATGTGGCGAGTGCCGAATCGCTTGATTTTTTCTCGAAAAGCGAATACGACCGTCTCCAATTGATTGATGCCGAAAATCCGGTGGCTGCCATTGCCCGATTTAAAAAGGAAATGGCTCCAAATGGCGAACTTAATTTACGTTTTCTGGCCGAATATCTTCGTAAACCTCCCGAACAGGTGGCTGCACAATTGCTTACATTAGCCTCAAAAGGCTATTTGGTGTATGATGCCAAAGAAGAAAAAGCCTGGCTGGGACGTCGCTTCGATGCAGTGGCTGCCGCACCATACGGAAAACAAGATTATGATGTGCTGCGGTTTAATTCAAAAACAGATAAAAATACCTATAATTTTATCCTCAATCTTTCAACGAACGATCTAACGGTGAATGGGATGCCCGAAATTACTCTGAGCGATGTGCAGGGAGTAAAACTTTTTCCGGACAATGAAAAGATCGTCCTGAAAAAAGATCGTGATTTTGTATTTGCAGGCCTTGTCAAAGCAGGGCTGTTCGATTTTTACAGTCAGACCGGTACTTTTGAGTACAGCACTTTTAAACTCAATTTCTCGAAGATTGACTCACTGGCTATCCGCGTTCCGCTGCGCGAACAATCGAAAAAGGATGAACAAAAAGAATATCGCTATCTCCGAAACGTTCTCTCCGACCTTACCGGAACATTGCGCATAGATGAGCCTTTCAATAAATCAGGCGTAAAAGACCTTCCGAGTTTTCCAATTTTTACCAGTAAAGGCGAAAGCTTTGTTTATTACGATCAAAACAATATCCAAAACGGACTGCTTAAACGTGACACCTTTTATTATGTGGTGGATGCTTTTGAGATTGACAGCTTGGATAACTTTTCAACCGGCAATTTGCGTTTTAACGGCTATCTTGTTTCGGGAGGTATTTTTCCGTCGTTTCGCGAACCATTGGTTGTGATGAATGATTATTCGCTTGGTTTTGAGCATCAAGTACCCGAAAAAGGCTACCCCATGTTTGGCGGGCTAGCCACCTATTATACCAAGTTGCAACTATCGAACAACGGATTCAGAGGGATGGGGTGTATTGCTTATCTCACTTCGGATGCCTATTCAAAAGATTTCCTTTTTTCGCCTTCGGAAGTGACGGCCTTGCTCGACCGGCACGAGATGCGTCTTGCAGAAAAACCGGTGGCTTTTCCAAATGGTGAAGGCAAAGAGCTCAATATGGATTGGCAAACAGCCGAAAACCAAATGCATCTCAGCACGGTGAAAGAACCCTATCAGCTGTTTGGAAACAGTCGTTTCCATGGCCAAATGGTGTTGCAGCCCAAGGGATTGACAGCCGATGGTAAAATGTCGTTTGATGATGCCATGGTTGACTCCAAATACTTCACACTCGGCAGCCGGTCGTTCGATGCCGATACCGCCGATTTCAGACTCATGGCCGGTGCATCGGGAATGGAAGCCTTTTATGCCAACGACTATCATGCCCATGTTGATTTTGCCTCGCGATCGGCTGTTTTTACCCATCTTGATAACAAAAGCAGGCTTTCGTTCCCATTCAATAAATACGATTGCTCCCTCGATGAGGCTTTCTGGGATATGGACTTGCAAACAATCGCCCTGAACAATAACAAGATTGGAAAAAAACTTGAGTTTGACCAAATGACCCATAGAGAGCTGATCAAGCTGAACCTTACCGGATCAGGCTTCACCTCCGTGCATCCGAAGCAGGATTCACTGTCTTTTTTCTGTCTTAGCGCCGACTACAATTTAAAAGACAATCTCATTTTGGCCAAGGATGTGAAGATTATCCGGGTGGGTGATGCTGCCATTTTCCCTTCCGAACCTGTGATTGCCATTGCCAAAGATGCGGAAATGCAATCGCTTTCCAACGCCCTGATTATTGCCGATACTAACCGGAT
>JARKPE010000058.1 GCA_029975415.1 Dysgonamonadaceae bacterium | reverse complement strand
TCTTAAAAAAAACGTGTATGGAATGTTTTCAAAGATCTTCCTTCTTTTGCCTCTCAATCCGCGAAGCCTTAAAATTTAAAACTTCGTCCTGAAAAGCGGGTGCAAAGATAGATACTATTTTTTTTATGTCCAAATATTTTTTCGATGTTTTTTGAAAAATATTTGTTTTTAATGAAATGATTTTGAATTTCAATTCATTAGGATTTACAACTTCTCTAATCTTGTTCGCTGTCTCTTCAACGAACGCCCGATTTTCATCGGAAAGGGCTACAAAGATAATGCTTTTATGTGACACAAAACAAACTTTTAGCAATATTTTTTTCGAATATCTTCAATTTAAATTTTATGAAATGGCTAATACCATAAAAATCAAAAGGAAAATAAATAGAAGATTTTTTCAGAGTGCAAATACTGGAAACGAAAATCATACAAATTCCATTTGTAACGAATTTTGTCAAGTCTGTACGTCGATTGAAAATTATCATGTAAATTTGCAATCACTAAACAAATCTATATAGAATAATGAAAAAAGGACTATTTATGCTTACAACGATTTTTCTGCTTGCCGGCTGTAACGACGGAAAAAAAGCAGAAACACAAATTGCTACAAAAGATGATGATATCGATTCGACATTTGAATATCGGGTAGATCGGTTTGCCGACATTGAAATTCTTCGATATCCTGTACCCGGATTCAATAGTTTGTCGTTGCAACAAAAGGAACTTATCTACTATCTTTCGCAAGCGGCACTTGAAGGACGCGATATTCTCTGGGATCAGCACAATCGCTATAATTTGACAATTCGCAGGGTATGCGAAGGGGTTTATGAAAACTATATGGGTGACAAATCAACCGAAGACTGGAAAAATTTTGAAACCTATCTCAAACAAATTTGGATGGCCAATGGGATTCATCATCATTACTCGGAAGACAAAATATTGCCGAAATTTTCGAAAGAATATTTCACAACTATCGTCAAATCGGTTGATCCCGGGCGTATGCCTTTCCGTGATGGGATGGCTGCCGACGAAACATTAACGGAAATTGTGCCGGTGATGTTCGATCCCAACATCATGCCTAAGCGAATGAATCAGGCTGCCGGTGTAGATTTGATAAAAACATCTGCGGTGAATTTTTACGAAGGTGTAACGCAAAAAGAGGTGGAAGATTTTTATAACAAGATGAAAAATCCCAACGATGCTACGCCTGTTTCTTACGGACTCAACAGCAAAGTGGTAAAAAAAGATGGTGTCGTCGCCGAACAAGTTTGGAAAAAAGGGGGGATGTACGATAAAGCCATTACCCGAATTATCGGTTGGCTCGAAAAAGCAGCAGATGTTGCCGAAAACGAACAGCAAAAAGCAGTCATCAATACCCTCATTGATTTTTACAAAACAGGTGATTTGAAAACATTTGACAATTATTCCATCAAATGGGTATCAGATACTAGTTCGCACGTTGATTTTGTGAACGGATTTATTGAAACTTACACCGATCCGTTGGGAATGAAAGGTTCGTGGGAATCGATCGTAAATTTCAAAAACATCGAAGCAACCAAACGCACCGAAACTATCAGTGCAAATGCGCAATGGTTTGAAGACAATTCGCCGATTGATCCAAGATTCAAAAAATCGGAAGTGAAAGGCGTCTCGGCCAAAGTTATCACTGCCGCCATACTCGGTGGAGATTGTTATCCGGCAACACCAATCGGGATTAACTTACCAAATTCAAATTGGATACGTGCCCAACACGGCTCAAAATCGGTTACCATCGAAAATATCACCTATGCCTACGATAAGGCTGCCGAAGGCAACGGATTCAACGAAGAATTTATGTGGAGCGATTATGAAAGAGCTCTTTCTAAAAAATATGGGTCACTCACCGACAATTTGCATACAGACTTGCATGAATGTCTTGGTCACGGCTCGGGCAAACTTCTTCCCGAAGTGGATGAAGATGCTCTGAAAGCCTACGGTTCCCCATTAGAAGAAGCTCGGGCCGATTTGTTTGCTCTCTATTATCTGGCCGATCCCAAACTGGTAGAATTGCGACTACTGCCCGACGACGAAGCTTATAAAAGCGAATACTACAAATATATCATGAATGGCGCGATGACGCAGTTCACACGCATTCAACCGGGTAAAAACATCGAACAGGCACACATGCGCAACCGAGCTCTTATCTCCAACTGGGTGATGGAAAAGGGCAAAACCGATAGTGTAGTCGTATTCAAACAAAAAGAAGGCAAAACATATGTTGTCATAAACGACTACCACAAATTACGAAATTTATTCGGTGAATTGTTGGCCGAAGTACAGCGTATTAAATCGGAAGGCGATTATGAAGCAGGAAAAAAATTGGTGGAGACGTACGGAGTGAAAGTCGATCCGAAACTCCACAAAGAAGTTCTTGCTCGTTATGAAAAGCTGAATCTTGCGCCCTACAAAGGTTTTGTGAATCCGGTTTACAAACCCGTAACCGATGCTAATGGCAAAATTACCGACATTACCATTTCTTACGACGAAAACTATATCGATCAGCAATTGCGATACTCACGACAGTATTCTGTATTGCCTCTCAAAAATTAACGATCTACAAGTATCCAATATAGTCGGATAAGCGTTTTGGATCATCTGAAACGCTTATTTTATTAATGCTCATCGAAAAAATTCAAAAGAAGGGAAAAAATGACTTATCAGGAAACGCTTGATTATCTCTATCGTCAAATGCCCGAATATCAACGTATCGGCCATTTGGCCTACAAACCCGGCCTCGACAACAGTCTTCGCCTTGACGAAATGTTTGGCCATCCACATCGTAAATTCAAAACCATTCACGTCGGCGGAACAAACGGAAAAGGCTCTATTTCGCACCTGTTAGCAGCCGTACTGCAAGAAGCGGGCTACAAGGTTGGACTTTATACTTCTCCGCATTTGATAGATTTTCGAGAACGCATTCGCGTCGATGGCAAAATGATCGACAAACAATACGTGATTGATTTTGTGGAAAAATACAGAAATGAATTCGAACCTGTAATGCCTTCGTTTTTCGAGCTAAGCATGGAAATGGCTTTTATGTATTTCGCAGAGCAAAAGGTGGATGTAGCTCTGATTGAAGTAGGCTTGGGAGGACGATTGGACAGTACGAATATTATTTCACCGGACTTGAGCATCATCACCAATATCGGTTTTGATCATATGAGATATCTGGGCGACACCTTACCAAGAATAGCAACCGAAAAAGCAGGGATCATCAAGCCGCACACTCCGGTGGTAATTGGCGAAATAGAGCAAGATGAGGTGCGGAAGGTGTTTGTTGATAAAGCCAATTCGATGGAAGCGAAAATCATTTTTGCCGAAGAAGTAATGCCCGACTACAGCGCACAATCGAATAATGGCAAATGGCATATACAAAATAATATATATAAAAACCTGACTAACGAACTGGGAGGTTTTGCTCAGGAGAAAAATTCGAAAACAGTTCTTGTAGCTATCGAAGAATTAATCAAATTGGGATACAATATCCCGACCAAAGCTGTTTACATGGGATTCGAAAACGTAACCCGTTTGACAGGACTGATGGGACGATGGCAAGTATTGCAGGATAAGCCAAAAGTAATTTGCGACACTGGACACAATGCCCATGGCATACGCTATGTTGCCCGCCAACTTGAAACGGAAAAATATCAACAATTGCGAATAGTTGTCGGAATGGCCAACGATAAAGATGTTGATACCGTACTATCCCTATTGCCCACGCACGCAACCTACTACTTCGCAAGAGCTTCAGTGGACAGGGCTCTCGACGAAAAAATACTCGCTGACAAAGCTGCCGACTTCGGATTGAAAGGCAAGGCCTTTCACACGGTGGCGACTGCTGTTGAAACTGCAAAAAATGATTCCGCCGACAACGATCTTATCTTTATCGGCGGAAGCAATTTTGTAGTAGCTGATGCACTTCCCCTATTTTTCACTTCAATAGAGTAGAACAATACGGAAAGCATAATTTTGCGGAGCATCGGGATCTTTATATAAATCCGATTCCTTTATAAAGAATGCAACCGTGCTCGGACTGCCAAGTTGATAGTCGCAACTGATAGTTTCGGTGAAGATGTTGCCATTGCCATCTTTCCATGTTTCTACATAGGGCAAAAGTTTCTGTACCTCGTCAGAACCTTGTGTTCCTAAAAACAAATAAGCAAGTTGAGCCCCTTGTTCGTAAATGTTCGAAGTAAGTTCCGGCAGACTTTTGATAGCCTCCCACTGCGATTTGCTATCGTTCCATATCCAATCGGATTTGCTGACGTTGATATTCACAATCGTCCATTGATTATTCAACGATTGATCGATCATTTTCTGCACTTCATAGTCCGTCAACGTATCATCCGTGGAACAACCAAATCCCAAAAACAATCCCGCAATAGCCAATGTGGCGTACATTAATTTTCTTTTCATATTTTTGATCTTATTAATATTATGATTTTCTGACCACAAGAATCAACAATAGTTTAATGGGTGCAATTTTTTGCAACGAAGGTTCAAAGCTGGCTTTCTCTTTGACTTTATACTTATTATACATCTTATCTCCGGCCGGATAGGAAATTTTCGGCATCGAAAATATTATTCTTCCATCAATTTACTCGGCGTAATATTAAATTGTTGTGTAAAACAACGAGTAAAATATTTCGGATCGTTGAAGCCAACTTCATAAGCAATATCCGAAATGGTTTTATTTTTGGTTCCCTTGTTGTGAAGAATAAGATTATAAGCCAAATTTAGCCGATAAATGCGAATAAATTGTCCGGCAGATTTTCCACTCAACGCACTGAGTTTCTTGTTCAATAAAGATTTGCTGACATTCATTGCTTCCACAAAATTACCAACATCGAACGACGGATTTTGATAATTTTGTTTCATAATCTCGAGCACTTTGTCCATGAATTTTTTGTCTTTTGACTCTTCACTCAATTCGAGTGCCGAACTGTCCATTTCGTCTGTCATCCTTTTTTGATACCGATCTCTTGCTTTCAGTATATTTTGTATGCGGGCAAGCAGAACATCTTCATCAAAAGGTTTTACTAAATAAGAATCTACTCCCACACGATAACATTCAGTTCGGGTTTTATCTGATGATTTAGCCGTAAGCATCAAAAACGGGATATGCGAAAGCTCAATGTTTTCCTTTACTCTGTTCGATAATTCCAAACCATCCATAACAGGCATCATCAAATCACTGATAATAAAATCAATGTCATGTTTTTGCAAAACAGTCAGCGCTTCTTCACCATTCGTCGCCTCTATGGTATTGTAGTATGGATTCAGAATCGAAGAAATGTATCTTCCCATATCAATATTGTCTTCCACAACCAGAAAGGTGAGTTTGTCCGTGCTCCATTCTTTGTAACTTTTTTTGTCATTCGCGACGTCATTCCGATTAGCTGGAACTGACTGACTTGACAAGGATTCGGACGAACTTGGATTTTCTCTATGCAATGGCAAAACAATTCTAAAAGCGCTCCCTCCCGTTTTATTGTTCTTTACCCAAATATTTCCTCCAAGCATTTCTACAATTTGCTTGCATAAATACAGTCCTATACCCGTCCCACTTTGGCCATGAACAGGGTAACGCAAATGATTTCGACTTTGATAGAAACGTTTGAATATTTGATCCAAATCTTCTTCAGGGATGCCTATTCCCGAATCTTTTACACTGATATATAATTTTTCGGATTGCGGCAAGTTTGATTTATCTTTGAATGATTTGACATATAGGGTTATCAAACGATCGTTAGGCGTATATTTTATGGCATTCGACAACAAATTGGCAAGTATTTTGTGCAAAGCTTCTTCATCATAAAAAAAGTTCGGCTCCGGTAAATCACACACTATTCTCAATTCGAGATTCCGTTCGTTCAACTGAAATGCAAACTGCTCACAAAGCGATTTCAAGAAAAAATCGAAATTTCCCTGCTGATAATTTATTTCTGTTTTCCGGGATTCAATTTTCTGAAAATCCATCAATTGATTGATAAGCGAAATTAAATATTTCGAATTACGTTCTGCAAAATTCAGTTGTTCAATCACGTATGGGTTCGTGCTCAATCGCAAAGCTCGCTCAACAGGGCCGGTAATCAATGTAATCGGGGTACGAAATTCGTGAGACAAATTGGTAAAGAAATCTACTCGCTCCTGATTCATTTTCTGCATCTTTCGCGACATATCGACGATCTGTTGTTTTTGACGTAAGATCTCGTCTTTTTGTTGATTGAGAGCAACATTTTGTTGCGACAATTCAAATTTCTGCCGCTTCAGTATTTCGTTCTGTTGCTCGAGTTGTTGAGTTCTTTCATCTACTATTTTCCCCAATTTTTTTTGTTGTTCTTCATAGGATCGGATGCGCCATAAATACCACGACAAAATCAAGAAAAAAACAAAAGCAATAATTATCGATTTAAACCAGAATGTCTTATAAAAAAAAGGGTTGATAAGAATTTCAAATTGAGTTATTTCGCCATAATCTTTCAGATTTTTGGGTGTATATTTCACTTGAAAAATATATTTACCCGGCGGCAAATTCATATATGCCACAGAATGCTCATTTTTAGGCAACTCAATCCAATTATCATCATATCCCGAAAGTCGATAAGAATAAACGTAGTTATATGTCGATGAGTAATTTAATGCCGAAAAACTTATCTTAAACGATCTTTCTTTTTCGTGGATCACCATACGATCGCTAATAGAGATATCCGAATCGATAAATTTTCCGGGAAAAACCGGTTGATTATTAACAATCAGATGTGTCAGCGTTACCTTATATTTTTTTACATTTGAAAAAATAGATTTTGCATCAATGCCCACTAGCCCATCCACAGTGCCAAAATATAACATTCCATCGCTGCTTTTACAGTAAGCATTCCAATAAAACTGATTACTACCCAATCCATCTTCTTTGTATAAATTTGAAAATTGGAAATTTTTGCGGTCAAGAAAAGACAATCCATTATTCGTACTAATCCACAAATTACCCCCATCGTCTTCCAAGATGCCTTTCACATTGTTGCTTACCAAACCATCGGCCATTGTATAAGCTTTGAAAGAAACGTTGCCCTGATTATCAATAATGCGCTTATACAACCCAAATCCATCGCTCCCGAGCCATAAATTGTTTTTGCTATCAAGATAAATGCAGGTTATTTTATCGATTAATCGCGACTGAGGATCGTCCAATTTATATTTGCAGTGTTTGTACGAGAAATAATTTTTGTTACCGCGATTCAAATTTATTGCATAAACACCCTCTGAGCAGCCGATCCATAATTGGTTTTTTTCATCAATTGCCGAACCCACAATACCACTGATAGCACTTGACGATTTGTCAACAAACGGAACTTGCATTGTTTCTGTATTCAAATCGTAGTAATATAATCCTTGATTTGTCCCCAGCCACATGCCCCGATTGAGTTTGTCATACTGAAGTGCACCGACAAAATCAATCAAGAAACCTGCTTCAGTTGAAGAATTCAGATATTTAGATGCCGGTTTCGACGGATTTTTACGATCCAATAATGTAACACCGCTTCCCCAAGTTCCTACCCAAAGGCGATCTTTATCGTCGATACTTAACGCACTGACGGAATTATGGCTCAAGTGTGCAGACGAAGTAGTTGTGAAATGTTCGAAAATTTTTTCTCCACGCTTTCTCAGATTCAAGCCTCCTTCAACAGTTCCTACCCACAAATTTCCATCCTGATCTTCCAGAATCGAGTTTACGGGATTTTTGGAAATGCTGACGGGCATATTTTCCTGGTGCGTATAAATTTTCACGAAACTATTTCGAGGTGAGATTTTGTTTACTCCTCCGGTTTCAGTCCCTATCCAAAGGATATCACCCGATGAATACAAGCAGTTCACAAAATTGCTGTTCAATGTGATTTTAGTCTTGATTTTGTCCTGATAGATGCGCTCAAATTGATCTGTCGACGGCTGATAGATATTTATGCCATTGAGTGTCGAAGCAATCAACATTTTGGAAGGAGTGACACATAAATCGGTTATAAAATCTTGAGATATGGATCGATCTTCAACCTCGTCGTGCAAATATATTTTTACGGCATCTTCATTTTCAAAATACCTATACAAACCTCTGTCTGTCCCGATCCAAACTTCATTTTCTTTCAACAGGATTTTATTAATCCTTGTATGGCGCTGAAAAATAAGCTTTTGAGAAACCGTTTGTGTTCTTATCAAATGCCTGCCGTTGTCAACATACGTTTTTAAAATTTCGTCATTTACGCCTATCCAAATATTTCCATCGCCATCAATATCGGCCATTGCAATATATCTCACAGGCTGATTGTCTATTTTCAGTTTGAAAACCGATTTGATTTCTCCATCCGCATTCAATTCAATCTTATACAACGTATTTATTGAAAAAAACCAAAAATCGCCCTTAGCATCTTTCTCCAAATTGAGGATAGGTTGTTTCGAAAAAGAAAAATCAAAATCATTATTCTTAAACAAATCTACAAGTTTCTGTTCGGCAAACGACAACACATCCAATCCACCATCCGAAGCAATCCACAGTCTTCCGAAATCATCCTCACATACCCTGTGTACAGAGTTCCCTTTCAAATTGACGGGAAAACTATTCATCGAATAATGAACAAATTCATAACCGTCAAATCGCGAAAGGCCGCCTCCTGTAGCAAACCACACAAATCCGAGTCTGTCTTGATAAATATCGTCAACATAATTGTGTCTTAGCCCATTATCCATAGTCACATATTCCATCGTATAATTATCGAATGTGAAGTTTTGGGCCAAACACAAAAGTGAGGACAACAAAAGTAATAGCGTTAATGGAAAATAAGGTCGCATGATCAACATATGAAATCGATGGAGTTTGCACAAAATTAGAATAAAAAAAGAATTGACTGAACGCGTAAATCATATTTTTGAGCAAAAACGCAATTTATCCACCATGTGTGTTCATATCTCCTCCTGTAATAAGCAAACAAGCCGTTTATTTGCCATATTATAATTTTTGCATGATGAAAAAGACATTTTGTTATCCAAAGTTAGCAGTTTTATTTCTTATCTCGACAATGGCCTTTTCGTGCCGGCAAAAACAAACTATGTCGTTGCCTACGAATCAGCTTAATCCCTGGAACGACGATTATTCATCGGTCTCTGATATGAAAGATTATTTAAAATGGGGAACTTACAATGTTCACGATCCTTCAATCAAGCAATTCGGCGAATATTTCTACATGTATTCAACCGATGCAATATATCGCGAGAACAGAAAGGAAGCAGCCGAATTGAATATCCCGATCGGCTATATTCAAGTGCGAAGATCAAAAGATCTGGTACATTGGGATTTCCTTGGATGGGCGTTCCCCGAAATTCCTCAAGAAGCTGTAGATTGGGTACATTCTAACAACAATGGCAAGGGTGCCACAAATATTTGGGCACCATACATCACAAAACATGGCGAAACATATCGCTTATATTATTGTGTATCTGCTTTTGGTAAAAAAACTTCTTATATCGGACTTGCCGAATCTCGATCACCCGAAGGTCCTTGGTCACAAAAAGGATGTGTCGTAAAGACAAATAATGAGTCGCCCATGAACGCTATCGATCCGACAATTATGGAAGATTATAAAACAGGAAAATCTTGGATGATCTACGGTTCATTTTTTGGCGGTTTATATTGCGTCGAAATCGATCCGGCATCGGGATTAACCAAAAACAAGGACGATATGGGACATCTCGTCGCTCGACGAGCCAATTATAAAAAGGATAATCTCGAAGCTCCGGAAATTATTTACAACCCCGATTTGAAGGAATATTTTCTGTTTGTTTCATACGATGCACTCATGACAACCTATAACATTCGGGTTGGGAAATCGAAACATCCCGAAGGCCCTTATTCCGATTATTTCGGGAAAAATATGGCAGACACCACCGACAATTTTCCGATTCTTGTTGCTCCATACAAATTCGAAAATCATTCAGGATGGGCAGGAACAGGCCATTGCAGTGTTATATGCACCGATAAGGGGAAATATTTCACGGCTCATCAGGGGCGTTTATCTCCAAGGAACGAACTGATGGTATTGCATGTTCGCGAAACATTTTTCACACCTACCGGTTGGCCGGTTATGTCTCCCGAACGCTACACGGGCGAAATTTCAGGCAAAATTTCAAAAAAAAATATTCCGGGTCGTTGGGAAATAATCAGAATACATGAGCCTTTGCAGCATCGCAGTCTCGAAGCAGGTCAGGTACTTTGGGGTGAAGGAGAAATGATGCAGGGAGAAGTCAACGTTTCCAAATCTTACTTTTTCGATAAAGACCAAAAAATAAATCACGAAGGAAGTTGGAAATTTGATGAAAAAAAACAGCTTTTCTCGATTGAAATCGAAGGGGACTGCATTGATAATTTGATTATTTTTGCTGGACACGATTGGGAAAAACAGTCAAATACGGTTATGTTTACCGGATTAGACCGCGACGGAAGAGCGGTTTGGGGAAAAAGAATCGAATAAAAATCATAAATATAAACTCTCATGAAAAAGAATCTTTTATCGACACTCATCATTTGTTGTGGAATAGCTTCTCTTACTTCCACAAAGGCACAAAGCAATCAATTTGTGATACAAACCAATAAAATCGGTCCCGAAATTCAACCCACAATGTACGGCTTGTTTTTCGAAGATATCAATTATGCCGCCGATGGCGGACTTTACGCCGAATTGATTAAAAATCGTTCTTTCGAATTTCCTGACAATTTTATGGGTTGGAAAATATTTGGCAAGGTTAGTTTGAAAAACGACGGGCCGTTCGAAAAAAATCCTCACTATGTCCGGCTCGAATATCCCGGACATGACCATAAACGCACCGGATTGCAAAACGAAGGATTTTTTGGTATCGCCGTAGAGCAAGGCAAAGAATATCGTTTCTCGGTTTGGGCCCGTGTCCCCGATAACGCATCCAAAATACGCATTCAGTTAATCGACGAATCATCGATGAAAGAACAACAAGCTGTAGCTTCTCAAGATTTGATTGTCGATTCCAAAGAATGGAAAAAACACCAACTTATTCTGAAACCTTCCGAAACACTCTCAAAAGGACAATTACGAATTTTTCTCGAATCGAAAAATCCGATCGATCTCGAACACATTTCTTTATTTCCTGTAGATACGTGGAAAGGACACGAAAACGGATTAAGAAAGGACTTAGCACAAGCGCTTTATGATATTCGACCGGGAGTTTTTCGTTTTCCGGGAGGATGTATTGTTGAAGGAACGGATTTGAATACCCGTTATAATTGGAAAAACAGCATCGGGCCGGTAGAAAACCGTCCTCTAAACGAAAATCGTTGGCATTATACCTTTCCTCACCGATTCTTTCCCGATTATTTTCAAAGTTACGGTTTGGGTTTTTACGAATATTTCCTCCTTTCCGAAGAAATTGGAGCCGAACCTTTACCGGTTTTGAGCTGTGGATTGGCATGTCAATTCCAAAATAACGATTTGAATGCACATGTACCCGTTTGCGATTTGGGAAGCTACATACAAGATGCACTCGATTTGATAGAATTTGCAAATGGCGACATCCAAACCAAATGGGGAAGAATCCGTGCCGAAATGGGACATCCAAAGCCTTTTAATCTAAAATTTATTGCCATCGGCAACGAACAATGGGGCAAGGAATACGTTGATAGACTGCAGCCTTTTGTTGAAGCTATACGCAAGGCATATCCCAATATTAATATTATTGGAGGCTCCGGCCCGGGCTCGGAAGGCGATCAATTCGATTATTTATGGCCTCAAATGAGAAAATTGAAGGTCGATTTGGTTGATGAACATTTTTATCGTCCCGAAAATTGGTTTCTTTCGCAAGGAGCGCGATACGATTCCTATGATCGCAAAGGGCCAAAAGTTTTCGCCGGCGAATATGCATGCCACGGAACAGGAAAAAAATGGAATCATTTCTACACTTCGTTGCTCGAAGCAGCTTTCATGACAGGCATGGAGCGCAATGCCGACGTTGTACACATGGCCACGTATGCTCCTCTGTTTGCCCACGTGGATGGTTGGCAATGGCGTCCTGACATGATTTGGTTAGATAACTTGCGTAGTGTGAAAACCGTTAGCTATTACGTTCAGCAACTCTATTCACAGCATAAAGGCACAAATGTTCTTCCTATAACAATGAACGGCAAAGCCATATATGGTGCACCTGATCAAAACGGGCTATTTGCAAGTTCGGTCTGGGATAAGGATTCCAATGAAATCATTGTGAAAATTGTGAATACATCTTCTCAACCGCAAAAAATCGATCTTTCTTTTTCAGCATTGAAAAAGAAAGAAACCCTTACCGCAGCAAAACTCGTCACATTATCGTCCGATAATCTTGACGGAGAAAATACACTGGACAATCCATTTGCTATTGTACCGAAATATTCCGATTTCGATTTTGCGGGTAATCATCTCAATATTACTGTCAATCCATACACTTTTGTCATATACTCCTTCAAACTACATAAATAACAAGTATGAATAAATCGACTATTGTAGCCGCTTTTGCTTTGCTTTTCACGACCTTGATATTTGGGATTGATAAAGATACCACTTTTACGACTCAGGGCAATTCCATCATTCGATACAAATATACGGCTGACCCTGCTGCACTTGTGCATGATGGGACGTTGTATATTTATGCCGGTCATGACGAATGCCCCCCTCCCGAAAACATATATGTAATGAACGAATGGTGCGTATTTTCGTCTTCCGAAATGAAAACATGGACTGAACACCCTACCCCACTCAAAGTCACCGATTTCGGTTGGGCAAAGGGCGATGCATGGGCAAGTCAGGTGATCGAGCGAAATGATAAATTTTATTGGTATGCGGCCGTAGAACATAAAACCATTCATGGAAAATCAATAGGAGTTGCCATTTCCGACTCGCCGATCGGACCTTTCAAAGATGCTCGTGGATCCGCTCTCATAACAAATGATATGACAACAAAATTCACGCATATTTCGTGGGATGACATCGACCCAACAGTTTTTATTGATGACGACGGACAAGCATATATCTTTTGGGGAAATACCCAGTGTTACTATGCCAAACTCAAAGAAAACATGATAGACCTCGAAGGGCCAATCATGCCCGTTTCGCTCCCGCGTTTCACTGAAGCTCCATGGATTCACAAAAAAGGTGATTGGTATTATCTCTCCTACGCATCAGAATTTCCCGAAAAAATTTGCTACGCAATGAGTAAAAATATCAACGGACCTTGGGTCTATAAAGGAATCCTCAATGAATTGGCAGGCAACTGCAATACAAACCACCAAGCGATCATTGAGTTCAAAGATAATTGGTATTTTATTTACCACAATGGCGGAGCAAATGTCAACGGAGGGAGCTTTCGTCGATCGGTTTGCATAGATCGGCTTAATTATCGAAGCAACGGGACAATGGAAAGAGTGAGAATGACTTCTGAAGGAATCTGAAAATGTCGAAATACTTTTCTGAAAGAATTATCATTTCCCAAACCTCATCTGCTTGGGCCTCGATTTTGTGAAAAGAAAGTACTACCTTTGCACCCGATTCATAAAAAACGGAAAAATAAGAACAATATGAATTTTGTAGAGGAGCTTCGTTGGCGCGGCATGATTCAGGATATTATGCCGGGAACAGAAGAACAGTTGATGAAAGAACGCACTGCCGGATATCTTGGAATAGATCCGACTGCAGATTCTCTTCACATCGGACATTTAGTGGGTGTGATGATGTTAAAACATTTTCAGCGTGCAGGCCACACTCCGATTGCATTGGTGGGAGGCGCTACAGGAATGATCGGAGATCCTTCGATGAAATCGGCAGAACGAAATCTGCTCGACGAGGAAACACTCCTACACAACCAAGAAGCTATCAAAAAGCAGTTGGCCAAATTTCTCGATTTCGATAGCAATGTTCCCAACAGAGCGATTATGGTGAACAACTACGATTGGATGAAAGATTACACTTTTTTGAATTTCATTCGCGACATCGGGAAGCATATCACCGTTAATTATATGATGGCAAAAGATTCGGTAAAAAAACGTCTGAGCGGCGAATCAAGCGAAGGAATGTCATTTACCGAATTCTCCTATCAACTTTTGCAAGCCTACGATTTTCTTTATTTATATCGCAAAAAAGGTTGCCGCTTACAAATGGGAGGTTCTGATCAGTGGGGAAACATCACTACAGGAACAGAGCTTATCCGTCGCAAAGAAGGAGGCGAAGCTTTTGCACTTACCTGTCCGCTTATCACAAAAGCTGACGGCGGAAAATTTGGAAAAACCGAAAGTGGCAACGTGTGGCTCGATCGCCGTTACACTTCTCCCTACAAATTTTATCAGTTTTGGATTAACGTCAGCGATGACGATGCCGAAAAATATATCAAAATATTTACGGCACTATCAAAAGAAGAAATTGATTCACTCATTGCACAACAAAAAGAAACACCTCATCTTAGACCGTTACAAAAGCGATTGGCCGAAGAAATCACGATAATGGTCCATTCGCGTGAAGATTATGAATCTGCGGTAGATGCTTCGCAAATTCTGTTCGGCAAATCTACTTCCGAAACACTACTTTCAATTGACGAGGAGACTTTTTTGCAAGTATTCGAGGGGGTTCCGCAATTTCATGTTTCAAAAGACAAACTTGCCGGAGGCGTCAAAGCCGTTGACTTGCTCACAGAATTAGCACCCGTTTTCCCTTCAAAAGGAGAGATGCGCAAAACTTTACAAGCCGGTGGAGTTCTGATAAATAAAGAACGACTCGATAATGCCGATAAAATTATTGATGCTACAGCGTTGATTGGCGGAAAATATATCGTGGCACAACGTGGCAAAAAATCATATTTTCTGCTTGTAGCCGAATAAGAGTTGACAATAACCCTTTGTGCAGGAATCTCAACAAAAAAATTCCTGTATATTTGGCCAATTGCGATAAATATTATACTTTTGCACTGCTTTTCACGAAGCAATAAGGATTGTCCCATGGTGTAATGGTAGCACATCTGATTTTGGTTCAGCCAGTCCAAGTTCGAATCTTGGTGGGACAACAACATAGGAGCAAATAGTAATTGAAACTACTTTGCTCCTATTTCTTTGGGTACCTTTTGTGTTTCAAACGAAAATGCTCGCAATCATCACAAAAAATAGTCCGCAAACTGCAATTATAGATTCCATGATGGTCCAGCTTTGCAAAGTTTGCTTTTCGTTCATCCCTAAATATTTCCCTACCAGCCAAAAACCACTATCGTTAACATGTGAAAGCATAGTAGCTCCCGATGAAATTGCTATAACAATCAAAGCTCGCTGAGGATCACTCAACCCAAACTGTTCTATCACAGGAGCTATGATACCTGCTGCTGTAATCATCGCTACCGTTGCCGAGCCTTGCGTAACACGCACCACCACAGCAAGCAGCCATGACAGCACCAAAGGAGGCAAGGGCGAACCGGCCATCGATTCGGCCATCATTTGCCCTATTCCGCTATCCACAAGCACTTGTTTGAGCACCCCGCCTGCTCCGGTTACGAGAATGATAATTCCGGCAGGTCCAAGCGCCCTGTTACTCAAGTCGAGAATGGTTTTCTTATTCATTCCTCGTCTGATTCCCAAAAAATACATAGCTGCAAGAGTGGCAATAATAAGAGCAGAAAACGGATGTCCCACAAATTCCAAAGCATCTGTCATTATGGATTTTTCAATCATACCCGACGAAATAGCTACTCCCGTGAACGTATTCAACAAAATCAGCAACAAAGGTATAGCAACTATCCAAACAATTAGTCTGAAAGGGGGAAAATCACCCGAATCTATCTCCGATGAGTTTATATTCATCTCGGGAGGTACTTCCAGATATATCTTTTTTGCAATAAATTTCCCAAAAACAGGTCCCGCAATAGCAACAGTCGGTAAACCCAGCAATATTCCAAACAAAATAATCCATCCGAGAGGAGCATCAACTATGTTAGCTACGGCAACAGGACCGGGCGTTGGCGGCACAAAACTATGAGTGACGGCTAAACCTGCAAGAAGGGGGATCGCATAATAAAGTAGCGACTTCCCTGTATCACGGGAAAGAGAATAAACAATCGGAACAAGAATAATGAACCCGACATCGAAAAAAACCGGTATGGCAACAATGAATCCTGTGAGTGTAAGCGCCCACGGCGCACGATCTTTTCCAAATTTTCGGATCAGGTAATGAGCAAGCGATTCCGCTCCTCCCGAACTTTCGAGAATTTGTCCAAAAATAGCACCCAAACCAACTACGGTCGCAACAAAACCAAGCGTACCTGCCATACCTTCTTGAATGGACTTTGTGATGGAACTCAGTGGCATTCCAGCAGCTATCCCTACAAAAATGGCTGTGATGAGCAACGCGATAAAGGCGCTGATTTTCAGTTTCAGCACCATAAAAAGCAGCAATGCCACAGCTAAAACAACAATTAGAGACAAAAATATGGGAGACATGGTAAACGAGTTTATTGATTCAGCTCATAAAATTAGAATTAAGTAACAAATAATGAAACATTCATCTGTTTTTTTTCCAATAACAAACGATACAAAAGTCGTTTTTTACTCACTTTTGACAACTGAAACGTGATAATTATTGGTTCAGAAGAAAGAGAAAGGAGTCCGGTAAATCTCGAACTCCTTCTTATCTTATTTTTCCAATGATTCACTCAACTCTCATCCTAAAATCCAGTTTTACTTTTTCATTGCTATCAAATACTGAAACGAGAATTATAGCATAAACATCGGCATAAATTTATTTTTTTAATTGAATATATATCTCAATCCCAATTGCAATTTCCACGTCTCACCGTAATAATAGTTTGTTGTGAAAGTTTGGGTCGGATATATTTCATTACCATCTTTATCTTTTATTTTTACAAAAGAAAATGTAGGTACGTTCGATGCATCTTTTCCCTCGTATTTCAAAATAGCTCCACCGTTGGACGAAGACATATTTTTAGAAATGCCCCACTCACTATTTAGCAAATTGCCAAAGTTGAGAATATCTACCGTAAATTGTAGGGTATTTGTCGAATTTCCTGCTCTTACCTTGAAATCTTGAGCAAACCTCAAATCAAAATTATGTACCCACGGAGCCATAACAGAATTAGCACCTGCATATTCTCCTTTATGTTTTTTCAAATATTTATCCTGGCTCATAAATTTGAAAAATGCATCTTCATCCTCAGTCGTCTTAAATTTTATATCACCTTTAGCCTTTGGAATATAAATCAAATCAGTATTATATCCATCGCCATTCATATCGTTTGAGTAAGTAAAACTATATTCTCTCGGAGACGCACCTGTATAAAAAATACTGATTGACGATGCCAAATGATCATTAGCATAAGGAATACGATAGGAAACTGAACCGATGACTTTGTGAGGAACTACATACTGTGAACGTTGAAGGGAGGGAAGATGGGGTCCGTTGATAGCCAAAAGTCCTCCATAAGCCGAACCGGCGTTACTACCCGGCATTCCTGTAATT
The DNA here is from genome assembly GCA_029975415.1 of Dysgonamonadaceae bacterium. GTDB lineage: Bacteria > Bacteroidota > Bacteroidia > Bacteroidales > Dysgonomonadaceae > Seramator. Next base: position 11,948 of record JARKPE010000058.1, on the reverse strand, counting down.
TCTCTCGATTCGGTAATAGTATAAGCCGCCATCAAATTCAGCCTTTTAACGGGCTCTGCAGTTACGGTGATATTTCCGATAGCACCCCATCCATCAGTGTTATTGCTCAACACGAAAGCGTTTCTTGATTGATATCGGTAATCTGTAGGATATATATATCTGTTATCCGGACCTGAAAAGCGTTGCCAAGTTTCATCCACTGGTTTTAAACTGTAATTCTTAAGCATTACACTGTAAATACTTTTTGTAAAGATACCTTCTATAGTCACTGCCATTGGGAATGAAAATGGCAACTGATAATCAAAAGCCATCGAAGTTTTAAATATCTGTGGCATTCTAAAATCCGGATCAATCCCCGCTATTTCGCTTGGAAGTGCACCATCTTCGGGTGAAATAGTTTTTTTCAATCCTAACTTATCAATCATATCGTTGACATTGGTAATCATAGGTCCTGCCAAAGTAGCCAAGATTGGGTCAGACTTATCTATTTTTCCATTTTTGTAGGTTGTAACTGCTCGGAAACTTCCTTGCACCATTCCCGAATTAGTAGGCATATTGGTAAAAAATACCAAAGGTAACCTTCCGGTAAATACACCTAACCCTCCACGTAATTTCAAGGACTGATCACCTCTCAAATCCCAAGTAAAACCGACACGTGGAGAAAGAAGCACTTTGGCATCGGGCCATTTGCCTGTATCTATTTTTTTCCCGCCAAAATCCAAATCATAAATGGCATTATTTCGAATAAGATTATCGACATAAGTAATATAATCGGCACGCAGGCCATAAGTTACTTTTGCGTTCTCAGAAACACTGAATTCATCTTGCACATAAGCCCCAAACTGATGGAAAGCTACCTCTGCTGCAGGTTTTTCTTCACCATTGTAACCATATGTAAGTGCAAAATCAATAGGAGCTGCTTGATTCAGAAAATCGTCAATACTTGCATATCGATAATAGCCTGTACCATTTCGCATGTAGGCATTATTAGCCATTTGATATTCGTAACTTAATCCTGCAGTAATTTTATGATTGTTTAAATAGTACGTGAAGTTATCAATTGCAGTGATCACCTCATTATTAACACCGTTATTCCATGTAAAGAGTTCATATCCTGCCGAAATATATGGTTCTACGATAGGAACACCATTTGCATCACGTCCGGCAAGAATGTCTATAAATGGAAATTTCGCAGAATTGGAACCTCTTACGTCTTCTATTTTGGAATAAGTCGTGATAAATTGATTGGAAACCTTATCTGATAGGCGACTGTTTAATTCACCTGAGAATGTATTCACAATGTTGTCCATGGAATACAAAGAATTGGAGAAAGCCATTCCGTATTGAGAAATACGGTCATATCCCGTTGTTCTGTTTCTGTATCCGGCATCCGTTGAATTCCCGTTAGTAGGATTCCACGCTTCGTTTTTTGTATAATTATAGCGTAAACTAAGTTTGTTTTTAGTATTAATGTTCCAGTCGATACGGGCTAATAGTTTCATATTAGTTTCATCTCCCGGATAATCTGTATAAGATCCCGGATCGTAACCATAATTTTCAAGGAGATGGTTTTTTACTCTTTCCATATCTGCAACACTTACACGCGAAAGAGACTTATCGGGATCAGCAACTCCATTTGGAGAAGGACGCCAAGTAACTACCTGCCCTGGCCTTTTTTCATACTCACCGTTAACAAAAAAGAACAATTTATTTTTGATGATGGGACCACCCAATGTCATACCATAAATTTCTTTCGATTCTTCGGCTCTTTCTCCAAAATCTATATCTCCAATTTTGTTTCCTCTCAAATCCTGATTATAATAGTATGTATATGCTGATCCTTTAAAAGTGTTTGTTCCCGATTTCGTAATAGCATTAATGCCTCCACCAATAAAGTTGGTTTGACGAACATCGTACGGAGCAACGACTATCTGAACCTCTTCGATAGCATCCAACGAGATTGGATTTCCTCCTCCCGGCAAGCGATCGCTTAACCCAAAATTATTATTGAAATTAGCACCGTCGATGGTAAAGTTTGTACTACGTCCATCTCCGGCAGCAATACTCATGCCTGAAGCATATGGCGATAATTTAGTAATGTCTGTTATGCTTCTGGTCATCTTTGGCATATCTTCGATTTGTGAAGTCGAAACATTGATTGACGCACCCGTTTTTTCGCTTGAAAACCGAGTTCGCTGAGCCGACACCACTACTTCGCCTAGTGTGACTGCCTCTTCGCGAAGTTCTACATTCAGGACATAAGTTTCGCCAAGCGAAAGGGTAATATTTTCAGCGACAAATTTTCCATAACCAATGTAGGAAACTTCAACCCTGTAAGGACCCCCAACACGCATACCGTTCAACGAAAAACGGCCTTCGGTATTGGTTACTGTACCATACGTGGTACCGGAAGGAACATGAGTTGCAACAACAGTTGCTCCAATTACAGGACCTTCTTTGTCGGTAACACGTCCACTCATGCTCGAAGTGGTAACCTGTGCTTGGACATGCAATGCTGCAACGATTGTCAAAACAAGCGTTGCTGCAAAAAATCTGATCTTTTTAATCATAATAGATTTTATTAATTAGGATTTTTAAATTAAGCGATGCAAATGTACAATAAAAAATTGTGAAAAGCGTTACGAAATTGTTACGTTTTAAAACACTTATGCAGAATAATTAGTTCGATAATAGAATGTTAATTTTTAAGCCGTTAATAATTCGAAAATAAACCTTATTAATCCCTCAATGTTCAAATTTTCTGCCTGTATTAAATAAAAAAGCGCAGAACATTGGAGCTAAATTTCCAAGTCCTACGCTTTTGTCTGTCTCATGAGAGGTTATATTATTACATCATACCTCCCATTCCGCCTCCACCCATTGGCATTTGTGGAGCAGAATTTTCTTCTTTCTTATCGGTAATCACGCATTCGGTAGTGAGGAACATGCCAGCAATTGACGCTGCATTTTCCAAAGCAACGCGAGTTACTTTAGCTGGGTCTATGACACCTGTTTGATATAAGTTTTCATATTTGTCGGTACGAGCATTGTAGCCGAAATCGTCCTTCCCTTCACGAACTTTCTGTACAACCACAGCTCCTTCTTTACCGCTATTGATGACAATTTGACGAAGAGGTTCTTCAATTGCCCGTTTCACGATTTCGATACCTGTAGTTTCGTCATCGTTATCGCCCTTCAATCCTTCGAGAACTTCGATGGCACGAATATAAGCTACGCCACCTCCTGGAACTGTTCCTTCTTCCACAGCTGCGCGGGTTGCCGATAATGCGTCTTCTACACGATCTTTCTTTTCCTTCATTTCTACTTCCGATGGAGCACCTACATAGAGCACTGCGACTCCACCAGCTAATTTGGCAAGGCGTTCCTGTAATTTTTCGCGATCATAGTCTGAAGTTGTTTTTTCGATTTGCGCACGAATTTGTCCGATGCGGCTTTCGATAGCAGCTTTATCTCCTTCTCCGTTTACGATGGTAGTAGTATCCTTGTCTATCGTAATCTTTTCGGCACTACCCAACATGTCAAGCGTTGCGTTTTCAAGTGTCAATCCTTTTTCGTCAGAAATAACCGTACCGCCTGTCAAGATGGCAATGTCTTCAAGCATTTCTTTGCGACGATCGCCAAATCCCGGAGCTTTTACGGCAGCTACTTTCAGCGAACCACGCAAGCGATTGACTACCAAAGTGGTGAGAGCTTCGGAATCGATATCTTCGGCAATGATAAGGAATGGACGTCCTGTCTGTACTTCTTTTTCGAGAATAGGGAGCAGATCTTTGATAGCCGATATTTTTTTGTCATGAATCAATACAAGAGGATTTTCAAACTCTACTTCCATACTTTCTGTATTGGTTACGAAATATGGAGAGATATATCCGCGATCGAACTGCATACCTTCAACCACTTCAACATAAGTATCGGTTCCTTTTGATTCCTCAACGGTAATGACGCCTTCTTTGCCAACTTTTTGCATGGCTTCAGCAATAAGTTTACCGATAGTTTCATCGCCATTAGCGGAGATTTTGGCTACGTTTTCAATTTTTTTCAGATCATCTCCGATTTCAACGGCCTGTTTTTTGATGTTTTCTACAACTTTGGAAACAGCTTTGTCGATTCCGCGTTTCAAATCCATCGGGTTGGCGCCGGCAGTTACGTTTTTCAATCCAACTCCGATAATGGACTGAGCCAACACCGTAGCGGTAGTTGTTCCGTCTCCGGCATCATCGTTAGTTTTCGAAGCAACTTCTTTAACCAATTGTGCTCCCATATTGCTGAACGGATCTTCCAGCTCTATTTCTTTAGCAACTGTTACGCCGTCTTTGGTGATTTGGGGAGCACCGTATTTTTTATCGATAATCACGTTTCTTCCCTTTGGGCCTAATGTAACTTTTACTGCATCGGCCAGCGCGTCAACACCTTTCTTGAGAAGATCGCGCGCATCCATTTCGAATTTAATTTCTTTTGCCATATTATTTATAGTTTGTTGATTGTTAAATTAGTTGACTTATATTTTCGAATTTTCTGTATACTTTATTCGAAAATATCAAGAGAAGATTGCTAAAATGTCAGATTGGCGCATGATGAGATATTTTTCACCATCGATCTCGATTTCTGTGCCTGCGTACTTTCCGTACAAAACCTTGTCACCTTCTTTTACTACCATTTCTTCGTCTTTTGTACCGTTTCCAACGGCAATTACGTCACCTTTCAAAGGTTTTTCTTTTGCTGAATCCGGAATAATGATTCCACCTACTGTTTTTTCTTCTGCGGCAGCCGGTTTAACTAACACTCTATCTGCCAATGGTCTAATATTCATACGCTTCAAAATAATTAAAGTTTATACTATTATTGAATGAATTAATTTTTAAATCGACATTTCCTCTAATGCGAATTTTGTGCCAAACTTATCGGAATATGTCTTTTTTATTCAATATAGTCTTATATTCGGGCCGACTGACATATTTTCAGATTTAAATTGTCAGGTTCCGGATTTTTAATCGAGAGAAAAATATAGGACACTAAACCTGTAAACCCAACAATATTATAACCTATGTATGTGCTTGATTCGTAGATAAAACACATATCTTTGATAGTTCGAACAATTAAAGAGACGACTTTTAAGGGTAAATTAATTTAAGTTTAAGTAGTTTTCCATCCATGCCAGACACATAAATTTCATTATTATCTGCAGGCAATATCATACTGATCAATGCGTTGGAAATTCGGTATTTCCAAAGATAAGAGCCATTGTCTGCACTGTATGCATAAATCAACCCTTTATCTGTAGGAACGAGTACCAATCCTTTTTTTTCGACCGGCGACGTTGGTGCTAATTCATAACCCATATCCTCTCCTGAGGAAATCCAATTAACATTTCTGAAAGGAACAGTTGCATCCAAAGCTATGATTTTACCTTCCATCGTTTTGGCATAAACGGTTTTTCCGTTTTCTGAAATACCAATAGACTCGCGAACACGGTTCTCAGTATCAGAATATCTCCAGATTACTTTTCCTGTTTTTTTATCAAGAACTGTCATATAACGGTCGGGAGAAACCAGATAAATTCTTCCATGTGATTCTACCGGCCATACCTGCGCCGGCGAAAACATTTTGTTCGTCTGACCGTTGCTCCATTTCCATCTTTGCGAACCATTGCGTAAATCGAGAGCATAGAATTCGTTGCCCCAACTTCCAAAGAATACCGTTTCATCGTCAACAAGTGGTCGAGTAACTACGAAATTTCGAACACTGTCAAAATCCCATACCAATTCTCCGTCATCAACACGCCATGCTCGACAATGGCCATCTCCTCCCGCCACTATCACCTTGTTTTCAACGCAAACAGGTGAAGATACAATTGCTTTATCCGTTTTGAATTTGTGAAGCAATTTTCCGTTTCGGACATTCAAACCATACACACACGAATCTGTAGAAGCACACCATACTACTCCTTTATACACAGTGGGAGTAGAATAAATTTTTCCCTTGGTTTGGTACGACCAAACATTTCTCCCGTTTGAAGTATTCGCAGCTTTTATTTCTCCATTCGTATTGGTATAAATAATAAGATCATCTTCTATAGTCATGCCTCCCCCGATATCACTTTTTTCCTCTATACTCCAAACTTTTTCCACGAAAAGATTTTCGTCATTTATCGAATAATTCGGTCGAGGAGGATCAACAATCCATTTTGGTCGATCTGCTGTCGAATAACGAACCCAAGGCAATAAAGTTTCACCTGAAGCAAAACGTTCTTGAAAAATAATCGAATCAGAAGAGACAGTAATAATATTGTATCCGCCATAAGTATCATTTGCCCTCAAATTAGAGCGACACATTGCAGCATTCGCCCCTTCAAAACTCAAAGGTCTGTTTGTGTGTCCATGTCCGCAAAGCATCAGTTTGACATTGTAAGGACGTAATGCATCCAAAACCTCAAACCAATTATTCAACGAATGATCCATGGGATAGTGATTTATGTATATGATGGGAGTGTCCCTATTGATTTCACGAAGCTCATCATGCAACCAAGTGATATTTTCACGCGGAATTTGACCCGGCCCCATACGCATATTTGGCCCCGAAGCTAAGCCGATAAACTTGTATCCGCCATATTCAAATCCAAAAGTTTCGCTACCGAATATCTGTTTAAAGCTGTTCGTACCGCTTTCAGACCAATTGGAATCGTGATTGCCGGGAACTACATAACAGGGTTTTCTCAATTTCGAAAGGAGCTTTTTGGCAGTCATCAATTCTTCATCGGTTCCAAATTCGGTAACATCTCCCGACAGTATCACAAATGCAATATCCGGCTGCAAATTAATATCGTTAATCGTTCGCAAAAGGTCTTCCTCACTCGTCGAACTTCCGATATGAGTATCGGTAACCAATGCAAATCTGAAAGGAAGATCGGAAGATTGAGCGAAAATATAAACACCAACAATCAAAAAAGTTTGAAACAGAAGGAACTTTTTCATTTATGTCGTATGATTGAATTAAAATATTCATCGAAGAATAGAGCCTGAAATTTTATCGCATTTCTCCAATAATTCCAGTCGTGCTGACCTGGACGTGAAATATAATCATGCGGAATATTTTGATACAACAATTTCTCGTGCAACTTTTCATTCACTTCGTAAAAGAAATCTTCTGTACCGCAATCTATAATAATTTTCAGTGAATTGGGTGTAAGCAGATAGAGCTGGTTGATTACGGTATTTTCTTCCCATCTTCGGGGAAATTCGCGTTGCGCACCCAAACGCTTAGCGATATCCCAATTCTGAGGAAACGGACGTATATCCACCCCTCCGCTCATACTTCCACAAGCGCCGAACACATCCTGATGTCTGAATGCCAAATAAAGTGCACCATGTCCACCCATACTAAGTCCGGTGATTGCTCGACCTTCGCGGGCAGGATGAGTCCGATAATTTTTATCGATCCACTCAACCAACTCTTTCGCTATATACGTTTCGTATCGAAATGTTGAATCAATAGGACTATCAAAATACCAGCTTCCAAAACCACCATCGGGACACACCACAATCATCTGATGAGTATCGGCTATTAGCCCGACTTCAGGCGAACGTCCCCAATCGGCATAGCTGCCACTATAGCCGTGTAGCAAATACAAAACCGGATATGAATGATCTACTTGTGAGTATGTGTCGGGCACAATGACCACTGCCTTGATGCTTTTGTTCATGGCATTGCTGTGAGTAAATACAGTGTCTGTTTTAGCTCCAAAAACCCTCGAGCAAGTGGTCAAAAAAAAGAAAAAAAGAAAGAACTGATAGATTCGTTTCATGACAATGTTTTTATGAACAAACAAAAATATAAAACCTGTACAAAATCTTTGTAACATTCCGAAACTTTTTCTTACTTTTGGATCATAAAAAACAAAGAGTATTCGCCAAAAACGCTTTTAACAAGAAAATATGGAAATCCAATTCAAAATAGACAATCTTCAGCAAGGATCCTTTTTCATAGCGGAAAGCGGCAATCAAATTGCCGAACTCGATTTTGCTATTAACGGCAACGTAATAAATGCCTACCACACTGGTGTAAGAAAAGAATACGAGGGACAAGGTATCGCCGGTAAACTTTTCGACAAACTTGTGTCGTATGCACGCGAACATGGCTATAAAATCATTCCGACGTGCTCTTATATTCTGGCAAAATTTCGACGACATCCCGAACTTTTCAACGACATTTGGGTACGTGACGAAGATGAACCTACAGGAGATGCTTGCGGAGTGAAACCACGATAATTTTTCATAGGAACAACATGATTACAGTAGCTTCTCTTCTGAAAATAGCTTCAGAAGTCAATATCGAAACCATCAGTGCAATTGCACTTGGAATCGGATTAAGTGCTTCCACAGGTTTCAGGGTATTTGTCCCATTGTTGGTTGTGGGAATGGCCTCTCATTTCGGATTTCTCGTTCTCGACGATGCATTTGCATGGATTGGATCTACCCCTGCACTGCTTTGTTTTGGGGTAGCAGCAATAGGCGAAGTTTTGACTTATTACGTTCCTTTTATCGATAATTTGATGGATAACATCGAAATGCCTTTGTCTATGGCTGCAGGGACACTTTTGATGACATCGGTTTTTCCGTCCGACAGTGAGTGGATAAAATGGGTTATGGGATTTATCATTGGTGGAGGTGCTGCTGCAACTATCCAGAGTGGAAGTGCAATTTGGAGACTGATGTCGAGTAAAATTACTGCAGGCCCCCGAAATTGGGTCTTTTCCACGACTGAAGGAGTATCGGCGATCATTCTTTCCACATTAGCCATCGTTGCTCCAATTTTCGTGGCAATTGTAATGGTCGTGCTCATTGTGGTAATCCTCCGAATTGTATATTACAAACTTCTCCTGAAAAAGAAAAGGCAAGCCAATCGAGAAGTAGAAGATATGGAGTAGAACAACACATTCATCAATCCATCTTCCAGAAATTAGCAAAAAAGTGAATCTTTGTGATCCACTTTTTTATTACCCATAATCAAATAAAAGTCTTATTTCAAAAGAAAACTCACATTCAAATGTTTATTGCTGCGAATGTATGTAGAAACGACGTCGTAAGAAAGAGATGACTGACCTCCGGCAGCAGAAACCACTTGAGAAGAACGCGGATATAATATGATTTGTTTCGTTGCGTTGCCTGCCGATAAAATCAGCTCGAAATAAAGATCGCTATTATTACGGATTTCATAATAATTTATAATGCCCCCGTTGTCGTTTTTCTCCGTAAAATGAGAAGGCATAAATTGAACACAAGCATCGAAAAGATTCCTTACATGCTCTTCCTTTCCGGCCAAAATCTTGCTTGCCCAAGCAACAGTGCGACCTTCGTCAAGAGCTTCGCGAATGGATTCGGGAGTTCTGTCTTTTGCCATCACTAGCGTCATAGTTCTGTGCACATATTCTTTACTGCGATCGTAATCATGATTGATCAAATTGTGAATATCCGAAGTCCCCATCACAGTCAGACCTTTATCCACACACCAGTCAAGAGCTTTCAAATGGAATCCGAATCCATTAATTACCTCAATGCCGTGCAAGGCATTATTTTTATAAAGATCGTCTATCAATGGAAGCCATTCATAAGATCCCTCAATATTGGGTTGCCATCCGGGATGGTTCCAAAAGATAAAAGCATTTTGTTCGGCTACCTTCATCAGAGCGTCTCTATCGAACTCTTTTTTTCTGTCTTCGATAAACGGAGACGAATCTTTGATAAAAATAGCATTAAAGTGCCCCGGAGGTGTATTGCGGGTAATCTCAGACCCCTTAACCAGGATGAGATTATTTTTTGGCGCCACATTTTTCAGCAACTCATGTGCACGATTATGATCGGTATTCACATCCGCTTTGTAGGGTTGATATTCGATATGATCGGTGATGGCAAAAGCATCCAGTCCATCCTCCCAGACTTCTTGGTTGCGAATGCTTGGCCACACCTGTCCGTCGGAAAAAACGGTATGCATGTGAAAATCGCATTTCAGAACCATATAACCGTTCACATCAGGGATAATGATATTTTCGCGCAAGATAGGGCGACGGTTTTCATCGAGATATAACATCCCATCCGTATTGGTTCGTTGTCCGAAAGTTAGAACAGACAACAGCAGAAACCCTGTCAATAAAAAAAATTTCTGATTCATAACATGTAAAATTAATGGAATAAAGAAAACGAAATTAACCACATCAAAAAACAAACCAACTAATACTCTTTTGATAGTCTTCGGTTTATCTTTCTAATACATAAGTCTTATTTCAACAAATCAGGTCTGAGTCGCTTCGTTCTTTCGAGCGACTGCTCCATACGCCATTCGGCAATGTTGCGTTCGTGGCCCGATAGCAAGACGTCGGGTACACGCCAACCTTTGTATTCGGCAGGGCGAGTGTAAACAGGCGGAGCCAGTAATCCATCTTGAAACGAATCGGAAAGTGCCGACTGTTCGTCGCCAATAGCTCCCGGAATCACGCGCACTACTGCATCTGCTATCATGGCAGCTACAAGTTCGCCACCGGTGAGCACAAAATCGCCGATAGATATTTCGCGCGTGATCAAATGCTCGCGAACGCGATAATCCACGCCCTTGTAATGTCCGCACAGGATAATGATGTTTTGCTTGAGCGACAGCTCGTTGGCCGTTGCTTGTGTGAACTGTTCGCCGTCGGGAGAAGTGAAGATAACTTCATCATAATCGCGTTGCGATTTCAATTCACTTATGGCGCGATCGATAGGTTCGATTTGCATCACCATACCGGCTTCCCCTCCGAAAGGATAATCATCCACCCGATGATGGCGAGTGTCGGTGGAATAGTCGCGAAGATTATGCAGTCTAAATTCCACAAGCCCTTTTTGTTGGGCACGCTTCAATATAGAAGAATTGATTGCCCCTTCAATCATTTCGGGTAAAACTGTAAGTATATCAATGCGCATCATAAAACAAGGCCCTAACTTCCGGTTGTCGTAGTGGTTTGAGTAGCACCTCCACCTTGACTGCTGCCGGCATCATTCTTCAAATCGTCATTTGTGATGGTCCGCTGTACCTTTTTAACGGACGATTTCAGCTCACCAAAACGATATGAAACTCTCAAATTGAGCGACCGCATAGGTTGCATCACCTGCATTTGTTGCCGGAAACCTTCACCTGTAGTTGTGGTCTTAAACTTGATATGTTCCGAAAAAGGATTTGAAACGGCGAGGTTGACGTCCAATTTTTTATTCAGGAAACTTTTGAGGACGTTGAATGAATAGAAATAATAAGCCGATTGTTCGGTCTGCAACTGAATGCGATCGGAAAAAATACCCGCATTGGCTCCAATTCTGAAATTGTGAGGCAACGTCAACGTCAATCCGCCAAAGCCATGTCCGGCAAAACCGCTGTTTTTCAAATCACTTTTGGTCGAACTTTCGATATTGGTATAGTTGAAATTAGTATTCATATACATCCTCAAAGCCGGCATCGGCGTCCAACTGACATAGAGGTTCAGACCAATGCTCTGGTTTTTCCCTATATTGGCATAGGTATTATTGGTAACACTATCTTTCAAAAAACTGTATGAGGTAATGGCATTCTTTGTATAGGCATAGTTGAGGGTGGCATTCAGATTCACTTTTTGCGAAAAAGAACCGAAAGTAAGATTGAAGTTATGAGTCTGCTCTGAATCCAATTTGGGATTTCCATAAGTGATATTAACAGGATTTAAATCATCAACATAAGGGTTCAAATACCAAATTCCGGGTCGCGAAATACGTTTGTTGTATCCCACTCTTAGGGTTTGAGTCATGGCGAGTTGGTATGAAAACGTGAGCGAAGGCACAAAATCGAAAAAATTGTTCTGAATAGTGGTATCGTTAGCACTCATAAAATGAATATTCTGATCCGTGTATTCGCCTCGCAAACCGGCCTTAACA
>JARKPE010000051.1 GCA_029975415.1 Dysgonamonadaceae bacterium | reverse complement strand
AAAATTACCGGAATAAATTGTTAGACAATTAGTTTATTTTTTCGTCGGTTAGTGATAACCAACTTACAAAGGTAACATTTGTGCTTCGAGCACGGTACGGTAAGCCTTTTAAGTTTTGTGGCCTTGATTTTTATTTTCGCGAGCTTGGAAATACTTCTTTTTTCATGTAATTTTGCAAAAACTTAACAACGACTAAAATGAAAAATTTCAGCTATTTATTTATTCTTGTTATCCTTGGAGTTTTTAGTTTATCGAGTTGTCAGGGCTACAACAAGATGGTGGAAAAGCAAGAAGCCGTAACAGCCCAGTGGGGAAATGTGGAAAATGCTTATCAACGTCGCGCCGATCTTATTCCCAATCTTGTGGCAACCGTCAAGGGATATGCCGACCATGAACAGGAGACTTTCAAACAGGTTACCGAGGCACGTGCTAAAGCCACTCAAATCAATGTAAATCCCGAACAGCTTACCGAAGAAAGCATTCAACAATATCAGCAGGCACAGGATCAGCTGAGTCAGGCATTGGGACGCCTGTTGCTTATACAGGAAAACTATCCCGAACTGAAAGCAAATCAAAATTTTCTTGCGTTGCAGGACGAACTTGCCGGTACAGAAAACCGAATTTCGGTGGAAAGGAACAAATTCAATCAGGTGGTTCAGGACTACAATGCCTACATCCGCAAATTTCCGCAAGTGATTTATGCGGGGTGGTTCAAATTTACGCCGAAAGGTTACTTTAAATCGGCTCCGGGTGCTGAAACTGCCCCAAAGGTAGAATTTTGAAAAATCGGGGAACAAATAAAAAATATATGAGCCGGGGATTGCTGAATAAACAGGAATTGGAACGCGTAGCACTGTCGATTCGCGAAGCTGAAAGCTTTACTTCCGGTGAAATACGGGTTTTTGTGGCTCGCCATTGCAAAGGAAATCCTCTTGTCGAGGCTGCCAAAAAATTTAAATTGCTTAAGATGGATGCAACAGATCAGCACAATGCCGTACTGATCTATGTTGCGCCGCGAGATCGAAAAGCGGCTATTTATGGCGATTCGGGTATTGCCGAAATGGCCGATGAAGGATTTTGGAATCAGGCACTGGATGACCTCATAACGGGCTGTCGTGACGGACAGGTTGTAGAGGGAATTTGCAAAGCGATAGCCAAAGTGGGCGAACTGATTAAAAACAAATATCCCGTACCTCAAAATGACAAAAACGAATTAGGAGATGAAGTGGTTCAGGAATAAATATTTTATTGCGGTATTTTGGCTATTGTGCTGTTTTTTAGGGGCTTTTGGCCAGGATGTTCCTAAGCCGATGAATCCTCCACGTTTGGTGAACGATTTTGCAGGCATTTTTTCGGATGAGCAGAAGGCGGCACTCGAACAGAAATTGCGTGCCTACAACGATTCCACCTCAACACAAATATACGTAGTAACGGTTAAAGATTTGGGCGGGTATCCCGCTTCCGATTTTGCATTTAAACTCGGGGAAGAGTGGGGCATCGGACAGAAAGGCAAAAACAATGGAGCGGTCATTCTCATTAAGCCCAAGACGGCTGAAAGTCGTGGCGATGCTTTCATTGCTACGGGTTATGGACTGGAAGCCAAGATCAACGATGCCTTCGCCGGTCGCATTGTACGCGACGACATGATTCCCCATTTTCGCGAAAACGACTATTTCAGTGGAGTGAATGCGGCTATCGATAAGATGATTTCCCGTCTTTCGGGTGAGTTTGATGCCGATCAGCCCGAAGATGACGGAGGTCTTTCCTTCGGAATTATCATTCTGATTATCGTAATTGCCGTTTTCTTTATTCTGATTTTTTTCAATGGCGGTGGCGATCAGCACATCGACAGTGGACATCACAGAGGAAGAGGCCCTATAATTTTTATGCCGCCTTTCGGCGGAAGCGGCAACCGTGACGGCTGGGGAGGCGGTTTCGGAGGCGGAGGCTTTGGCGGAGGCGGCTTCGGTGGTGGAGGCGGCGGCAGTTTTGGCGGCGGCGGAGCAGGCGGAAGTTGGTAAAAGAGTTAGAAAATGATGGAGACAAATTTTACTAACCTTGACAACTACCCATTATTGACTATCCTTGGGCCAACGGCGAGCGGAAAAACCAGATTGGCTGCGCATCTTGCTTATGAACTCGATGGGGAAATTATCAGTGCCGATTCGCGACAGGTGTATCGGGGAATGGATATCGGCACGGGTAAAGATCTTTCGGATTATGAGATTAACAGCCGGCACATTCCCTATCATTTGATCGATATACGCGATGCGGGCGAAAAATATACCCTTTTTCATTATCAGCAAGATTTTCATCGGGCTTTTCGGGACATTGCCGGTCGCAATAAAGTTCCTATTCTTTGTGGCGGAACAGGATTGTATATCGAATCGGTCTTGAAGGGCTATCGATTGCTCGATGTGCCGGAAAATCCGACACTTCGAAAATCCCTTTCGGAAAAGACTCTCGAAGAATTAACCGAAATATTGGCTTCCTACAAAAAATTGCATAACACAACTGATACCGACACTAAAAAGCGGGCTATCCGGGCTATAGAAATCGCGGATTATCAGGCCAAACAGCAAGCCGAGGAACTTGCGTTCGATCCGATTGACAGCCTGATCATCGGCATCGAAATCGATCGGGAGCTTCGTCGTCAACACATTTCGTCGCGGCTGAAAAAACGTCTCGATGAAGGATTAATCGACGAGGTAAGACAATTGCTGCAATCGGGTGCCAGGGTGGAGGACTTGCTCTATTACGGACTGGAATACAAGTTCGTCACACTGTATGTCATTGGCTCGTTATCGTATAACGAGATGTTCACACAACTTGAAACGGCTATTCACCAATTTGCCAAACGACAGATGACCTGGTTCAGAGGAATGGAGCGACGCGGATTTGTCATCCATTGGATTGATGCTGCTTTGCCTTTGAACGAGAAGGTTGGAAAGATTCTCGAAATGTGGTCGGTTTATGCAAAAAGCAAAAAAAATGGTTAGCAAGTGTCGAAAAAAGATTGTACTTTTGTGACTTAAAATCGTAAGAACGATAATTTCGCTTGCGACCTGAACTTATTTTTCAATCCTAATTTCCACGCAAAATGATTAAAGGCAAATTTCCGATAGATAAATTCGAGGCTATCGAAACTCCCTTTTATTACTACGACATCGATTTGCTTCGCGAAACACTTCGCACCATCAAGCAGCAAACCGAAAATAAGAATTATCATGTGCATTATGCCTTGAAGGCAAATGCCAATACCCGCATTCTGAAAGAAATCTCGAGTTTTGGCTTTGGCGCTGACTGCGTAAGCGGAAACGAAATTTTGAGAGCGATTGAATGTGGTTTTCCTGCATCCAAAATTGCATTTGCAGGAGTGGGCAAAACGGATAAAGAAATCGGGATCGGGATTGACCACGATATTTTTTGCTTCAATGTAGAATCGCTTCCCGAACTGGATGCCATCGAACATATTGCAGCTGCAAGAAACAAAAAAGTCAGGGTTGCTTTGCGCATCAACCCCAATGTGGATGCTCATACTCACGAATACATCACTACGGGGCTTAACGAAAACAAGTTTGGACTTAACGAAAAAGATCTCCCTGGGGCTGTCGAGAAAATTTCCCATTCTTCACACCTTGAACTTATCGGAATACATTTTCATATCGGATCGCAAATTACCGACCTGTCGGCTTTCGAAAATCTTTGCGTCAAAGCGCTTGAAATGCAAAGTTGGTTCAACAGTCGAGGCATAGAGCTGCAAATAATCAATCTGGGCGGAGGCTTGGGTATCAATTATCAACATCCCAATCACTGTCCGATAGCCGATTTCGAATCTTATTTCCATTTATTTGCGAAATATCTGAAACTCAAAGAAGGCCAATCACTTCATTTCGAGTTGGGACGATCGGTAGTGGCTCCGTGTGGCTCGCTCATCACCCGAACAACTTACGTGAAAGAAGGAATCAGCAAAAAATTTCTGATTGTCGATGCGGGCATGACCGATTTAATACGGCCGGCGTTGTATCAAGCATTTCATCATATCGAAAATATCAGCTCGGAACAGCCTTATGCACACTATGATGTGGTGGGGCCAATTTGCGAATCGAGTGATACTTTTGGCAAGAATGTGGAGCTAAACAAATCTTCGAGAGGCGATCTCATCGCTATTCGATCTGCCGGAGCGTATGGGGAAGCTATGGCTTCGCAATACAATTGCAGAGATCTACCGGCTTCCTTTTTTTCGGATCAAATATAAAGCTGCTATGGATTTATTACCGTTATTCAAGTTTTCGCTGCTCGAGTGGATCGTTTTGGGTGCGCTGATTTTGTTTTTTATTGTTCAGCTGCTGTTTTATATTTTATTATTCAGAAAACCTTATACCTATGCAGCTCAATATCAATCGACGGATATTCCCGATGAAGCACTGCCCGGCATTTCGGTAGTAATAGCGTCGAAAAATGAATCGGAAAATCTTGCTCAAAATTTGCCATCCATTCTCGAACAGGATTATCCGAATTATGAAGTTATCGTCGTCAATAGCGGATCAACAGACGAAACCGATATCCTGTTGAAGGGACTCGAGCAAAAATACCCTCAACTCTATCATACCTATATACCGCAAGAAGCCGAAACAAACAACGAAAAAAAACTTGCACTTTCTGTAGGTATTAAGGCAGCCAAAAATGAAATCTTATTGTTTACCGAGGCCTATTGTCGACCTGTGAGCAACCAATGGATCAGGTCGTTTGCATGCGAATTTGCACAAGGAAAAGAAGTCGTTCTTGGTTACTGCAAGCTCAACATTTCGAAGAAAATTCCTTTGCGCAAGTTCATCCTCTACGATAATCTCGTCCATTCGATTAAGTATTTGTCGATGGCCATCATCCACAAACCATTTATGGGAATCGGACGAAACATGGCTTATAAAAAACGCCTTTATCTTGAGCAAAAAGGCTTTGCCACGATTTTGAACATCGAAGGAGGCGAAGACGACTTATTGATCAACAGGATTGCTTCAAGCAAGAACACCGGTGTGATACTTAGTCCCGAAAGTATGACAGAAAGCGATGTCGTAGATAATTTCCATACATGGCGTCAGTTAAAATCAAAATATCTTTACACCAAGAAATTTTACAAAACATCGCGAGCATCAATATTCGGATTGGAAACATTCTCCAAATACATGTTTTATCTCCTGGTAATCGCTTCGATTGTCATGGGGCTTTTATTTCAGGACTATCTCCTGCTCATTTCCGGAATTATCCTGTGGATCATAAGAGCCACGGTTCACAATATCACCATCCACAAAAATTCAAAACTCACCAACAGCGGAAAATTTTACCTTTCCGCACTCCTCTTCGACATTATCCAACCATTAAACAATTTCAGATTCAAACGATACGCCGACAGACGAAACAACTATAGACACAGGTGACATTTTCGCACGAAGCACTTTGAAATGACAACGTGTCATACTTAAAAACGCGCTAAAATAGAGGCATTTGGGTTAATACGGGTTAATCCCATTTTGATTTAGTTAAAAGTGTTAAAACCGACACGGAAGATGATGAAAGAGTATATTTTTTGTTGTTATATTTGGAAAATTAAAATGTTAAAACCGTAACTTTTATAACAAACTCAAATATGAACACACGCACAAAAAATGTATTGAGCATCCTTTTGGTTGCCATACTTAGCTCCGTAATGACATTAATGGGATATAATGTCATCGTGAAAAAAAATTTTGAAAAGTCGATAGCAACAGCCAATGGAGGCAATATAACGTCCGATAACATGTTGCAATTTACGAACACATTCGGACAGGATAAAGGATTGACACTTACCAATCTGACTACAGAAGATGGTTATCCGGATTTCACAGTGGCAGCCGAAAAATCTGTTCATGCGGTAGTCCACGTAAAAACAAAATCGATTCGCCAACAGCAAATTATAAGCCCATTCGATTTCTTTTTCGGGTTCGGCGATCCTCAATATTCGAGACCGAGAGAACAAGTGGGTTTCGGCTCCGGCGTAATCATATCAAAGGACGGTTACATTATCACCAACAACCACGTAATCGAGGGTGCCAACGAAGTATCCGTTACACTCAACGACAATCGTGAATTTACGGCCAAGGTAGTGGGAACAGATCCACAGACAGACATAGCTCTGCTTAAAATTGATGGAGACGATTTCCCCTACATTACTTTCGGCAATTCTGATGCGCTGAAAGTTGGGCAGTGGGTACTAGCTGTTGGAAATCCGTTTAATCTCACTTCTACGGTTACCGCCGGAATTGTTAGTGCCAAAAATCGTGGCAACATCGTAGGGCAGGATCAAGGTATCCAATCTTTCATTCAAATAGATGCTGCCGTAAATCCGGGCAATAGTGGAGGTGCATTGGTGAATACGAAAGGTGAACTTGTAGGAATTAATACGGCCATATATTCTCAGACGGGTAATTTCACAGGTTATGCCTTTGCCATACCTATCTCAACTGCAGGAAAAGTTGCCGCCGATTTGAAAGAATTCGGAAGCGTGCAACGCGCCGTACTCGGAATTCAGGTTCCAAATATCGAAAGCATCCGCCGTCAAGATCCTAAAAGGGCAAGCGAATTAGCTAAAATACAAGGCGTCCTGGTAGAGGACTTTTCGGACAGAAGCCCGGCCAAGGCTGCAGGAATCGAAAAGGGAGATGTGATTAAATCCATCAACAATGTTGAAATACATAATTTTGCCGAATTACAAAATCAGCTCAACCGTTATCGGCCCGGAGACAAAGTGAATGTGACGGTTGATCGTAATGGAGAAAAGAAAACGTATAGTGTAGTTTTAAAAAATACTCAAGGCAATACGGAAATTACGCGAAGCACTGATTCCATGCAAATGCTCGGGGCTACCTTCAAAGAAATTCCGGATAGCAAAAAGGATGAACTTGGGATAAGCAGCGGAGTTGAAGTAGCCAGTGTAACAAATGACGGACTCTTTCGTAAAAACGGCATCAATAAAGGATTTATCATCATGCGCATTAATAACATGCCTGTGAACAGTCAAAGCGATATAGCAAAAATAGTAGCTAATGTAAACACGACCAGCCAGGACAAAGTAATATTAGTTGCCGGATTTTATCCTCCTAACGGAAGGACGCAATACATAGCAATTGATCTTTCGACAAAAAGATAACACATTAATTCATGTTAATTTAAACTTTTGATATAACAAAAAAGCAAATAGCTTGTTTTTAACAACAAAGGGTCAAGAAATTCAACTTTATCCTTTGTTGTTGGTTTGTAGAAATCCCATAGTTGATTGATGGGAATTATGAAAAATAAATAGTAATTTTGCACCCCCTTATAAAAACAAGGAAAAAAATAAATTATTTAGAATAGAGGTAATAGAGAATGAGACAGTTAAAAATTACAAAATCGATTACAAATCGCGAAAGCGCCTCTTTGGACAAATATCTACAGGAAATAGGCCGAGAAGACTTAATTACTGTAGAAGAAGAAGTGGAATTGGCGCAAGCAATTAAACGAGGCGACAGACAAGCATTGGAAAAACTTACCCGTGCCAATCTTCGTTTCGTCGTATCGGTTGCGAAACAATACCAAAACCAAGGCCTCAGTCTGCCGGATTTGATCAACGAAGGGAATCTGGGATTGATCAAGGCAGCAGAAAAATTTGACGAAACCAGAGGTTTCAAATTCATCAGCTATGCTGTTTGGTGGATACGTCAATCAATTCTTCAGGCATTGGCTGAACAATCGCGAATCGTTCGGCTTCCGCTCAATCAGGTTGGATCGTTGAACAAAATAAGCAAAGCGTTCCAAAAATTTGAACAGGAAAATGAACGACGACCTTCGGCTGAAGAATTAGCGGACGAGTTGGACATATCGGTAGATAAGGTTTCTGATTCGCTAAAAGTATCCGGAAGACATATTTCGGTAGATGCTCCATTTGTAGAGGGAGAAGACAACAGTTTGTTGGATGTGTTGGTCAACGAAGATGCGCCCGTCGCCGACCGTACCTTGATAAACGAGTCGTTGCAAAAAGAAATAGACAGAGCACTATCCACACTCACAGAACGAGAAAGCGATATCATAAAAATGTTTTTTGGAATTGGTTGCCAAGAAATGACACTTGAAGAAATAGGCGATAAGTTTCAGTTGACGCGAGAAAGAGTTCGTCAAATCAAAGAAAAAGCTATTCGCAGACTTCGTCAAGACTCCCGAAGTAAACTTTTGAAAAGCTATTTAGGATAACTATTTCTTGTATAAAAACAGGCATAAATGAAAGAATCGTGAAGAATTAGACAATGAGAAGCGGTTTTATCGATTTTTTTTATTAAATTCGCTCTTTATATAAAATTAAGCGTTATATTTGTGGTTCATTTCCAATGGAAAAGAGTTTTCCACTACAATGAGCGGAAAGTATTGTTCGCAAGATAGAAATTAAATTTTATTTTTTTTCGAAATATCGCACGAACATTTTAACGTGAGAAATGTTTATTCTTTAAAAGTTAGTGTAAAAAACGCACTAAAAAATAGTGTCCGCATATAATGAGAGAAATAAATTATCGAGTTATTGTAATAAAATGTTTAATTAGAATTTAAATTTATGAAAAAGTTTAGTTTACTTTTAATGTCAGCTCTTGTAGCAATCGGGATGAGTGCGCAAGACGTGCAAAATGTGTCGAACGGGACTGTGTACCTGAAAGACAAAGCGAGCGACCATTGGTATATCGGGCTTAGTGGAGGTACTAACCTGTATATAACGAAAGGTGAAAATGATGCTGACGCAGATTTTGGAGATCGCCTCGGATGGATGGGACAACTTGAAGTCGGAAAATGGGTTTCTCCAATATGGGGTGTTCGTGGTGTTATTGATGCAGGATTGATCAAACATGTGGCCGATGTTCCTCTTGTCGGACCTAACGGACTGGATCACAACTGGATCGGAGGACATGTTGACGTAATGTACAACATTAACAATGCTTGGTTTGGCTACAATCCCAACCGCGTATGGAATCTTATTCCTTATGTGGGAATGGGCTATATGTACGGAATGGCCGACTGGAAAAAACCGAATGAAGACGGGGATACCTTCAAGGGTCAGAACCAATCTCTTACTTGGAATGCCGGTTTAATCAATAATTTTCAGGTAGCAAAAAACTTCAGCATTTTCATCGATTTGGGGTACCGCGTGATGCAAGAAACATTTGATTTTGCTCGCGGAGGAGATTACGAATGGGACAGCATGTTATCTGGCGTATTGGGCGTAAAGTTTGGTCTTGGAAAACAAGAATTCACTCCTGCCGAACTTATGGACTACAACCTGATCAACGATCTGAACAGTCAAATCAACAGACTTCGTGCTGAAAACGAAGAACTCAGCAAACGTCCTGCTTCTTGTCCAGAATGTCCTGAAATTCAACCTGTAGTACAAGAAGAAACTGTTTATGTTCCGAATGTTGTATTCTTCCGTCTGAATTCAGCAAAAATCGACAAAGGTCAACAAATAAGCATCTACAATACGGCTCAATATCTAAAAGAAAATCCGAATGCTAAAGTTAAGATCACTGCTTATGCTGACCGCTTGACTGGTACACCGGCATACAACATGGCACTTTCTGAAAGACGTGCAAAAGCTGTTGCTAATGCGTTAATCAACGAATACGGAATTGACAGCAGTCGCGTAAGCGTTGACTGGAAGGGTGACACTGAACAACCTTATGAAGTGAATGAATGGAATCGCGTTGCTATCTTCTTCACTGAATAAGCTTCTGAAATATATTTACATACTAAAAAAAGCGTCTCCGAAGAGACGCTTTTTTTAGTATAAGATGCAAAACAAGCAATATCCTTAATGAAAAAAAAGAGTAAATGCAATTAGACAGAAGAAATACCCAAATTAATGATATACCTGATTGCAGAAGAATTGAACATAAAAAAAGAAAATGTCATTCGGTAATATACACCCGCTTTACTCGAGGCGAAACTGAGGTTAAAACTTCATAGGGAATAGTTCCGATAGATTCTGCCAGATCGATTACCGAAAGATCGTTCCCAAACAAAATAACCTCATCACCCTCTTGGGCATCAATATCCGTAACATCCACCATACAAAGGTCCATACAAACATTTCCGACAATGGGTGCAATTTTACCGTTTATAAGAACTTGCCCTACTCTATTGCCAAACTTACGGTCTAATCCATCTGCATAGCCGATTCTGACCGTTGCGATACGGGCATCACGGTCTAAAGATTCCTTGCGGCCATAACCAACAGTTTCTTGATTGGGGATATCTTTAATTTGCAAAATCGTGGTTTTGAGAGTGCTTACGTTTTTCAATCCCTTCAATCCGCTTGCACTGATTCCGTATAAACCAATTCCCAAACGAACCATATCCCATTGAGCTTCAGGAAATCGCTCAATTCCGGCAGAATTTAAAATGTGTTTATATATTGAATAGCCAATTCCTGTTTCTATATGGGAGGCGCTACTCCGTAAGGTCTCGATCTGTTTTTCGGTAAACTCGTCAAACGTCCAACTTTCACTTGCTGCCAAATGAGAAAATACGGATATTACTTTCAATCCTTTTTGCGAACGCAAACGTTCGATCAATAAAGGAATCTGATCGGGCAAAAATCCCAGACGATGCATCCCCGTATCAATTTTCAGATGAACAGGATAATCGGTAATCCCCCGTCGATCTGCTTCTTTGATGAAAGCATCCAAAATTCTGAAATTATATACCTCCGGCTCCAATCGGTTTGAAAACAGTTCTTCAAATCCATTTACTTCCGGATTGAGAATGATAATTGGCAAAGAGATACCTTCCGAACGAAGTGTTATGCCCTCTTCGGTGACAGCAACGGCCAGATAATCGCAACGATGATATTGCAGCGTTTTGGCAATCTCAACAGCACCCGCGCCGTAAGCATTAGCTTTCACCATGCAAATCATTTTTACACCTGGCCGTAATTTCGATTTATAAAAGTTGTAATTATGTACAACGGCGTCCAAATCTACTTCGAGAACGGTTTCGTGAATGCGTTCTTGAATCAGGGCAATAATTTGCTCAAAATGATATTTTCGGGCACCTTTAATCAAAATAATTTCGTTATCGAATTTTCGCCATATTCCAGACAGAATGAATGACTCTGTAGAAGGAAAAAAATATTTCTCGATAGCAAATACATCACTGTTTTGCGAAATATCGTGTCCAATACCGATAATTTTTTCGATTCCGTTTTCTATCATCATGTCGGCTACACGATGATAAAGGGTTTTGGGTAATATTCCACTTTGCAGAATATCCGATAGAATAATTGTCTTTCTCAATGATTTTTCGGCACTACGTTGATTCATGAAATCGAGTGCAATTTTCACCGAGTTGATATCAGCATTATAGGCATCATTGATAAGAATGCAATTGTTTTTGCCTTGCAAAACCTCAAGACGCATAGCTACCGGTTCGAGTTTTTTCATTCTCTCCGAAATAACCGATGGCTCGACATTCAGAAAAAGCATAGTAGCCAGACAATGAATGGCATTCTCGATAGAAGCCTCATCGGTAAAAGGAATTTCTACTGAGTAATCTAAACTAAGAAAAGAATAATAAATGAGAGTTGAATATGCCTTTTTTTCGATCTTCGAAATGTAGAGCGGTGCGTCTGTTTGTTTGCGCGACCAAGTGAAAGCTTTTTGTGAAATAAGCATCTGATCGGCAGCTTCGCGAATAATTGGATTATCTTCGCCATAAATCACCACATTGCAATTAATGAACAGCCTCATTTTTTCGAGACATTTCTGCTGGAGTGAAGTAAAATTTTCCTGATGAGCCTCTCCTATTTTTGTAAGAATTCCGATTGTTGGGCGGATTATTGGTTCGAGATGATCCATTTCATCGGGCATTGAAATACCTGCCTCAAAAATTCCGAGTGTCGCATTATCGTCCAATTGCCAAACCGACAGGGGGACACCGATCTGCGAATTATAACTTCGAGGAGATCGGACGATATTGAAATCTTCCTGTAAAAGTTGATAAAGCCATTCCTTCACAATTGTTTTGCCATTACTGCCGGTGATTCCAATAATCGGAATATCGAAACGACGACGGTGATAAGCCGCTATTTTTTGCAAAGCCCTTAAAGTATTTTTTACAAGCAGAAAATTACATCCGGTTAAGTTTTTCCATTCGGGCATCATTTTGGACACCACAAAATTGCGAACACCTGCTGCATACAAATCCGCTATGTAGCGATGACCATCATTATTTTTGGTTTCGAATGCAAAAAAAAGTGTTTCAGAGGGATTGGAAAGTTGTCGACTGTCGGTAAGGAGAAGCGATATTTCCGTTTCGATCCAATCGAAATTTTTCAAGCCTAAAATAGAAATTATTTTTGAAATAGGATATTTCATATCAGCACGATTCAGAATTTTTGCAATTGTTTAATTTCTTCAGAAAGCGAAATAAATGGATATTTATTTTGAAATTGAAGAATTTTAGAAAGGGTATTCTTCAAAAAAGATTGGTAAACGGCGGAATCGTCATCAAAAGGACGATGCTTTAATGCCAGCATGAGTGGATGCCACTCGGAAAGAATTTTTTCGGTTTCGCTCGAAAAAAAAGTCTCGCGAAATCGTTCCCAAATATATTCGATAGCGGTTTCTGACGGATGCATCATATCCGAAGCATAAAATCGATAATCGCGCAAATCGTCCATCATCAACTCATATGCAGGGAAATATCCAACCGAATCAGGATGTATTTTGATAAGTTCCTCGATCGACAAATGTAGGATCGACTTGCTCACATGATTTTGAGGTGCGCCATCTTTCCAATGGCGAATAGGACTCACCGTGAAAACAAACTTCGAATCGGGCTGAATCAGCATTATCTCTCCGATCAATCTCGACCACTCTACTACGATTTCCTCTACCGAAAGCATACTTCTGCTAAAGAAATCTGAAGGAAACTTATGACAATTGCCCACTACATCGTCTGTTTTTTTTGAACGAAAAACAGACGCCGTCCCAAACGTTACAAAAAACACATCAGTCTGTGCAATTTTTGCCGATGCGGTCTCAAAGCGATCGTTGATTCGACGTAAACAAACGTGCGGATCGGCTGAAGAAAACGCTCCGTGGTGCAAAAAGCTGTGATATATTCCGTCACGCATTGTCAAATCCGATTCATTAAAAGCTTTACCTCTCAAAAGGCGATCGAATGCGATGGAAATAGACAAAGGGTTGTAGAGTGTGCCAAATGGATTGAGATCGACATCAAATTTGTTGGCAAGCAACAGATTCCCAATATTCTCGGAAAAACACGATCCGAAAATCATCAGTCGCGAGTGATGATCGATTTGAAAATCCGAACGGGATATCGGAACTTTTGTCCTAAATTCCATTGTCATGTTATTCTCCCAATATTTAACACAAAAATAGCACAAAACAAGCCAATAAGCAGCACAGAAAGATTTATATTTTGTGAAAGCATTGAAAAGCGCAAAAATAACGGAATTTTTTGAGGGGAAAAAGTCTTATGGACATAAAAAAGGAAAGGTTGTCTCACGACAACCAATCTTCATTGTTAACCTTAAAT
Organism: Dysgonamonadaceae bacterium; assembly: GCA_029975415.1. Classification (GTDB taxonomy): domain Bacteria; phylum Bacteroidota; class Bacteroidia; order Bacteroidales; family Dysgonomonadaceae; genus Seramator. The sequence continues at coordinate 18,584 of JARKPE010000051.1, read as the reverse complement.
CTAATACCATGAAAAACACGTTGCAAATATAAGCTTTTTTCATGTTATAAAACATAACTTTGTGGCACAAAAATCAATTATTTTGCCTTTTTTAGTATTTTACGCCAAGATTAAACGCTATATTAACAAAATGAAACGGTATTTACTCCACGTACAACACCAGTCCTTTCAAATATTCTCCTTCGGGGTGATAAATATTGATGGGATGATCAGCCGGTTGCGTCAACTGATGAAGAATGCTCACTTTTCGTCGCGAAAGAGCCGCCGCACTAAAAACAGCAAGTCGAAATTGTTCTCTGCTAATTGCCTGCGAACAGGAAAAAGTGAAAAGAATACCTCCGGAGGCGATTTTCTCGATTGCAGAAGCATTTAACTTCTTATATCCCTGCAAAGCATTGTTGATTGCTCCACGATGTTTGGCAAAAGCAGGCGGATCGAGCACAATTAAATCATAAACTCCATCGGGCATTTCTTTCAGAAATCTGAAAGCATCGTCGGTAAACGATTCATGGCGAGGCTCGTCACCAAAATTGAGATGTACATTTTCGTCGGTGAGCATCATGGCTTTCGACGAACTATCCACCGACACCACCTTTGATGCACCTCCGCGCAGAGCATACACCGAAAAACCACCGGTATAACAAAACATATTCAGTACATTTCGTCCACGCGCATATTTTTCGAGCAGACTACGATTTTCACGTTGATCTACGAAAAAACCCGTTTTCTGACCGCGAAGCCAATCGATATGAAAACTCAATCCATTTTCAACTGACACGTAATCCACATCTGTTCCACCGTATAAATATTCGTTCACAGGTTCGACATTTGCATTGAAAGGAAGAGTTGCTTCGGATTTATAAAAAATATTACGAAGATTTTCTTCAGGAATAACTCTTCGAAGCGCAGCTACTATTTTTTCTCGATCGCGATGCATTCCTACAGAATGAGCTTGAACCACAGCCGTACCCGCATACATATCAATAATAAGTCCCGGAAGATTGTCTCCTTCGCCATGAATCAACCGGAATGAATTATTGTCGGGACGAATTAACCCGAGATGAATGCGCATAGTATAGGCAGAGGAAATTCGTCGTCGGTAAAATTCGGCATCGATCGCTTCATCGTGAAAAGAAAGCATACGCACAGTGATGCTACCAAGCTGATAATGTCCCACGCCAATCACATCGCCTTTTGAGGAAACCACCCTCACCACATCTCCTTCAGTAAGCTGATCGGGATTATGTGCGATAGCACCGGAAAAGACCCAAGGATGAAATCGCATCAAAGAATCCTCTTTTTTGGGTTTTAAAACGATCGTCTGCATATATCTGCACATATTTATTTAGGATGTTGTGAATTTATCAAGTGTTTGTAGATTCGAACACATGCCCAAGCGTCGATGGCTGCATACATTTGCTGAGCAGGGGTAAGCTGATCGGCTTCCCAGTTGGACAAACGTTGGTTTTTAGAAATCTTTTTACCGAAAACAAGCGCGTAAATTTTTTGAAGACTATTGTCGTCAATTCCGTATTTGTGAACAAACTGCTGTAAATCGACAAAATTGACAGGCTCTTTGTCGCTTCGCTTGCGGATGGCAGCAAAATCATCTCGAAGCGACAATCCAATCTTTTTGATGTCAGGATTACAAATGATATCGTCAAGAGCGTCGGGATAGTCAATTTTATTGAGGCGAAACAGATAACATTCATCCTCGGAAGCGAGTTGCATCAGCGCAACTTTATTGACTTTTCCTTTCATAAAAGAAGGTCGAGTTTCAGTATCAAATCCCAGTAGCGAAAAGTTTCTTAGTCTTTGCACCGCTTTCATGACGGCAGCTTCGTTATCTATAACGTAGATTTTCCCCTTAAAAGTCTCTGCGGGGAGTTGGTTTAGCTGTTCTTTAGTGATACTTAATCCCACGAATCGTATAAATTGATATCCTCTTCTTCATCGTCCAATCGTTCGGAATTGGTATATAGCAACGAATGAAGCGGTCGTAATACATTCACTAATTTTTGGCCCCAATACATTCTGAAATTATCTCGACAAACATACAACGCATCGTTCATCTGCTCGGTAAGTTCATATTGATAGACCGAAACAAAATTTCTTATATCCTGATAAATATCGGCTATGTTTTCCGAAATAAATGCCGAGATGGGAGTATCACTGTATTTCATATCTTCCACAAATACATCGAGATATGTATCATCCTCACCCAAAAGTAAAGTAATTTTTTCTGCAACACGCGCATAATCTTCTTCACGTACGAAAGATTGCAAACTTTCCTCATTTATCGAAGCCACTTCAGGCAACAATGTCGCCTTTAAGTAAATAAGTGGGAGGAGGCGAACGATTGTTTCCAACCATTCCTGACGAAATCGATCCTCTTCATTTTCGAGAAAAGCGCAAAACTCTACAGCCACCGTAACAAATTCAATCACAGGAGGAGAGTAAATTATTTCATTCGTTTTTTTTCGAGCCATTTGGTATATTTTAAATTGCACACGCAAAAATACTTAATATTTTGCTATCACCTCGCACTTGTGTACTTGTTACCGAAAAAAACTATGAAATTGCGTGCATATATTATTCAAGAATTGTCCCGCATAGCAATTGTAAAGCATACATTTAGCAATAAGGAAGGAAAAGTATCCGCTCAAAAAAATGACAAGCAAAAAAATCGATATTAGGCATTGGGAATTCGGAAAAAATTAGAAAAAAGTTGTATTTTTACGCAATTTAGCAATCTCGCCATACAATGCAACTACATAAAATACCATTGCTTTATCGCGTAGCCATAGCTATTGTTTGTGGAATTATTTTCGGGCAATTTTTACCAATCTGGGCAACTCGAATTTTCTTAACCTTCAATGGGCTTTTCGGCAATTTTTTGACCTTTATTATTCCTCTTATCATCATAGGATTAGTTGCTCCTGCTATTGGAGAGCTTGGAAAAGGAGCCGGAAAACTACTCCTCATCAGCGCATTAATTGCTTACGGATCGACTCTCTTCTCGGGCTTTTTCACCTATTTTTCATGTCAGACAATATACCCATCCATTATTGGGCTGGAATCTATACCAAAAACAGATTATGAAAGTTTGAAAGTCGCTCTCGAGCCTTATTTCACGATCAACATGCCGGCGATCGTCGATGTGATGTCGGCCCTTATTCTTTCTTTTTGTATCGGTATCGGGCTATCTCTTATCAAAGGACAAACTCTTCAAAACACCTTTAATGAATTTCGTCAAATCATTATGCTCATCATTTCATCTGTTATTATACCCTTACTGCCTGTTTATATTTTCGGTATGTTTCTTAGCATGTCCGTAAGCGGTCAGGTTTATTCCGTGATTTTGCTTTTCTTGAAAGTGATTGTCGTGGTGGTTGCATTGCATATCATTATCCCACTCATACTATTTTCGATAGCAGGAGCAATTTCAAAGAGAAATCCGCTAAAACTACTCAAAAACATGCTGCCTGCTTATGCAACGGCCTTGGGAACATCCTCCTCTGCCGCAACTATTCCGGTTACATTACAATGCACGATATCCAATAAAGTCAGAGAATCCATAGCCTCCTTTTCTGTACCACTGTGTGCTACGATTCACTTACCCGGCAGTACGATGAAAATCGTTGCATTCTCTCTCGCATTTATGCACTTTGGTCATTTGCCGATCGAATTTGGAGTCTTTGTCCAATTCATCTTCATTCTGGGTATTACGATGATTGCAGCTCCCGGAGTTCCCGGAGGTGCAATTATGGCTGCCGTAGGAGTAATACAAAGCATATTGGGATTCGATGCAGAGCTTATCGGGCTAATGATCACGATATATCTGGCCGTAGATAGCTTTGGTACTGCCTGTAACGTGACATGCGACGGAGCACTCGCAGTGATTATAGATAAAATTGCGGAAAAAAGGGAAAAAACAATTTACGATTCAAACCAAGAAGAAGATTTTTCCATCGTATAGAGCAAACACATTCTATCCTCTCTTTCAATCGTAATTGAAAGGATAAAATTCTTTAATCAAAAAAAGTAGCAAACATTTGTTCAATTCAATTGAAAATTATATCTTTGCAGCGTAATTAAGAGGGAAGCAGGAAACACGGCTTCCTTTTTTATTCATATAGGTAGGTCAAAAATGATTAATAGGGATGTGATAAGAGAATTGGTTGAAGCATTTTTGAAAAAAAGCGACAACTATCTGGTTGACATAGTCGTCAACCCCGGAAACTCTATCATGGTGGAAATTGACAATGACGAGGGTGTCGCCATCAACGATTGCGAAGCTCTGAGTCGTTATATCGAATCGAATCTCGACAGGGAAATTGAAGATTTCGATTTGACAATATCCTCTTCGGGATTAACATCACCTTTTAAAACCACTCGACAATACAAAAAATATATTGGCAAAGAAATCGAAACTCTCACCAAGAAAGGCGAAAAGCTAAAAGGCACACTCAAGGAGGTTGATGATACGGGATTCACATTCACAACAACAAAAAGAATAAGAAATGAAGGTGAAAAGCGTAAAATTGAAGTTAGCGAAGATATCCGCCTTTCGTATGAGGAAACAAAATATACAAAATACTTAATCAGTTTTAAATAAACAATGGGCAAGAAAAAAGAATCCATAAGCCTGACAGACACCTTTTCAGAATTCAATGAACTGAAAAATATAGACAAAGCTACGATGATCAGCGTGCTCGAAGAGTCTTTTCGCAGCGTGATCGCTAAAATGAACGGAACCGACGAAAACTTCGATATCATCATCAATCCCGACAAAGGCGATCTCGAAATTTGGCGCAATCGCACTGTAGTAGAAGATGACAAACTGCAAGACCCCAATATGGAAATCTCCCTGTCGGAGGCTCGCAAAATAGATGAAGATTTTGAGGTTGGCGAAGAAGTTACCGACGAGATGCATCTCGAAGATTTTGGTCGTCGCACGATATTGAATTTGCGTCAAACTCTCGCTTCAAAAATTCTTGAACTTGAAAAAGATAATCTTTATAATAAATACAAAGAAAAAGTTGGACAAATCGTTTCCGGCGAAGTTTATCAAATTTGGAAAAAAGAATTATTGCTGCTCGATGACGAGCATAACGAGCTGATCTTGCCCAAGACAGAGCAAATTCCCAGCGACTTTTTCCGCAAGGGAGAACAGGTTCGCGCGGTAGTAGCCCGCGTAGAAAACAAGAACAACAATCCCCGCATCATTCTTTCCCGCACTTCTACGGTTTTTCTCGAAAGGCTTTTCGAGCAGGAAATCCCGGAAATTGCAGACGGGCTCATCACGATCAAAGGCATCGCCCGCATACCAGGCGAGCGCGCCAAAGTTGCAGTGGAAGCCTACGATGACCGTATCGATCCGGTGGGGGCCTGCGTTGGAATGAAAGGGTTTAGAATACATGGTATCGTGCGCGAATTGCGAAACGAAAATATTGATGTAATCAATTACACCAACAATATCAGTCTGTATATCCAACGTGCACTCAGCCCCGCAAAAATTAATTCAATAGTGGTTAAAGAAGAAGAACATCGCGCTGAGGTTTTTCTTAATCCTGAAGAAGTGTCACTTGCCATCGGCAAAGGGGGTGCCAACATCAAACTGGCCTCGATGCTCACCGGTTACAACATCGAAGTATTCCGAGACATTGAGGGACTTGACGAAGAAGATATATATCTGGATGAATTCCGTGACGAAATCGATGGATGGGTTATTGACCAGCTCAAACGTATTGGCTGTTCAACTGCAAAAAATGTGCTTTCTATGGATCGAGAACGGCTGATAAAAGAGGCTGATCTGGAAGAAAATACCGTTGATGAAGTATTGAAAATACTGGCAGCTGAATTCGAATAAAAAATCGCCCGCTTATTTCAAAAACGGAAAAATACTGTTCACAATAAATAATATAAGAAAGGACTCGTAAAATTATATGGCAATAAGGTTAAGTAAAGTAGCTACAACACTAAACGTAGGGATTAGCAGCCTGGTCGACTTTCTCGAAAAGAAAGGTATCAAGGTGGAAAATAACCCAAATACAAAAATTGATGATGAACAGTATGATTTATTGATTGCCGAATTTGTTAAAGACAAAAAGACCAAGGAGGAAATCGAGCGTTCACGCGAAAAACTGCATCACCACGAAAACAAGGAAACCATTGCTATCGAAGGCTATGATCTTCCGAATGAGGGGGTTTCAGCAAAGAAAAAATCTGAAAAGGAATCTATCAAGACAGAAATTCCGGAAGATTTAAAGCCTCATTTAAACGTGATCGGCAACATCGACTTGAACAAAAATAACAAAAAAGTCAAAGAACACTCGGAAGAACAAGTGGAAACGAGACAGGAAATAATCGACGAAAAAGAACCTGACCCGGAAGTAGTGGACACGAAACAATCAAACACAGAACTTCCGTTGGAAAAGACGGAAACGGTAATCGAGAACATTCCTCAAGAAGAAGATTATAATGAAAACGAGGAAGATGTAATCGAGATCGAAATAAGTGAAAACACGCCCGCCCAAAATGAGGAAGAAATGGAAATAGAGACAGAGTCAGAGACTGAAATCGATTTTTCGGAGAAAGAAAAAACCGAAGATGGCGTCTTCCGTATCCACAAAAATCTCATCGAACCGAATATTGTCGTCAAAGGTACGATTGATTTAGACGCGATAAACGATAAAACTCGCCCCCCTCGCAAATCAAAAGCACAGCGAAAAAAGGAAAGAATAGAACGTGAACAACAAAAAGCACTTGACAGCAAAAAACTAAAAGAAGAACAGCTCAAACAGACAAAAAAAGAAGCGGTTGAAGAAAAAAAGCCTGGTATCAGAAAAGAGGAAGACGATGATAAAAAGAAGAAACGTAAACGCATCCGCCAAGGTAAAGTGAACATAGACCGGGCAACCTCGCCTGAAACAGTGAGAGATCACTCCGATCGACGTCGCCCGCTTCTTAAAAAGCCCAACAAAGCTGAAGTGAGTGAGGAAGATGTACAAAAACAAATTAAGGAAACCCTCGCACGTTTAACCGAAAAAAGAAGCGGAAAAGGTGGGGCAAAATATCGTCGCGAAAAGCGAGAAGCTCTATCTCAACGTCACGAAGAAGAAACACTCTTACAGGAACGTGAAAGCCGGATTCTCAAACTTACGGAATTCGTAACCGCCAACGATTTGGCCAACATGATGAATGTCCCCGTAACAGACATTATATCTACCTGTATGAATCTTGGCGTTATGGTTGCTATCAATCAACGTCTTGATGCCGAAACCATTAATATAGTTGCCGACGAATATGGATTCAAAACCCAATTCGTAAGTGCAGACGTAATCGAAGCCATAAGCGAAGAACAGGATAATCCGGAAGATTTAGTTCCGCGTCCACCAATAGTGACCGTAATGGGTCATGTTGATCATGGAAAAACATCGCTTCTCGATAACATCCGAAACACCAACGTAATTGCAGGTGAGGCCGGAGGCATTACGCAGCACATCGGAGCCTATAATGTTCAATTGGAAGACGGGCGAAAAATCACTTTTCTCGATACGCCGGGTCACGAAGCCTTTACGGCAATGCGTGCTCGTGGAGCAAAGGTTACTGACGTAGCCATCATCATTGTGGCAGCAGACGATAACGTTATGCCTCAAACGATCGAAGCGATCAACCACGCGAGTGCTGCCGGAGTTCCCATCGTATTCGCCATCAACAAGATAGACAAACCGGGAGCGAATCCCGACAAAATCAAAGAACGACTGGCCGAAATGAACTACCTCGTGGAAGAATGGGGAGGAAAGTATCAATCACAGGACATATCGGCAAAACAAGGTATAGGTGTAAAAGAACTCTTGGAAAAAGTTCTGCTTGAAGCCGATTTACTCGACCTCAAGGCCAATCCTAAACGCAGAGCTACCGGATCCATCATCGAATCGTCGCTCGACAAAGGTCGCGGATACGTTGCTACAGTGCTTGTTGCAAACGGAACACTCAAACAAGGAGACATCGTCCTCGCAGGTTCATACTATGGCCGCGTCAAAGCCATGTTTAACGAGCGTAACCAACGAATAGAACAGGCTGGGCCTTCGGAACCCGCACTCATTCTGGGGCTGAATGGCGCGCCGCAGGCCGGAGATACGTTTAACGTGATGGAAAGTGAGCAAGAAGCCCGTTCGATTGCCAATCGACGTGAACAATTGCAGCGTGAACAATCGCTCCGTACACAAAAAATGCTAACGCTCGACGATATTGGCCGAAGAATTGCAATCGGCAATTTCCAGGAATTGAATATAATCGTTAAAGGAGATGTGGACGGCTCGGTAGAAGCCCTCTCGGATTCACTTATCCGTTTATCGACACCTGAAATTCAAGTGAATGTCATCCATAAAGCCGTAGGTCAAATTTCCGAATCGGATGTTACGCTTGCTGCCGCCTCCAATGCAGTACTCATCGGATTTCAGGTAAGACCATCACACGCGGCCCGCAAGGTTGCCGAACGCGAAGGGGTTGAAATTCGTCTTTATTCCATTATTTATGACGCAATAGAAGAAGTAAAAGCAGCCATGGAAGGAATGCTTTCGCCGGACATCAAAGAAGAAATTACAGCGAACCTCGAAGTTCTGGATGTATTTAAAATCACAAAAGTTGGCACTGTAGCTGGTTGCATGGTGAAAGACGGGAAAATTAAGCGCAGCAATAAAATCCGACTCATACGAGACGGTATCGTAATTTATACCGGTGAACTCGATTCTCTGAAACGTTTCAAGGAAGATGTCAGAGAAGTTACCGCAGGATATGAGTGTGGCTTGAATATTAAAAACTTTAACGATATAAAAGTGGGCGACATCATAGAAGCCTATGAAGAAGTGCAAGTAAAGAAAACGTTGTAAAATCAACGAAGTTTTATTATCTTTGAAAACCAGTTGACATTGTAAATTTAAAATTCTCTACCTTGATTGCCGGCAGCATCTGCCAAATACTCGACAGATGCTGCCGCAACACACAGAGAATAAAAAATTACAAACAGTTACACACTTTTTTTAATCGGATAGTGATTTTTTACACTCAAACCATAAAACCGTAAGAATGATGACTAAGAAATTTTTTTATAGCTTAAGCGCCCTCTTTCTTCTGTTTTGTGCTGCCACTGCAGCTCAAAATATGCCTGTAATCGCTTACGTAAATACAGCCGAATTAATAGATGCCGTTCCGGAAAAAACTAAAGCTACCGAAAGACTCATTTCGCTGAGCGAAAGTTACAAGGCGGAATTGCAACTTCTTCAGAACGAATATAATAAAAAATATTCTGACTTCATAACCTATCAAACCTCGCTTGCCGAAAACATCAAACTCCGGCGAATGCAAGAACTCACTAGTCTCGAGAACCAGATGCAGGAATTCATAAAAATAGCGCAAAAAGACATCGAGGAACAAGAGAAGATTTTGCTCGAACCTATTTTGCAAAGGATAAAAGAGGCCATCAATGCAGTCGGGATAGAACAAAATTTCACGGTTATATACGACATTTCCGATCCATCTATCGCTTTTATTACGCCTTCCGCCGTTGATGCCAATCCGCTGGTGAAAGCCAAACTCAGAATCAGATAAAAAACACGGTACAACAAACCACAATAACGTGAAGAATGACCTTAACCACCAATTGGGGCCCATCGGAATTTTCGATTCAGGTTACGGAGGATTGACCGTCCTATCCGAAATCCGAGCACTTTTGCCACAATACGATTATCTATATTTGGGTGATAATGCACGAGCGCCCTATGGCAATCGTTCTTTTGAGGTCGTATATCAATTTACTTGGCAAGCAGTTCGGTGGTTCTTCGAGCGTGGATGTCAACTTGTTATTCTCGCCTGCAATACGGCTTCAGCAAAAGCGTTGCGTTCCATCCAACAAATAAATCTACCAGAAGCTTACCCGGATCGGCGCGTGTTGGGAATCATCAGGCCTACGGCAGAAGTTGCGGTAGAGATAACAAAAACAGGTCATTTGGGCGTACTTGGAACGGAAGGAACCATTCAATCGGAATCGTACAATATCGAGTTAAAAAAACTTCATCCTCAACTCATGATCACAGGCGAATCCTGTCCGATGTGGGTACCGTTGATAGAAAATCGGGAATATAATAAACCCGGTGCCGATTATTTTGTCAAGCAACATATTATCAACATACTCGATAAAGATCCCGAAATTGACACTATAATTCTTGGGTGCACACACTATCCTCTTCTCTTGGATAAAATAAAGCAATTTTTGCCGAAAAACATCGAAGTTATCGCTCAAGGAAAATATGTGGCCCAAAGTTTGAAAAATTACCTTGCAAGGCATCCCGAAATAGCAATGAAATGCACTCTGGGAGGAACGGTCAACTATTTCACAACCGAATCACCCGAAAAATTCTCACAACAAGCCTCGCTCTTTCTGCGAGAAACAGTGTTTGCGGAAAAAGCGATTGTTGATTGAAGAAAATGAACACATTCGACTTGATAGTTCTGATTGTTCTGGCGATAGCTTTTGTCGCGGGTTTTCGCAAAGGAATGGTAATGCAGTTAGTCAGCCTGACAGGGTTGATGATTGCTCTAATATTTGCGGGATATATTGCTAAAAACATTTTACCGCTGATAGTCGAAAATGTTCACGACATATCGCCTAATGTCGCTTCAGCCCTGTCATATATATTTGCATTCATAGTTATTATGTCGGCCGCTCATTTTTTGGGAAAGACAATCGAAAAACTCATCGAAATAGTTCATCTGAGCTTTATTAACAAGACACTCGGAGGAATCATCTCTCTCGGGATATCGATGACTTTTTTGAGTTTGCTGCTAAATCTTGTTTTGATGCTCGATACAAAAGAAAATATAATTCGACCGGATACAAAAATAAATTCTTTCTTTTTCGAAAGAGTGCGCGTTGTCGTTCCGGCAATAGTACCGTATCTCAACCAAGAAATATGGATGCAATACATTCCCGACGGTTATCAAAAACAACTAAAGAAATCTATTCCGGGAGAAAAAAGTGATATTCTCGATTCAATAACTACCACCATAACAATATAAAAAGAAAATAAAAAACAAAAACTCGATGTTGATACATAAAGAAGGAAAAAAATTACTGATGCAGTGGTTGCTGATTTTGCTCGCCATCAATATTGCGAGTCATTTTATATTTCGGCATTCGATCATTCCCTATCTGATATTTGGGGTTTCGGTTTTTTATTATGGAATAATGCTCAATTTTTTTAAGAAACCGAGACGTATATATAACGGTATGCTCCTCGGAGAGGTAAATGCTCCGGCGGATGGCCGAATCGTTGTCATAGAAAAAGTTTTCGAAAAAGATTTTTTGCAACAAGAATGCATCCAGATCTCCATCTTTATGTCTTTATTTAATGCCCATTCAAACTGGATGCCCGTGACCGGCAAAATAATTCATCTTTCGCATGAGATGGGACATTTCCATGCTGCATATCTTCCCAAATCGAGTAGCGAGAACGAACGTACCAATATCGTTATCGAAACACCCGACGGATACAGCATACTTACACGTCAAATAGCCGGAGCTATGGCAAAAAGAATTGTTACATACGTGAAAGAAGGAAATTGCTACAATATAGGTGATCCTCTCGGATTTATTAAACTAGGTTCGCGTATGGATATTTTTCTCCCCATTGAAAGTGAGATTTTGGTTAAAATGAAACAGGAAGTTCATGCCAACAAAACGTTTCTGGCTCGCTTACCTTCAGCTAACAAATTGGAGCAGGAGAAAGAATAATCTCGTCTCTTTTCAATTGATGATCAATAAATAAACGATAAACCATTACGGCTATTCAGTCTCGATGCGTTTTTTTACCAAAAATTTATTCCTGTAACCATTTCTTCTCAAATTATATATTTCGACAGCTTCGCTAATCAAAGAATGCGCAGCCAACGCATCTTAATCAAATAAAAAGTATGCATTGAATGCATACTTTTTATTTTTTCTTCAAACATCTTTCATTTCAACACCTACAGCACTTTTTCCATAAATGCACAAATTTACATAATGTAATAATAAAAACATTATTAAAAACTTTTTGATATTATATTTGGATAATATATATCTTTTTATTTATATTTGCAGCGATATAATTTCATTATGTAATTTTAATTGTTTATAGGTTATGAAAAAGAAACTTTTATTCACCGTAGCATGGGCCGTTTTAACGCTTAGCTCTCATGCACAGGAAACGACATCGAATTGGTCGGCAAGTGCCGATATCGTAAGCTCTTATGTATGGCGAGGACTTTACTTGTCAAATTCTTCCATCCAGCCGACTGCAACCTTTAGCACAAAAGGATTTTCGATCGGGGGATGGGGTTCTGCCGGAATGGACGGCTACCTTGAAGCCGATTTATTCGCCAAATATCAATTTAATTTCGGTCTTTGGATGGGCTTGACAGATTACTACTTCCCAAGCATAGAAAACGGAAACGACTATTTTGATGCAAGTGAGGAAACCGGATCTCATGCCTTCGAAATAAACGGGGGTTACGGGATTGCAGGGTTTAACATTGCCGGCAATTACGTCATAAACAAAGCCGGCGGAGCAGGTTCGCACGGAAGCGATGTATATTTTGAAGCAGATTACTCCTACAAAAACTTTAGAATTTTCGTGGGTGGTGGCGACGGCTGGCACTCCGTCAGCGGAAATTTCAACATCACCAATATCGGAGTCGGCATGACCAGAAATATCTCCATAACCAATACATTTTCCTTTCCTCTTAAGGGAAGCGTCATTTTAAATCCCAATACCCAAAAATTCTATGTGGTAGCAGGTATTACTCTTTGAAGAAGACAAATTAATTTCAAAAAAATATGAAGAAAATTGAAGCTATCGTACGCAAATCATGTTATGACGAGGTAATTGAAGAACTTCATAGCATAGGGATAGACTTCCTAACCTATTGGGAAGTTACCGGTGTAGGCAACGAAAAATCGAGCTCGATTTATCGTGCGACGGTTTACGAAACAAGGATGATCGAACGAATCGTCATTTCATTCGTTTGCCGCGAACAATTCGTTGAGCCCGCATGCAATGCCATTATAAAAGCAGCACGGACAGGGGACATGGGTGATGGAAAAATATTCATCTCCCCGATCGAGGAATCTATTAGAATCAGGACAGGCGAAAAGGGTCCCGAATCATTATACATTAAAGACTAAAAAAATAATCACACATATGGATACATCGACATTTTCGGCATTAAATACATTATGGGTATTGATAACGGCCGTTTTGGTATTTTTTATGCAAACCGGTTTTGCACTGGTAGAAACAGGGTTCACGCGAACAAAAAACACCACCAACATTTTGTTCAAAAATCTGATGGATTTCAGCATCGGAAGCGTAGTTTTCTGGATCATAGGATATGGCCTCATGTATGGAGGCGGGAACGGATTTATCGGAGAAATTGAATGGTTTTCGAAAATAGATCATGGAGCTTCTGTTGGTCTTCCAAACATGGCCTTTTTCTTTTTTCAACTTGTTTTTGCAGCTACTGCAGCTACTATCGTATCGGGAGCGATGGCCGAACGAACAAAATTCAAAGCTTATTTAATTTTCAGTCTGGTAATTTCTGCGGTCATTTATCCCATTTCCGGGCATTGGGTGTGGGGAGGTGGATGGCTTTCGACGATGGAAACACCTTTTCACGACTTTGCAGGTTCTACAGTCGTTCATTCCGTCGGGGGATGGATTGCATTAATTGGTGCAGCATTTCTGGGACCTCGAAGAGGTAAATACAAAAACGGAAAAGCAATGGCTATACCCGGTCATAGCCTGACTTTGGCAGCCTTAGGCGTTTTTATTCTTTGGGTAGGATGGTTTGGATTCAATCCCGGATCGACGCTCGGTTTATCTAACCCCAGCCTTGTAGCCAGTATTTTTGTAACTACCAATGGTGCAGCTGCCGCTGGCGGTATCGCTACACTTGCTACAACTTGGATACGTTACGGGAAACCAACGTTCAGTATGACTTTGAACGGAGTTTTGGCCGGACTGGTAGCGATCACGGCAGGATGCGACGTAGTTACACCCGGTGGAGCAATCATCATCGGATTTATGGCAGGCGTGCTGGTTGTCTTTTCCGTAGAGTTCTTCGATAAGATCGTAAAAATAGATGATCCCGTTGGTGCTATTTCCGTTCATGGGGTCTGCGGTGCATTTGGAACGTTAATGGTAGGAATATTTTCAAATAATCCCGATTTGTTGGGCATTCTGTATGGAGGCAATGCCCAAGTATTGATAAGTCAGTTGATCGGTGTTGCAACCGTAGGTGGATGGGCCATTTTGTGTGCTACAATCTTGTTCTTCCTATTAAAACATACCGTAGGAATCAGAGTAACTGCTAAAGAAGAAGAAATCGGGCTTGATTTTTTCGAACACGGAGAAAAAGCATACAATTAAAAATCACATCCTCATTGTTGTTTCGAAGAACGGAGACAAAAAGAGAAAAGTTGAATAGAATTTTTTATTCCTTCGGTATTTTTTATATGACACTTTGCATCAAACAAAGATAGAAAGTGTCAAAGGTGTTTTCAAATAGAGGGAATTTCGAGTAACGAGATAAAAACTAAAAAACTCTCGTTACTTGACAAGAAAAGACACGACAAACGAGATTCTCCCGTTGCGTCGTGTCTTTTTATACTTATCAAATAGACTCTATCTAAGTAATGTTCAGACGAATTCTTCACCGAAACGGAATTTCACATCTGTCACAAAATGTTTGATACGCTGTTCTTCACTTTTCTTGCAAATCAAAAGCACTTTATCCGATTCAGCCACAATAAAATCTTCGAGTCCCTGAGCGACCACAAGCTTGCCATCACTCATCGTAATAATATTGTTGTAGCTCTCGATAAACAACGACTTGCAATTAAGACTCGCATTGTCAAATTCGTCTTTTTGAGCAATTTCGTGTAACGACCCCCAAGTTCCCAAATCGCTCCACCCAAACTCGGACACATTGACATATACATTGTCCGCTTTTTCAAGAATACCGTAATCTATCGATATATTGGGACAAAAAGGAAACGAATCGTCTATAAACTTCTTTTCGAGAGGCGTATTGAATAACTCCAAGCCTTCGTTAAACTTTAGGATAATGTCGGGTAAGTACTTGTTGAAAGCATCGAGGATACTGTTTACGTTCCAAAGAAAAATACCAGAATTCCAAACAAATTCACCACTGTTCAGAAATTTCATGGCAAGCTCTGCATTTGGCTTTTCTGTAAATGTTTTCACTTTTCTGACCCCATCAAGTTTTTCGTCGCTGATTTGGATATAACCATATCCGGTTTCGGGACGATTAGGCTTGATGCCCAAAGTATATAATACCGGATGTTTTGCAACAAAATCGAGCCCCTTGTTGATATCAGATATAAATTGTTCTTCTTTGAGAATAAGATGATCAGATGGCGCCACAACTATATTTGCCTGAGAGTTCACGGCGCGTATACGATAGGTTGCGTAGGCAATAGCAGGGGCAGTATTGCGACGCATCGGTTCCAATAGGATTTGACTATCATCCACCTCCGGAAGTTGTTTTTTTGTCATTGAGGCATAAGCATCGTTGGTAACGATATAGATATTTTCAGCGGGCACTATTTTTCTGAAACGATCGTAAGTGCTTTGCAAAAGAGATCTTCCGGTACCAAAGAAATCAAGAAACTGTTTGGGCTTTTCCTCTGTACTGAACGGCCAAAAACGGCTTCCCACCCCACCGCTCATAATAACGCAATAATTGTCATTCCTCATTACGAATTTCTTATTTTGTCAGTTAATAATGTGTGTTTGTAATAGCATAGCAAACCTGTTTGATTCAATTATAACAGTCATTCACCGCAGATTGTTTTAACATTGTGTTTCAAAAATAAAAATACGAAAAAAAAACGATGTAAGAGTTTTTTTCCATGAGAAAATAAAAAAACAAGTCAACTTTTTTCTATTTTCAAAAATATGCGTACTTTTGCGCACACTTTGTGAAGCAATGTTGCCCAGATGGCGGAATTGGTAGACGCGCTGGTCTCAAACACCAGTGGATTCACTTCCATGCCGGTTCGATCCCGGCTCTGGGTACTCGAAAACCTCTTTTTCCCACTGTAATACAGGAGATTAAGAGGTTTTTGATTTATTTTACAGGCAGATTACAGGCAAATGATATTTTTCAATTATTCTATGAACTACATCTAATCCAACAAGACAAAAATAGCTATTTATCAGATTTTTACCAACTATTTTTGAGATAAATTCTCAATTGCTCTTATTTACTTCTCATTACATCTATTTAACTATTTTGATACTTATATTATGATTTTATATTTGTTGCGTAATCTACTATTTAGGTTACACAACTAATAAATTTATATTTTATGGCAAGACAAGTAGGCGTTGTTAAATACAACGGAACGATTGGCGATATTCGCCATTTCAAAATCAAAGGATTGTCCGGTAATTATGCCGGATTGAAAGGTGGAGCATCTGCATCACAGATTAAGAATGATCCAGCTTTTAAGCGTACTCGTGAAAATATGAACGAGTTTGGAGGCTGTGCAATGGTAGGAAAATCAATCAGAAGTGGACAAGCTCAATTGCTTAAGCAAATGAGCGATCCGCAATTAACCGGAAGATTGACAGGAATTATCAAGAAAATTAACCTTGAGGATAAGACCGAAGCTCGTGGTTATCGCGCAGTTTTGGTTTCACAAGTACCTCAATATCTTGTAGGGTTGAATTTTAATAAAAATCGGAATTTCGAACGTGTATTTTTTGCTCCGTTTGAAATGACTGCTGATGAAAACAGGAATGTAATCACTTTGAAAGTTTCAGATTTTGCCCCAATGAATTACGTGAATGCACCAAGCGGAGCAACTCATTTCAGACTGATTAATTCAATTTCTGTAATCTCCGACTTTGCTTATAATGGTGAAACGGGCAGTTATGAGCCGTTAGATGGAAGTTTGAACGAATTAGGAAACGTTGTTTACTCGGACTACATTGCATTGAATTCAACAAGTATGAGCAATCAAAATATTGAAAATTCATTGCCCGGATTACCGACGATGAACGAAAATGTGAGTGTGCTGGCTTGTGTCGGTATTGAATTTTTTCAGAAAATTGGAGAGAACTACTACTTGCTTAATGAAGGAAATTGTTTGAAAATTCAGAGTATTTTCTAAAATATTCCATTCAAAAAGCTAAAAAAACCTGCCTAATGACAGGTTTTTTTTATGCCTCTATGTGCTTGTATGTATGAATCAAGTTGCCCTTACCTATGCTTTACATAAATGAAACTGCGGGAATAAATGCAAAACTTAGCGTATAGCACAATGTGGCTTTGCAATCGGCAAGGTTTTTTGGAAAAATACTACCTGAAAGGTGGAGATTTTTTCAAAAACCCATCGGGCTTGACCTTGCAAAGATTGCATAAAAGCCACAGTATTTTTGCGAAGTTTTCATTTATCACAGTAGTGATGATGGAGTGGGATAGAAATGAATATTAAGGGATTTAGATTTCAGAGGAGATGTAACTCGCAAAATTTAGAATAAGAAAAGATGTAAAATAGAAAGTTAAAACGCGAATATACGTTGTATTAGAATATCTATTTCCGTACGAGTGGTTTTATTATTTTAATCGAGCAGGTAATGCAGCCTTGAGCCGACCGAAGGCAAGTGAAAAAGCAGCGGAACGAAGAGGAGTGCTTTTTTAGCGAAGCCGAAGGGAGAGGCGCGAGCCGTAAGCGAGTGGAGCGAGGGCGCAGGCAGCAGGAAGCCCGCAACGAAGTGAGGGCAGCGGAATGCTGCCGCGTGCGGCAGGGCTGGCGCAGTTTTTTGCAAACGGAGCTTGTGCAGGGAAAGGCAAGTGCCTGAATGAGCGATTACGTGAAGTGGAGTGTAGAGAATTGCCGTTTGAGGAGGGGTTGATGATGATGTCGGGGAAATGCGATAAGATGGAATTGCGTGCAGCAAAGATGGCGGGGGTTTGCTCAACGGCAAAATGAACGAAACGGAACGTAACGAAAGAGCGAAAGAAGGCTCTTGCCCGGGAATAAAAAACGGGTGCTGTGTGGGACGAATGAGCATAGCCGAAGAATGAGGCGGAGCGAATGAGGAACACACGGCACAAACGATAGAAAGGGTGGGCACAAGCGACGAAAAAGAGGCAAAAACTGTGACAGCCCGATTAGCCCGAGCGACCAGCAGGCGAGCAGAAACAATGAGTGGCGGCTGCCCCCTGATAGAAAATGATTTGACCTATTTGGGGTTTTAGGGGGCAGGAGTAGCCACGGGTGAGGATTGAGCGAGCGTGTGTAGCAAAACAAGCATGCACGCGACCATGAGCACCAAACGAAGCGAAGCGAAGTGAGCCGGAGCGCAATGGGCAAGTGTGCATGCGTTAGCCGGCAAGGGCAGCGAAAAAAAATACTACCCGAAGCGAAGCGAGGTGTGGAGATTTTTTATAAGCTGCTTGTTATACCCTTGCGGCTATGTTTTTGCGAACAAAACGAGCGATTGACGAAC
>JARKPE010000040.1 GCA_029975415.1 Dysgonamonadaceae bacterium | reverse complement strand
CAATATTTATTAAAAATAGTTATAGAAAGAGACGGAATACCCTATAATTTGTTAACGTAGTAAACGACGAAAGTAATAAAAAGTTGTATTTAAATGTGGAAAGTGACCTTTTTCACCTTAAAATAGTCACTCCGCAAATTGACGAGTATGTTTTTTCATGTTGAAAAGGTCACTAGTCAAAATAGAAAGTGAGCAATTTCACGACACAAAACCTACTCGTCGCGTTAGAAAGTGTAAAAATCGATATAAAACAGCCGTTTCAGCTTAACGACTATATCTAAATGTAAATAAATATAAGTTATTTATTAATTTAAATTAATGTGATATTAAACAAATATTAATAGTTGTTTTATTATATCAATATTATTTTTGAGCCAAAAAAGTCGTTATTCAAAGACAAAAAATAAATGGTTACCAAAACTTGTCACAGAGGAGTACTCTTCAAATTTGTGAATGAATAAGTGGATTCATGTCAACCGTAGAACCCATTTGTAATATTGCATCTACATTTCCATTCTTATCACTTTTCGGATAATGAAAAACAATGTGTCGTCATTTTTGCTATCTTCGCATAAAAATCGCTTATTATCGATGAAAATACTTACATCCGAACAAATCCGACATATCGATGCCGAAACCATCACACGACAGGGTATCCCTTCACTGGAACTTATGAAACGAGCTGCACGTGCATTTTTTAATCGTTTTGTAGAACTGTTTCCAGATAAAAATACTTCCGTATTGATTGTTGCCGGAATGGGCAATAATGGCGGCGACGGACTTGTAGTGGCACGTTTGCTTCATCAGTCCGGATATAGGGTTAAAGCATTTGTTGTGGAATACGGTACGAAATATTCCGAAGATTGTGCGCATAATGTACGTAGAGTGAAGGCCGAAAATATATCAAACGGAAAGATTGTTGCAGAAGCCGATATTCCGGATATGAGTGGTTATGACGTGATTGTGGATGGGATTTTTGGCACCGGTCTGTCGCGTGAACCGGCGGGTATCGCTGCGGAGGTGATTCGCAAAATCAATGCAAGCGGTAAACCCGTATTGAGTATTGATGTGCCGAGCGGGTTGTTTTTGGATCGCAAAACATCGTTTGCCGTGCATGCTTTGGAAACTGTTACTTTTCAAATTCCGAAATTGGCCTTGTTTTTGCCTGACAATCAGCAGTTCACCGGAAATGTTTCCATTGTGAATATCGGATTGGACGATTCGGCCATTGCTGAAGCGCAAACCGATATGTTTTTCGAAGAAAAAAAATGTATTCGATTCTTAATCAAACCCTTGTCGAAATTTGCTCATAAGGGGACAGAAGGTCATGCACTTATCGTGGGCGGGAGCATAGGAAAGACTGGGGCGGTGTGTTTGGCAACGAAAGCGGCTTTGCGAACAGGTTGTGGTTTGGTAACGGCATTTGTGCCCAAATGTTCGACTTTGGCTCTTCAGTCCAATTTTCCGGAAGCAATGGTGTTGGAAGACAATACTGATAATTATATTTCGGATATCTCATTCGATTTGCATCCCGATGCAATTGGAATCGGAATCGGGATGGGAAAACACGAAAAAACACAACTTGCTTTTCATCGATTTTTGCTGAAAAATAGAACACCTTTCGTTGTGGATGCCGACGGATTAAATATTCTTTCGATGCATCCGAAATGGATCGAGCTCTTGCTTCCAAAAACGATTTTGACTCCTCATCCGAAAGAGCTTTCGCGACTGATTGGAGAATGGAGTGACGATTTCGAAAAAATCGACAAAACGCGCCAGTTTGCACGACAACACGACGTAGTAGTGGTAGTGAAGGGCGCTTACTCTCTGATAATAGATGCCAACACATTGCATGTCAACAGCACCGGAACGCCCGCTTTGGCTACTGCCGGTAGTGGAGATGTGCTTACGGGAATGATCACGAGTTTGCTTGCACAAGGATATCAACCGACGGTTGCTGCAAGGGTAGGGGTGTATATTCACGGACTGACAGCCAATTTGACCCAAAATACCATCCATCCGCGAAGTTTTTTGGCCGGTGACATCATCAACAACATCGGAAATGCCTATTTTGACATGGAAAAACCAAATGGATTACTTTAGTACCGATAACCATTTCTGGGCGGACAATCCAACGATAGGTAACGGTTTCTCCTCGCCGTTAGCTGCTCTTATTATTCCCATGATGAAAAATATAAAAATCACGATGCCTATCAATCCGAAAGCTAAATTAAATAAACCTCCGAAAAATCCGTTTCCTCCAAATATTTTTCCCAAAAAAGAAGCCAAGACGCCAACAATATACAAAAAGGCCGATTGCCGAAGATGAAAGGCTCCCAAATTTGTTCGATTGTTTGTATGCAGCACATAAGCGATAATCCACCCGATGATGGTAAGATAGCTGACAATGGCAACCATCTTCCCGCTTGACGAAAAATTTGTATTTGCTATATCTGACATAAACTATCGGTTTTTTGTTCAAGCTACATCAAATTCAACAATTTGTAAGAAAAATAGTTTTTATATCTCCCGCTCTCATCTCATCATCAGGGTATCCGATCTTCTACTCGGAAAGCGTGCCTTCGAGCAAAAGACCAGCTGTTTGAGCCGTAGTCACGAGGTAAATTATTAGTCTTTTAGCAAATAAACAGCAGTAAATTCACAACTTTTTAATTCAATTCATCCGTAATTTGCAATCAGTTATTTCACTTTTCACTCTTCACTTTTCACTCTTCACTTTTACCCATACAATTCATATCCTATAGAACCGAAAAATTATCTCTTCAATATTTTGTTTTAAAGCAATAAATCGGTATCTTTGCACCTCATTTTGCCAATAGGCTGATTAAGAAATGGCACGAAGCCGTTCGCCTCAGGCACGTAACGAAAGTTATTTTATGCAATGTACGCTATTGTAGATATTCAAGGTCAGCAATTTAAGGTAGAAGCTGATCAAAAATTATTTGTACACCGTTTGAATGCCGAACGTGGCAGTGAAGTAGAATTCGAGAAAGTGATGCTTATCGACAACGACGGCCAAATAACCATTGGTTCACCCACGGTGGAAGGGGCAAAAGTGGTGTTGGAAGTGATTTCGCATGTAAAAGGAGACAAAGTTCTCATTTTCAAGAAAAAAAGAAGAAAAGGCTATCGCAAACTGAACGGACATCGTCAACAGTTTTCGGAAGTGAGAGTGAAAGAAATTATTGCTTAATCAGTTAAAATCGTAAGAAAATGGCACACAAAAAAGGTGTAGGTAGTTCGAAGAACGGTCGCGAATCGGAAAGTAAACGATTGGGCGTAAAAATATTTGGTGGTCAATCTGCCAAAGCCGGCAACATTTTGGTTCGTCAGCGTGGAACCGTTCATCATCCCGGTCAAAACGTGGGAATAGGAAAAGATCATACGCTTTATGCTTTGATCGACGGTGTGGTAGTTTTCCGCAAAAAACGCGACAATCGATCGTTTGTATCGGTACTTCCCAAAGCTGAAGCCTGAAAGGCATAGCTTAGATTAGTAAGAAAATCGACCATAAAATAGAATTTTAGTTGACTGAACAACCCGCCACCGGCGGGTTGTTTGTTTCCAATAGAGTTTGTAAGCAAACTATACGATTAAACAAAAGCATTTCGATGAAAGAAATTTTCGGACTATCGGACGAGGACCTTCGCTTTATTGAGAAGCACGAACAAGACGATATACGCGACTTGGCTCTTCGAAAGTCCTTGTTTGAAGGGCGGGATGCTTCGTTTTTGTTGTCGCAAATTGCGGGACGCAAAATGGCAAAAAACAAAATTCCTTCATGGTATGCGAACCCTCAAATTGTGTATCCACAGCATTTATCGATGGAGCAGGCTTCATCGGAAACCACCGCGTCATACAAAGCCTCGCTGCTGTCCGGCAGTCAAGGCCGATTGATTGATCTCACGGGCGGATTGGGCGTCGATTTTGTTGCTATGTTGCCTAATTTTGACGAAGGGGTGTATGTGGAATCGAGTGAAGAATTATGTCGCATTGCGGCCTACAATTTCGGAGTATTGGGTATTGAAAACGCAACCATCGAAAACACATCTGCCGAAGATTATCTCAGCCGAAATCCACAAGCCGATCTCATCTACATAGATCCCTCGCGAAGAGATACCAACGGACGAAAAATCTTCCGTATCCAAGATTGCCAACCAAACGTAAGTGAACTGATACCGATGCTTACCTCTGCTTCTCCCCGAATTCTGCTTAAGTATTCGCCCATGCTCGATATCGGGTTGGCAGTGCAATCGTTGGCGAACGTGAGCGAAGTGCATGTAGTAGCTGTGGACAACGAGTGTCGAGAATTGCTTTTCGTGTTGGAGATAACACCTACAAAAACACCAAGCCGATATGTGGCAGTGAATCTTAAAAAAAACGGTCAGTCCGAAATATTTTCTTTCTCCTCGCAAGAGAAAATGTCGCCGACAAATTATGCCCAAGCTCTCGGAAGTTATCTCTACGAACCCAATGCTGCTATCCTGAAAGTGGGAGGTTTTGATATTGTGGCCTCTCGCTATGATGTGTTGAAACTGCATCCTAATACCCATTTATATACTTGTGACGAGTTGAAAAACGATTTTCCGGGACGTATTTTTGAAGTTGAAGACGTTTTTTCGCCCAATAAGCATCATCTCCGAAATTTTGTTTCGAACAATCCTCAAGCCAATATAAGCGTTCGCAATTATCCGGATTCTGTGGCAGAAATACGCAAAAAAACAGGGATCAAAGAAGGCGGTAATCGTTACGTGTTTGCCACTACCTTAAACGACGGACAAAAAAAATGGATCGTTTGCTCGAAAATCGGATATAAATGATTGTCCCCTAATAATTGCTTTCACGACAACTTACTTATTAAAATTGCTCAATCTTACAATTCCACATCATCACTGATCAGGGCTGCTATATTTTCAATATTTTGACATCCACGTTTGAGCTAAACGGTTATCTTTGCACAATGATTATTCCGCGAATGATAAATAAGGCCATTTCCATTGCTATTGCAGGATGTTTGTTGCTGCTGATTTCGTGCACCGAGGACAATTATATCGAAAATTCGGCGCGCTTGCGCATCAGCCTCACCGAATCATCGTCGATGCCGCTTTCGGAAGCCAATCTGCAAATAACTTCAATCGAAGTGATGCTGACCGATTCGACCGGACAATCGCAAGACAAATGGATTCCTCTGGAATACGCGGGAGGCACTTACAACGTGTTGAAATATCTGAAGGGAACCACAAAGCAAATAGCCGATCAATATTTTTCTACCGTAACAATTATCCGAATTCGCATCAAATTGGGCATTACGCTCAACATTGTCGATAAATACAGTTTGCTGTCCGATCAGCAACAACGGG
>JARKPE010000024.1 GCA_029975415.1 Dysgonamonadaceae bacterium | reverse complement strand
ACATTGCTCGCTCTATTGAAAGATGCAAAACGATTGCCAATAAATATTCCTACTGCGATGCTCAAAGCAATCCATAGAGGCACCCATGTTTTTGTTTTCTTTTCAGGATCCATGTATTTATAATCTTTTACTTATCGATCACAATCGAAACAGTTTCAATATTGGCTCTTTTCAACAAATCCAATCCATCGCTCAAACGATAGGAATCGGCATAAACGACGCGTTTTATTCCGGCCTGAATGATGAGTTTCGCACATTCAATACACGGTGACGAAGTCACGTATAGCGTAGCTCCTTCACTGCTATTATTGGAACAAGCCACTTTGGTTATTGCATTAGCCTCAGCGTGAAGCACGTAAGGTTTTGTCATATTATTTTCGTCTTCACACACGTTCTCGAACCCCGATGGAGTCCCGTTATATCCGTCAGAGATAATCATCTTATCTTTCACCAGAATAGCTCCTACCTGGCGTCGTTTGCAATAAGAATTTTCGGCCCATATAAGCGCCATGCGCATATACCGTTTATCTAAATTGAGTTGTTTCTGTATGTTTTCTTCCATAATTCTTAAAAGGCTTTCAAGCTCATATCGAGGCTTTTTACCGAATGAGTGAGCGCACCCACCGAGATATAATCAACACCACATTCGGCAAAGCTGCGAATGGTTTTTTCGGTGATACCTCCCGAGGATTCGATCTCGACACGGCCATCAACAATCTTCACCGCTTCACGCGTATTTTCGATAGAGAAATTATCGAGCATAATTCGATCGACACCTCCTATGGCCAGCGCCTTATGAAGTTCATCTAAATTGCGAACCTCAACTTCTATTTTTAGTTTTTTGTTTTTTTCTTTTAAATAGGCTTGTGCTCGAGTGATAGCGTTTTCAATCCCTCCTGCAAAATCGATATGATTGTCTTTCAATAAAATCATATCGAAAAGGCCGATACGATGATTCTCACCTCCGCCTATCTTCACCGCCTGCTTTTCGAGCATTCTCATTCCGGGAGTAGTTTTGCGCGTATCCAACACTCGTGCTTTAGTTCCGTGCAACAAGTTCACATACTTGCGAGTTGTGGTAGCAATCCCGCTCATACGCTGCAAAAGGTTGAGCACCAATCGCTCTGTTTGCAACAGTGAACGGACCTTGCCTTCGACGGTAAAAGCTACATCACCCGGTTTTACGACAGACCCATCTCGGATAAAAATATCCATATGCAGTTGTGGATCGAATTTATTAAAAACGGTTTCGGCAACCTCAACTCCGGCAAGCACTCCTTCTTCTTTTATTAGCAACCTTGCCTTCCCCATAGCCGAATCAGGAATACTGCATAGTGTAGTATGATCGCCATCTCCAATATCTTCAGCAAAAGCTAATTCTATAAGTCTGTCTGTTAATTCGTTAACCTCCATATCAAATATTATTTTCACCTACGCCTTTCAGTATAAACAATAAAACAATGAAATTGTTAAATTCTTAATATCGGGAATAATATACAAAAATATAAAATAAACTATTACATTTGCTTTTTTCAGTCTAATTTTGTATGAGAAAAGAGTTACGATACCCGAAATGAAAATTTGCCTGACAGTAATAGGAAAAATGGGCGACAAACCTTTGTCACAACTTCTCGAAAAGTATGCAAAAAGGATTGTGCACTATGTACCCTTCGAACAAGAAATAATCGAGGACATCAAAAATGTAAAAAGTTTGTCGGAGAACGAGCAGAAAGTTTTGGAAGGAAACAAAATACTGAAATCGATACAACCGGGAGATTATGTGATACTTCTCGACGAGAAAGGCAGGGAGCTAACTTCAAGAAGTTTCGCCGAATTTATCGAAAAAAAAATACAAACAATTGCTAAGCGCATAGTTTTCGTGATAGGTGGCCCTTACGGATTTTCGGACGAGGTATATACCCGAGCCAACGAAAAAATCTCACTCTCGAAGATGACGTTTACTCACGAAATGGTCAGACTCATTTTTACCGAACAACTTTATAGAGCCATGACAATTCTCAATGGAGAGCCCTATCATCACGAATGACCAAAATAATTTTCGGATTGACAGCCATGCCGATGACGCTGTCTGGAATTACGACCTTTTTCCGTTAAAAGTTGGATGCAAGTCCGAAATCTGTTCGACGATCAGTGAGTACCGAGACGCTTAATAACGGAGTATCGTCGAAGTTCAAACGAAAGCTCGACGATAAATAGGAGGAAAAAAATACGACGGAAATACGTATAAAGAAGATGCAGAAAACTTGCCAGAAAAGATGTTCTTATTCAAACTTTTTTCGCACTTTTGCGATGTGAAATTTGCAATAAAAGTAGCGGCTTCGCACATGCATAGCAAAGCTAATCTACAGAAAAAGGTAAAAATTAATCTATTAGCTGTTCTATGACAAAATTTTTCACGTTGACAATCGCAATATTTTTCGCAAACATATTATTTGCCCAAAATATTGTTGGCTCTTGGAAGGGTTTTCTGAACGCATCCAACACAAAACTACAAGTTGTGTTCAATATCGTGCAACAAGATTCGAGCTACTCGTCCACAATGGATAGTCCCGATCAGGGAGCTTTCGGATTGCCCACAACAAGAACTGCTTTTGCAGATAATAAACTCGAAATCGTTGCTACTGGATTGGGAATTTACTATCAAGGCATTCTGGCCGGCGACTCCATTGTCGGAAGTTTCAATCAGAACGGAATTTCATTTCCCTTGATTTTGAAAAAGACAGAAAAAGCTCAATTCAACCGTCCGCAAACCCCTGCCGAACCTTATCCTTACATCTGCGAGGAGGTGATTATCAACCTCAAGAAAGACAATATAACACTTAGCGGAACATTATCGAAACCCTCTGACGACAGACGACACCCTGCTATCATTCTCATTTCGGGAAGCGGCTCGAACGATCGGGACGAAACGATCTTCGGGCACAAGCCGTTCTTGGTACTATCCGATTTTCTCACCCGAAACGGTTTTGCCGTAATTAGATACGACAAACGAGGAGTTGGAAAATCCACCGGAGAATACAACAAAGCAACGATAGCAGATTTTGCTAACGACGCTGCAGCTGTCTTCGGCTTTGCCAAATCGAGAAAAGATATCGATCATGAGAATATCCATATTATTGGACACAGTGAAGGAGGACTGATAGCCGCTATGCTTGCTTCTCAAAATCAGAATATCCACTCGGTTGTGTCGATGGCAGGTCCAGGCGTCAAAGGATTGGAAATTATTCAGGACCAAAACAGGGTGAGCATGCTTGCTCAAAAAATAGAACCTGAAACCATCGACAAATTATTAGAGCTCAACTATGAAATTTTGCAGGGAATAGTACAATGGAACGGGACAGAGAACGAACGTACAACACTAAGAAATCAACTCGCAGTATTGTGGGAGCAACTTCCAATTCTTCTGAAGATGAAAGTGAAAAAAGATATCTTCGTCCGCAACAACTATAATACGCTTGTAATGCCCGGATACCGAAGTTTCCTTTCTATCGATCCTGCAGAATATTGGGAAAAAACAAAATGCCCTGTTTTTGCCATAAATGGTGAAATGGACACTCAGGTACTTGCTGAAAAAAACTTAAGTGCTATTCGAAACGCATTGACAAATGGCAACAACAAAAGTTTCGAGACAAAATCGTATCCGAAACTCAATCATCTGTTTCAGGAATGTACAACGGGATATGTGGATGAATATGCAAAAATAGAACAAACCATAGCACCCGAAGTTTTGGAAGATATTCTTGCATGGTTACAAAAACAACAAGGCGAGAACAGTATCAGAGACCTCCGGACAGAATAAAATAAAATTACTCAACAAACAAAACTTCCCTATCAGACAAGCACAAAACGATGAAAGGACGAAAAATTATTCTTTTAATTCTTTGGATACTACTTGGGATAATAGCGATAGGCACACTATCCCTATACCTTACTTTACCTCACTGGAAAGGAATATACGTCGCAATTATGGGCGGATTTTTGATACTTAATTTGCTTGTGATTATTTTTTTTGTCAATCGAAATTTTAAAAATTAATTGTTGTCGAGCTCAAATTTCAATAAGCTATACACCTCTTGAAGTGCGGGAATTTCAGAATCAGCGATAATTTTTATTTTCTCCAGAATCTCTTTGGACAGTTCGCTCGACAATCTCCCTGCATATTTAAGTGCATTTATGGCACTTTGATACAAAAAAAAGTCAGAAGAAGAAAGATCATTCATTGCATTTCGGACGAGAGCGGAGCAATCAATGTACGCAATTTGCTCCGAACGAATAATAATTAATCGGGCAAAAAGCCAATAGGCTGTTGTACGCAGGTTTTCGTTATTCGACAAAATCCATTTGTTGACCAAATTGTTAGCATAAGGAAGGTTTTGAAATAAATTCATGCACACCTGTTGCCTGATTTCCTGATTAGGAATTTCGGTACACCATTTGTGAGCGTTTTCTTCGGAAAAATCTTCGATTGGATACAACAATGTCGCCAATATCTTCAACTCCCTGACGTCTTCTTTCCAAAGCATTTCAGATAAGATGGCGTCGCGATCGTAATTGTTTGCTATTTGCCTCAAAGTCGGTAAATTAACCCCAAAGTTCAACCGATATTTCAATCCCTTTTCACGCATGCTGGTAGAAACAACGCCGTCCATCGACTTGCGCAATTTCGCTCGAATCTCTCTCAGTTTAATTTCTGCTTCTATCATATTGATTTTATTGAGAAGTCATAAAACAATTAAATCGACAAAAGTAGATATTTTTGAGGAATTTTGATTATTTTTGCACTCATTTCAAAAGGATGAAGCGATCATGAGAATTTTACTGATAAGCAATTCAACTAATCCGGGTGAAGGCTATCTGGAACACGCAAAACCACATATCAAAAATTTTCTGGGAGATAAACCCAAGAATGCCATTTTTATTCCCTATGCGGCCGTCACCTTTTCATATGATGAATACGAGAAAAAAGTTAATGACAAATTTGAAGAAATTGGTCATCACGTAACATCAATTCACAGGTTCAACAACTCTGTGGAAGCTATAGAAAATGCCGACGCCATTGTGGTGGGAGGAGGAAACACATGGCAATTGGTAAAAACACTTCAGGACAAAAAGTTGATGAAAGTAATTCGTCGAAAAGTTCGACATGGAATTCCCTACATAGGTTGGAGTGCAGGATCAAATATAGCTTGTCCAACCCTCAGGACTACCAATGATATGCCCATAGTAGAACCCAAAAAGTTTAAAACGCTCAAATTGGTACCTTTTCAGATCAACCCTCACTATTTAGACGAAAATCCGACCAATCACGCCGGAGAAACTCGTGAAGTGCGCATCAATGAATTTATTACATTAAACCCCGATATTTATGTCGTTGGGTTGCGCGAAGGGACAATGCTTTGGCTGGAGGATGACGATTTGGCGCTTGTAGGAAATCGGCCTGCGAGAATATTTAAATATCCAGAAGATCCGATAGAACTTTCGGGCGAAGACGATTTCAATTTCTTGCTTAAAGCTGAATCTTAATAAAAAACAAGGCTGATGACGACTCAAACTATTCATCATCTAACGAACAAAAAGAAGTTTTCGTTTAAAAATTTTTTTCACGAAAGCTACTCTGTGGGGATCATACTACTTATCTGCACGCTATCATCTCTGATTCTCACCAATATAAAGGGTCTGGGGGAATTTTACAATTCGCTATGGGAATTAGAAATCCCCATAATTCACGAGCTTCATCTACCGCACACGCTACTCCATTTCATCAATGATGCGTTGATGGCCGTCTTCTTTTTTTACGTAGGGATGGAAATAAAACGAGAAGTCATAGCAGGAGAACTATCTTCGCCAAGACGAATGCTTCTGCCGGTTGTTGCAGCTGTGAGCGGCGTTTTGTTCCCGGCTCTCATTTTTTTAATCGCGAATGCACAATCTCCCTATCAAGCCGGGTGGGCAATCCCGACAGCTACCGACATTGCTTTTTCGTTAGGGATACTCAGTTTGCTGGGTAGCTCGGTGCCACATTCTCTGAAAATTTTTCTAACCGCGCTCGCCATTATCGACGATCTTTGCGCAATCTTAATCATTGCCTTGTTTTACGCATCCGATCTCAACCTTATTTGGTTGCCAGGAGTTATTGTTTCAGTACTTGCTATTTTCTTCATCATACGATATTACAAAACAAAAATCGGCAAAAGGATCGTACTGATACTAACTATCGCCACATGGTATTGTATGTACCGCTCGGGAATACATTCAACATTTTCTGGCGTTGTGATTGCCATGCTACTGCCCATCGACACCATTCGGATTTATGAAAGAAAACTTCATTTGCCGGTCAATTTTGTGATTTTGCCTCTCTTTGCATTGGCCAACACCAGTATCTTGATCACCGCTCCTGCATTAGTCAGTTTAAGCTCTTCTCTATCTCTGGGTATCTTCCTTGGCCTATTTGTAGGAAAACCGCTTGGAATTTCCCTCGCCATATTTGGATTAACAAAAAGTCGAATACTGCCACACTTGAGCTCATCGAGGTGGAGACAATTGATAGGTGTGAGTATATTGGCCGGGATAGGATTTACAATGTCCATTTTTGTTTCTACATTAGCATTCGACGACACTGTAATGCAGGACACATCCAAACTTTCGGTGTTGATCGCATCATTTCTCTCAATGATAGTCGGATATTTTTGGTTGAGAATGGCATTTCGGGATGGAGAAAAGCAATTGGATAGCGATAGAGATTCTCAATCGTAAACAGTTTGACAATACGCTAAAACTGCCTGGCGTGTTTTTTAATAAAATTAATGCAAGAAATTAAGTAAAGAGAACATATCGGTTTTAGCAAAATAGCCGTAAACTATTTAATTACAGAATATTGAATCTTATGACACGAAATCTGTTGAGACGAAAGACAAAAATATATTCTAAAAGTATGTTTTATAATATGTTTTTTTATTTGTTTATTTCCATAGCACCATTTATCTTTGCATCGATAACCTAAAACAATCTTTTTTACCCTTAATACCTTTACCCGATTAACCGAAGACAAAAGAGGCCATCTCGAGCGAGGTGGTCTTTTTTCTTTTTTTTTGTTTTACAAAAGTTTTACAAGAGTTAATACAATCGAGTAGGTAGGGGGATTACTCCCCCGCCCTCTCACACCACCGTGCATGCTCTCGCACACGGCTGTTTCTTTTAATTGTTTAACTTCTCGTGATTC
>JARKPE010000002.1 GCA_029975415.1 Dysgonamonadaceae bacterium | reverse complement strand
GATTGAAAAAAGGAGAATCAAAGGAGATTCATTTCGACCTTACGCCATTTCAATTGGCAATTTATAACCAAGAAATGCAATTCGTTGCAGAACCAGGAAAATTCGGCATCATGATTGGTGCTGCATCCAATGACATTCGTTTGAAAGAAACCATTGACTATCGATAATCAAGGAAAGACAGCAAAACGAAAAACCGCATCCCTAAATAAACGTGAGATGCGGTTTTTTATGGCTATAAAAGTAACCTACTTTTCCCTGATTTTATCCAGCAATTTGTTGAGTTGGTCAATTTCATCGAGCGAAAGATTCGACAATAATTTGTCACTCGATTTTTCGCAATCGAACATTTCATCGAGCAGTTTCAAGCCTTTATCAGTGATCTCGACAAGCTTTTGACGTCGGTCTTCAGGATTTTCCTCCCGACTTACCATTCCTTTCTCATAAAGTCTGTCGATAATCCTGCTCATATCGGATTGCTTGTCGAGCATGTGCTCCTTGATGAATCCGATATTCTGTGGACCTTTGTCGCGATAGCCTCTCAATACGCGCAACACATTGTATTGCTGGTCGGTCATGTCATGCTTTTTGAGCGACTGCATAAATTCGTAACTTACGTGTTTGGCCGTGTATATAAGGTTGATCAGTCCTTTGTGATAAGGATTTCGAAAACGTCCGTGAATTTCTTGTTCGATGCTCATGACAAATGTTTAAAAAAGATCAGATATTATTTTGCAGGAAAATACTTTTCAAAGAACGAAATCATATCCTGCCACGAAGCTTTATCGGCCGCTTCGTTGTATGCAATGGGCATATTGAATTTTTTGCCGGCTTCGGTTGAATATTTATTCGTGAAAGCGTGGGTCGCTCCTTCGTAATTTTTAAATTCGTAGGTTATTCCGTACTTATCCATTTCGCTTTTGAAATTGTCAATATCGGCCTGTGGCACGAAGGCATCGGCAGCACCATTACAGATCAATACTTTCGTATTTTTCATCATTTCACTTGCCTTGAAATCCGTCAATCCACCGTGAAAACTTGCCACTACTTCGAGAGGCAGACCTATCGCTGCCGCATTAAGAGCTACCGTTCCTCCGAAACAATAACCGACTGCCACGATATGCTGTTTATCGACATTTTCTTGTGATGTGAGGATATCATAAGCTTTGGTAATTCTTTCTTTCAAAAGATCGGGATGAGAGAAGATATACCCAGCGGCATTTTGAGCATCTGCAGCCGTTTCATATACTTTGCCATCGCCAAACATATCGACGGCCATTGCCACATAACTCAAATCAGCCAACATATCGGCACGCATCTTTGCATAATCATTCAAACCCCACCATTCGTGGACGACCAAAATGCCGGGTTTTACGGCTTTTCCGTCTTCCTTCCAGGCAATATAGCCTTTGAAGTTTTGATTACCGATCGAATAGGTTACATCTTTGCTTTTCAATGCAGGATCTTTCCCTATTGTTGCATTGATATGAGCAGCCGATACAAGAAATGCGAGAGAGAAAAGCACAAATTTCAAATTCTTTTTCATATTCACTTTATTTTTAGAGATTTATTTGATTTATAATGTAAAAATATCTTTGCCGCCTTAGAATTTAACCAGCGAGGTAATCATACCGCCAACGCGAGAACCCGCATATTCGATTGCTTCGTTGATTTGATCGAGCGAAAAAGATCGCACCTCGAACAAATTCAAGTTTAAAAGACCTGCAGTGGACATATTCACCATTTCGGTGGCCTCGTAGGAATGAAACCAAATGGAACCGGTGAGCGAAATTTCAGTACCCAACAAGTATCCGTAAGGAATCACGAGATCGCCGGTCGCACCACCTAAACAAACAATTGTTCCGCCTCGCTTAACGCCGAAAATACATTGCTGCGTGGATTTGGTATCGACATACGAAAGGCAATCTACAAGAGCATCCGCACCTTTTCCGCCCGTCAGTTGCATGATCCGGGGCGTAACTTCACCATCCTGAAGCGAAATCGTTTCGATATGCAAAGGATCTATCTGTTTGAGCTTTTCCAATCGATCTTTTTTATTGGCAACGGCAATCACCTTGATCGCACCCATTGCCAATGCCAACAACACAGCACCGGTTCCAACAGTACCGGTAGCGCCGTTGATAATTACAGTCGATCCATAATGCACGCCTGCTTTTTTCAATCCCTGATAAGCAGTGCCAAGATAACCCAGACGCACAGCCTGTTCCGTAGCAAAATCATCGGGCAGAGGCACGATATTGTATGAAGGAGCCTTGATATACTCGGCAAACCCGCCCTGATATTCGTCCATCAATGCCACGTTGTTGGGATTGAACGTAAACATTCCCTGAAATGCCATCGAATCGCTCAAACCTTCCCTACCCTTCAGCGCATATTCGTCATTGGGATAATACAACATCGAATTGACCCAAACCTTCTGCCCTTCGGAAAGGCCTTTTACGTGCTTTCCGAGTTTTGAAACAGTGCCAACGGCATCCGATCCCAAAATCGCCGGTAATGTGGGACGAATGAAAAATCCGCCCGGATTGACAATATCTTTCATCGATGGAGCCACAAAAGTCGCTTCCACTTTCACAAGCACATCTTCATCCCTTAATTCGGGAACGGGAACCTCTTCTACGCGAAGCGGCTTACCCAATTCATAGATTACTGCTGCTTTCATTGTTAATATGATTTTTAAAATGTTATATTTGATAATTTTAGATTGCACATCCTTCGGGACCGCAAACGCCGGCATCATCACCTTTGAATTCGATCAGATCCGATTTTTGATGTTCTTCGAGCGCTTTATTTAACGCTTTGAGAAAAACCGATTCGTCTTGCGCCCCCGAAACTGCAAATTTTTGATCGATCAGAAAGAACGGAACTCCGTGAATTCCCAATTGTTGAGCCTGATGAATGTCGCTCTTTACCTCATCTTCAAATGCATGGGTTGTCAGGACTTCTGCCGTTTCCTTACCGTCCAATCCTATACTCGAAGCTAATTGAAGTAACGTCGCATTATCATCGATGTTTTTTCCTTGCGTAAAATAGGCATTGAAAAGTGCTTCTTCCATTTCGTTCTGTTTCCCGTATTTTTTTGCCAAATGCAGCAATCGATGGGCTTTGAATGTATTTACTACCGGAGTTCTATCCAAATGATATTCCAACCCGACCTGTTTAGCCATATTGGTTATGTACGAAATAGTCTGTACAGCCTGATCGGCCGATATTCCTTTGCTCTCCGCTAAATGTTGAAGAGAAGACTTTTTGGGATCGGTCACGACATAAGGATCAAGTTGAAAGCTCTTCCATTCAATTTCCACTCGATTTTTAGAAGAAAAATCGTTTAATGCGCGCTCAAATTTACGTTTACCTATATAGCAAAATGGGCAAACGACATCGCTCCAAATTTCGACTTTTATTTTGAAGTCTCTGGGTTGTTGGGTAGTCATTCTTCTCGAAATTTTAAATGTTTACTGTTAATTGCTCGAATCCGAGTTCAGCGAATAAGGCCTTCGAGCTTTTCACCATGAATAAATCTGAAAATATTTTGCACTGCATGTTCTGTGCCCATCAACATGGCATTGTAAACAAGTGCCGAGTTGTGAGGCGAGCCCAACAAGTTGTGCAGTTCGAAGAAAGGATAGTGCAATTCAAACTTTTGATACTTAAATGGTTCGATCCACCAGGCGTCGATTCCGGCATAAAAATCGGGATGCGATTTCAAATGTTCGTACAACGACTTTTCGTCGATGATATCACCTCGTGCAACATTCACCAACACGGCATCGTTTTTCATCAATTCCAATTTTTGTCGGTTTATCAACCCTTTTGTTTTCTCGTTTAAAGCAATCGTCAGCACCAGTGTATCGGAGTTTTCGAGGACGTAATCCAAATCCGAAAGTGTACCGATGAAATCGACTTTCTCGTCTGTTTTGCCTGATGTGTTAATTGCCAAAACATGCACGCCAAAAGAGGACAACAATCTTGCCGTAGCTTTCCCTATTTCGCCAAATCCGACAATGCCGACGGTCGTTCCTTTAATAAATTTGGTTTGACTTTCCATCTGCTTGAATTGGCCATTCGCCATATCCCGGTGATAAACGATCAATCTTTTGCTCAAGGCAAGCATCATTGCCACAACATGTTCAGCCATTGGCTCGGCATAAGCTCCTTTGTTGCAAGCAATAGGAAATCCTTCGGGAAAATCTTCGAGTCGAACATGATCATATCCTGCTGACATCAATTGCATAAACTTGATATTGCTCAATGGAACACGATTTTTATCGATTCCTTCTGCAGAAGGATTCCAAGACAAAAGTATGTCCGATTTTGCAATCACATTTTCCAAGTCTTTCACCTGATAATCCTCTGCAAAAAAGACAGTCGCCGAATCTTTAAAAATGTTTTTTAAATAATCTTTTTGACCCTCAAACGTTCTAAATGTTACTAAAATATTCATATTCGCTGTAATTTTAAGATACCCATTATAACATGTATCGGCCCGGCAACGTTCATTTTATTTGTTCAATCCATCTTACCAATGTTTCGTAACGCTGAGCTCCGCTAAGTTTATATTTTCCATTGGCAATGAGGGTCGGTACCGAATTAACACCATAACGATATGCGAGATGCAGATCCTCGTCGAGCATTTGTTTCACCATCACTCCGAAAATCTTTTGACCATTGCTCAACGTCAAGTCCAACGTCTGCTGCACATTTTTTCAGCACCTGAAAATCGGCTATATTGTCGCAATCGGTCATGTGAGCTTTCTGTATTCTGTTAAACATTTTCTCGTGCATGGCATTTCCGCCCTGCAACTCGGCAGCTTTACAAGCCAATAGCCCTGGCGTAGAATAGGGATAGTCGAAATCCTTCCGTGCCATCAATTCGGCATGAATGCGATGTTCGTCATCGTTTTCGTTGGCAGCACGCCAATGCCCCAATATTTCTATTTTTCCCTGTTCTTTCGACCCGAAAATTCGTGCAATTCCGTCCGGTTCGGGAGCCAATGCAAATGAACGATGAACAACTTCTATTTTGTCTCCATACTCTTTTTTCAATCTCTCTACGCGTGGCGATAATGCATAGCACCATGCGCAAAGCACATCATGAAAAAATTCTATTGTAATCGGTTTGGTTTCCATAATCACGTTCGATTTTAATTTATCCAAATTTAAAGCTCGAAACAGTTGCCCCCATTATTGTTCCCGAAAAATCCTTATTTCCGACATCATTTCCGGCAGCACCCGCCGCCACAAACAAAGGGACAAGATGTTCGCTACGCGGATGCGATTCCAAAGCGGAAGGAGCGTCTTTCCAATGAACCAGCAATTCGTTTCGTTTTTCAATATCCTTGGTTTCGACAGCAGCAGTAAGCCAATCGTCAAACTGTTTCGAAACCCGTCCAACATAATTACCTCCTGCCATAAAACCGCGCATATTGTGATAACTCATGCCGGAGCAGATTATCAGAACACCCTCCGAACGAAGCGGTTCTAAAGCTTTGCCGATGGCGATGTGAGTGGCGGGATCCAAGCCTTGAACAAGCGAAAGCTGCACCGTGGGAAGATTGGCTTGAGGAAAAGCCACCATCATCGGGACAAAAGTTCCGTGATCGTATCCGCGCTCAGTTTCCTGAGCCGTCTTAAATCCCGACGCCCGCAACAATTGATCGACATCGGCCGCCAATTCGGGATTTCCCGGTGCATTCCATTGAATGTGATAGGTGAACTCGGGGAAACCGTAGTAATCGTAATACATGCCGGGATTTTTCCCAAAATGAACAGTCGGCAGCGGTTCTTCCCAATGAGCCGAAACAATTAACAAAGAACGGGCCTTGCTCCCGAACTCTTGTCCCAATTTTTTCAAGTACTCACTCAGTTTCCCATATCCTTCAGGATCGCCCATATAATCGTCCATTACATTCCACGGGCCTCCTCCGTGCGGAATAAAAAATACGGGTAACTTATCGAATGAGTTCATTGTCATTTTCGGATGGTTTTCAATGCTTCTCCCCACGCAACCAATTGGTCGATCATGGTGTGAAGCGTAGCTTCCTGAAATTCGCCGGGTTTGAAAACACTAAAATTTTCGAAATCGGTAAAAAGAGAAAGCTGAACCTGAGCCCTCACATCGGCCACTTGTATTTCGCCCATAATCTGGCGCAATTGCTCAACAGCACGAACGCCTCCGGCCGAACCGTAACTCACAAATCCGGCAGCTTTGTTATTCCACTCGGCATAAAGATAATCGATGGCATTCTTCAAAGCCCCGCTTGGAGCATGATTATATTCTGGCGTGACAAAAATAAAAGCATCGAGCGAATCAATTTTCTCAGCCCATTTTTTTGTGTGCTCGTTCATGTACTGATTCATCGAAGCAGGAATAGGTTCGTCAAGCAGCGGCAGGTCGTAATCTTTGATATCTACAATTTCAAATTCTGCGTCCTTGCGCGTGTTTGCTAATTGATACACCCATTTGGCAACTGCTTCCGAGTTGCGACCAGGACGGGTACTCCCGATAATAATTCCAATTTTTATCATATTGCTGTATTTTTAAAATGCACCACAAAGTTATGTTTGAACATTATATGTTGTAACATATATATAATTAAATAAATATAAAAAATACAAGAAATATTTCATGTATCTGAAATCAAGCTATTTATATTTACAAGATATTCTTACCAAAGAAAATTGACAAATAGCACCTAAAATTTATTTAGATCGAAATATAGGAACCGAAGATCCAATAAAAAATTTGCAGAAATACGGAATAATAAGATATAAAGCAATTGCAGACAAAAAAACAGCCAGAACATCAACTGCATAATGAGCTCGTATATAAACGGTTGCAAAAACCAGAATAAGATACAAGGGGAAAGATAGCAGAAAAAGCGAATAATGTTTTCCTCGAATCAGCAATAACAATATCAAAGTAGAAATGCCGACGTGTGAACTGGGAAATGCGGCAGTAGGCCTCTCACCCATTTGCTGAATGCGTTCGACAAGTGAAGGGAAAAAACCTGTAACAGAATTCGAATCGTCCAACTCTGAATTATTGTCGAAATAATGACCAATATGAGGGAAAATCCCTGCCTATACATTTGCGTCACCAATCGCCGAATAATAATACTGAGGGCCTGCAGTAGGAAAGAGAATAAATATCAGATAATAAATAAAAAATGACAATAGAACCGCCACAAAAAAAAATTCGAAATAATCCCGATTTTTGAAATATACATATAACGCCGAACCCACTATAAGCAGATAATAAAAAAAATATCCCAAATACATGATTTCGCCCAACCATGCTCTTGCAATCAAATGCGAGAATAGTAAAGCCGGCTGAAAACCAAACAAGCGCTCATCCCAATTGGCTAAAAGATAATCCCGATTTGCAAAATTACGATTAAAATCAAATGTTTCGGGATACCAGTAAACAATTAGAAATCCAATGAAAAGAATTCGAATGGTTTTCATGAGTTCGAAATCTTGCGACTTGCCTAAAAAGGCTAAAATGAATATGGCCGCAACAATTAAAAACCTGTTCATCAGAAGTGTTTCTACATTGTGAGTATTGTGCCGAAACATCAACATTAGGAACGATGTAAATACAATATATATTAGTGTGATCTTCTCAATCGAAAAGAACTGTAATGATTTACTATTGATTTGCTCCATAAAATTTAGTAAATCGTCTTTTTAAACTCGCGATTAGAACTGCAAATTAAAGCATAAATTTTTCTCCGCGAAAAAAATTACTCATCTCCAGTTTTGGCAGATTGTGCTTTAAGATATTCATAAATCGCTTCCTGCGAACGAACGGGAGGATTGTTGTCGTGTTTAAATACGTTTTGAAGATTTTCGTCAATCCATACGGCACTTTGATTATCCTTCAACTGAATTTCGAGAATATCGATTACCTGTCGTTTCAGTGGTTCCGAAAGAATCGGAAATGCTGTTTCGATACGACGATGTAAATTGCGTTCCATCCAATCGGCAGATGCCAGATATACAGCTTCTTGCCCATTATTATAAAAATACCAGACACGAGCATGTTCCAAATATCCGTCAACGATACGAGTTATGCGGATGTTTTGGCTATAAGGCTGGTTAGGCACCAGACAACATATCCCCCGAATGATCAAATCGATTTGCACTCCTGCTTCACTGGCACGATATAAAGCATTGATCATTTCCTTGTCTTCGAGACTGTTCATTTTCAAAATAATGCGCCCAATACCCCCGTTATTCGCATGTTCGATTTCCCTATCGATCATTTTAAGAATTTCGTCAACCATATTGAATTGAGCAACAAGCAGATGTTTAAAATCACGGTTGTGTGATTTTCCCTCCAACACACGAAAAACTTCGTCGATATCTTCAAGAATTTCGGGATTGGAAGTCATTAATCCTTTGTCGGAATATATTCGTGCGGTTTTTTCGTT
Organism: Dysgonamonadaceae bacterium; assembly: GCA_029975415.1. Taxonomy (GTDB): domain Bacteria; phylum Bacteroidota; class Bacteroidia; order Bacteroidales; family Dysgonomonadaceae; genus Seramator. The sequence continues at coordinate 17,848 of JARKPE010000002.1, read as the reverse complement.
GAAGTTTCCCGTACTCAAATAGGCATATCCTTTTAATGGCTGCTTCGGATCGCTGCTGCGTTTGCGAACATAAGCCAACTTTGCATGCACTTTTAATCCGGGCAGACTATAAATTATTTTAATACCCGCTTGATGCATAAGCTCAGCGGTGAAATAATTGTTTTCCTCGTCAAAACGAGCTTTGAGTTCAACAAAAACAGTAACTTTTTTGCCATTTTTGGCAGCACTAATCAAACTATTTATGACGGCCGAATTCTCAGCCACACGATATTGAGTAACTTTAATTTCCTGTACTTTAGGATCAAAAGCAGCCTGCATCAGAAAACGCAGGACATAGTCGAAAGACTGATAAGGAAAGTGAATCAGCACATCCTGTCTTCGCAGAACGTTAAGAATCGAATTGTTAGACTCGAGTTCCGGAACACGAAGAGGACGAGGAAAAGATCGCTTGAGAGGAGCACCTACCGGATTTGGGAGTTCGGCCAATTCCGATAAGTTTAAATATCGTCCCGATGGCAGAAGCTCTTCCTCCTCTATTTCATAGGCTTCACACAAATATTTCAGGAAATATTCCGGCATGTCTCTGTCATACTGAAAACGAGTAACAGCCCCTATTTTGCGTTTGCGTACTTTAGTCAAAATTTTTTCCGCAATATTTTCCTGATCGTCTTCGTCGAGTGTAAAATCGGCATCGCGCGAAATCTTTATGCTGTAACAATCCAAAATTTGGTAACCCGGGAATACACTCTTAAGATTGGCCTTAATGATATCATCGATAAACATGATATAATGGTTACCTTTGTGCTCAGGCAATTCAACAAAACGCGGCAGGCGTGTGTATGGAATTTTCATAATGGCATAAGTGAGTCGGGTAGCGAAACTCACAAGACCGTTTTTCTTTTTTTTGCGCAAACTAATTACCTGATAAATGCGTCCGTCCTGAATAAAAGAATGTATATCATCCTTCTGAATAATCATCGGCTGTAAAAAAGGAAATACCTCTTCGTTGAAATATTTCTCCACAAAATCCTTATGAAAAGGAAGCGGTTCGTGTGAGAGGTGCAGTATGATGTGATTGCGCTTCAATTCCGGAAGAATCATATCATGAAAAATATGATCATATTCCTGTTCTTGAGCAGTAACTTCGTTGTTTATTTCGATAAGCGTTTGCAGTGCTTCTTCAACAGTTTCATCGCGCTTGATGCTGTGAATTAAAGAACTGTGATAACCGGCGACACGCACTTTATAAAATTCTTCAAGATTCGAAGAATAAATGGCAAGAAATTTTATGCGCTCATATACCGGCAGAGATTCGTTTTTGGCTTCGAGTAACACTCGATAATTGAAGGATAACCAACTGATATCGCGTTTGAAATATTTATAAGGCAAGTTTCCCATAGAAATTACTGACGAACAATTTAAATTATAAAACGTAAATATAGTACTTTTGTTTTGATGCAAACAAAAAGATGAAAAAAATAGGATTACTCTCAGACACGCACGAATATTGGGATAATAAATATGAGACTTATTTTGAATCGTGTGACGAAATTTGGCATGCAGGCGATATCGGTTCACTCGAACTCGCTCAACGATTCGAATCTTTGAAACCGTTTAGGGCAGTGTACGGAAATATCGACGATTACCCGACGCGTTACACATATCCGGAAAAACTTCGTTTCGAAATAGAAAACATAGATGTCTTGATGACACACATCGGAGGCTATCCGGGAAGATATGAGCCTAAAATAAAATCGGAATTATTTTCCAATCCACCCAAATTATTTGTCTGTGGTCATTCGCATATCCTGCGTGTGATGTATGACAAAAAATTGGGATGCCTTTACATGAATCCGGGTGCAGCCGGCAAATACGGGTTCCATCGAGTGAGAACATTATTAAGATTTGTATTGGATAATGGCAATATTCGTGACTTGGAAGTTATCGAGTTGGGGAAACACGAATAATACCTATTTACACAGGCTTTTGCAATATCGGCAAAAAACACCCAGCCAATCCTATTATCATCAGTATAGAGCCAACTATTCGATTTAGGACAACCAAACCTTTGCGGTTGAAATGCCGTCTCAGTTTCGAAACAAAAGCCGTAAGAAAAATCCACCATGAAACAGCACCTATGGTTATAGAAATCATAGCAAGTATCACACTCCCATATCCATATTCAAAAGGATTGAAACTAAAACGCGCATATAACGAAATAAAAACAAAAATAATCGTCACATTAGAAAAAGTAAGTAAAAAAGAAGAAACAAAATCCTTAATATAGCGTGTTTCTTCGTGTTGTATTTGAGGAGACCACCCTTTCAATGGATGCGTCCTGAATACGATAAATCCGAAAATTATCAACATTATGCTTCCTATTAACTGAATTATATATTGCTCTTTTTCAACGAAATCGGAAATCAAGCTAACTCCCAAAAGCGTAATTAAAGCATAGATAAGATCGGATAATACCGCCCCAAACCCGGTTATCAAGCCATGTAAATGCCCTCGATCGAGTGTGCGCTGAACACACAACATATTAACAGGACCCATTGGAGAGGATACCAATAAACCGATTATAAATCCTTTGAAAATAATTTCGAACATGAATTAAGTGTTGAGTGAACAAAAACACTTTGCGTGAAGACAAAGATAATACCTATCCCTTCAACCCGCAAAAACAATTTCTACCATTACCAATTTACATCCCTTTTCATTACCTTTGTGCTTCAAACACTAAATCGTTTTTTTGCTGTAACTCCTCACAATATAGATTATGATTGTTTTTTTCAGAACTCCGTCTCATAGCATTATTGGCGTTGAAACCAATACTTTTTTCTCCGACGAAACGGTTCAAAAATTGATATGGCTTTTCGGAAATGCCGAAATGCTCGAAGCGACGGAAATTCCTTCGCCATTTATCGGTCCGCGACGCGAAATGATCACTCCCTGGAGCACTTGCGCAGTAGAAATCACGCAAAATATGGGAATCGAAGGAATTTCGCGCATCGAGGAATTTTTTCCGGATGATCAAAATAAAGGTGTTAGCGAAAACTTCGATCCGATGCTTCAACGAAAATATGAAAAATTGGATCAACAGATTTTTCATATCGACAAACATCCTGAGGACATCATCTACATTGAAGATATTGCAGCTTACAATAAGCAGGAAGGGCTGGCTTTGAGCGACGAAGAAATCGATTATTTAAAATCTGTAAGCGAAAAAATGGGACGAAAACTTACCGACAGCGAGGTTTTCGGTTTTTCGCAAGTCAACTCCGAACACTGTCGCCACAAAATATTCAACGGCAAATTCATCATCGATGGCGAAGAAAAAGAAAGTACACTTTTCCAATTGGTCAAACTCACGTCGAAAATCAATCCCAACAAACTCGTTTCGGCATACAAAGACAATGTGGCTTTCATAGAAGGGCCTCGAATAGAACAATTTGCCCCTGCAAGCGGAGACAAGCCCGATTTTTTCGAGACAACAGAAATAGAAAGCGTGCTCTCTCTTAAAGCTGAAACGCACAATTTTCCGACAACTGTCGAACCTTTCAACGGCGCAGCTACCGGAACAGGCGGCGAAATTCGCGATCGACTTGCCGGCGGCAAAGGTTCGCTTCCGGTTGCCGGAACAGCAATCTACATGACTTCGTATCCCCGCACCGAAAAAGGTCGTGCTTGGGAAGAAAATATTGAACCCCGAAAATGGTTATACCAAACACCCGAACAAATTCTGATCAAAGCCTCGAACGGAGCATCCGATTTTGGCAACAAATTCGGTCAACCACTGATTTGTGGCTCACTGCTCACGTTTGAACACATAGAAAACGGCAAAAAGTTCGGATATGACAAAGTGATTATGCTCGCCGGTGGCGTCGGATATGCCAACAAACGCGATGCACTGAAAGGCAAACCGCAAAGTGGCGAAAAAATCATCGTTCTCGGAGGCGACAATTACCGCATCGGAATGGGCGGAGGAGCTGTTTCATCGGTCAATACAGGCGAATATTCCTCCGGAATTGAACTAAACGCCGTTCAGCGTGCTAATCCTGAGATGCAAAAACGAGTAGCGAATGTCATTCGTTCGCTTGCCGAGTCGGACGAAAATCCCATAGTTTCCATTCATGATCATGGTGCGGGCGGGCACTTGAATTGCCTTTCGGAACTGGTGGAAGAAACAGGGGGAATCATCGAAATGGACAAATTGCCAATCGGCGATAAAACGCTTTCGGCCAAAGAAATTATCGGCAACGAAAGTCAGGAACGGATGGGATTGCTCTGTGAGCAAAAAGATATCGAACGGATAGAACGCATCGCTTCGCGCGAACGATCGCCGATGTACGTCGTGGGTGAAACTACGGGTGATATGAGATTTACGTTCCGTCAGGCTGACGGTCGTTGTCCGATCGATATGAATTTGGAAGATTTCTTCGGCAAACCGCCGGTTACGATCATGAACGATCAAACGGTTGAAGAATTTTATGCCGCGCCCGAATATTCTATCGAAGATCTGGAAACATACATTGAAAATGTACTCCGACTCGAAGCTGTGGCATGTAAGGACTGGCTTACCAATAAAGTCGATCGTTCCGTTACCGGGAAAGTTGCCAGGCAGCAATGCCAGGGTGAAATACAACTTCCGTTGAGCGATTTAGGGGCAATTTCGCTCGATTATCGCGGGTTCGAAGGTATGGCAACCTCCATCGGTCATGCGCCACAGGCGGCAATGATTGACCCTGCAGCCGGTTCGATATTGGCCGTTGCCGAAGCGCTGACCAATATCGTTTTTGCGCCACTTGCCGATGGACTCAAAAGCGTTTCTCTTAGTGCCAATTGGATGTGGCCCTGCCGCAATCCGGGTGAAGATGCACGCCTTTATAGAGCAGTGGAAGCATGTTCGAATTTCGTATGCGATTTGGGCATCAATATCCCAACGGGCAAGGATTCGCTCTCGATGACACAACAATATGGCAGTGAAAAAGTACTTGCTCCGGGCACGGTTATTATTTCGGCAGCAGCCGAAGTGAAAAATATTCGAACAATTGTTTCTCCTAATCTGGCTTACATCAAGGGGACATATATTTATTATATCGATTTTTCATTCGTCACATTCCGACTTGGTGGTTCTGCCTTTGCTCAATCACTTAACAAGATAGGCGATGAAACCCCTACGGTTACCGATGCCGAATATTTCAAAAACGCTTTCGATGCAGTTCAGGAACTTATCAACCGAGGTTTGGTACTTGCTGGACACGATATTTCGGCCGGAGGTATGATTACAACTATGCTCGAGATGTGCTTCGCTAATCCCGAAGGTGGATTGGAGGCGCGCTTGGATAAAATTCATCATTCCGATCCGATCAAAATACTTTTTTCCGAAAATCCCGGCATTATCATTCAGGTGAAACATCATCATCTGGTAGAAAAAATTCTGAACGATTACGAAATCGGATACGCCATTGTTGCTCGCCCTATACAGAATAGAAAATTGATTATCGAAAAAGACAATTTCCGACAAGAATTTGATATAGATGCGCTACGCGATATTTGGTATCGGTCGTCCTATCTGCTCGATCGCAAACAAAGCGGCGAAACATGCGCAGCAGCGCGTTTCGAAAACTACAAAAAGCAAACACTGCAGTTTAGCTTTTTACCGCACTTTTCAGGTAAATTCGAGTCATTAGGAATGAATCCGAAAAGAAAAGAAAAATCGGGACTTACGGCTGCTATTATTCGCGAAAAAGGCACTAACGGAGAACGCGAAATGGCTTATGCACTTCATCTTGCGGGATTCGACGTGAAAGATGTACACATGACCGATTTGATTTCGGGTCGTGAAACACTTGAAGATGTGCAGTTTGCAGTTTTTTGCGGCGGTTTTTCAAATTCAGATGTTCTCGGATCGGCTAAAGGCTGGGCTGGAGGTTTTCTTTACAACGAAAAAGCTAACAAAGCTTTGAAAAATTTCTATGCACGTCCGGACACGCTGAGTTTGGGAATTTGCAACGGTTGTCAGTTGATGATGGAACTCGGATTGGTTTATCCCGAAATGGGGGACGAACATCCCAAAATGAAACACAACACGTCGCACAAGTTCGAATCCGCATTCGTAAGTGTAGAAATTCCACAAAACGAATCGGTTATGTTTAAATCATTGACTGGGACAAAACTCGGGATATGGGTTGCTCATGGCGAAGGTCGCTTCGAATTGCCCAAACCCGAATCGGAATATTGCATTGCGGCAAAATATTGCTACAATGAATATCCCGGAAATCCCAACGGATCAGACTATTCCACTGCTGCCGTTTGCTCTAAAGATGGCCGTCATCTGGCCATGATGCCCCATTTGGAGCGCACCATTTTCCCTTGGCAAAATGCTTATTATCCCTACGAATACCGCAAGCATGACGTTACGCCATGGATGGAGGCTTTTGTCAATGCAAGAGAATGGATTCTTGAAAAACGACGCTAAAAATCGATCAAAAATGAGTCAACATATTTTTGAATATGAAATGAAAGTACGCGACTATGAATGCGACACTCAGGGACATGTCAACAATGCCAATTATCAACATTATTTCGAAGCTACTCGCCACGAACTACTTGATAAAGTAGGACTTAACTTCTTTGAATTGCACAAAAAAGGCATAGATGCGGTGGTTTCCCACATCGAAATCAGATACAAAGTCCCGCTTATCGGAATGGATAGATTTATTTGTACGGTTTCGAAACTCGAACGAGAAAAATTAAAATATATTTTCCATCAACAAATCATCCGATTATCTGACAATGTCGTTTGCGCAAAGGGAAAAATCGAAGTAGTAACACTAATTAACGGTAAACTTTCGTATCCCACCATTTTCGACGAAGCTTTCAAGGATTATTTATAAAAACACTACAACAGAAAACTATTTTTAGCAACAAATAACGGGAAAGAATAACATGTTGACAGAGAAATCGCTTTATCGCATCGCTCTCACACAAATCAAAGGAGTGGGCATTATGCTTGCAAAAAGTTTGATGCAGGCTGTTGGCGACGAAGAAGCGATTTTTCGGGAAAGCGTACGTAATCTTGAAAAAATTCCACGAATTTCGCGTCGTCTTATCGATGAAATTCGCAATCCCCAAGTTATTCGACGTGCTGAAGAAGAACTTGCTTTTGTCGAAAAAAACAAACTTCGACTCCTCTTTTTCACCGACAAAGACTATCCCTCACGACTCAATAATTGCATAGATGCTCCTATTCTGCTTTATGCCAAAGGGAATGCCGATTTCAATCGGCAAAAAATAGTGAGTATTGTCGGCACACGCAACCTGACAGAATACGGACAGGATTTTTGCAAAAAATTTATTCATCAATTATCAGAAAGAATTCCCGATTTGATGATTGTAAGCGGATTGGCTTATGGTGCGGATATTTGTGCTCATCGAGCATCGTTGAGTGCTAATTTATCCACAGTCGGTGTGCTGGCTCATGGATTGGACAGAATTTATCCGGCAGTACATCGAAAAACTGCCATCGAAATGCTCGAAAAAGGAGCATTGATAACCGAATTCCCAAGTCAAACCAATCCTGACAAACACAATTTCGTGAAACGAAACCGAATAGTTGCCGGAATGGCCGATGCATTGGTAGTGATTGAATCGGCCGAAAAAGGAGGAGCACTCATAACAGCTGAGATTGCGAACTCTTATTTCCGAGAAGTTTTTGCTGTCCCGGGTCGTAACACGGACGCGATGTCTGCAGGTTGTAATCAATTGATAGCCGATAATAAAGCTGTCTTGCTACGCGATACAAAAACTTTTCTCGAACAACTCGGATGGGAAACCTCAATAAAAGTTCAGCATCCGAGACAACGTGAAATATTTTTAAATCTTTCGGAAGACGAAGAGAAAGTGTGCAATGCGCTTAATGGAACCGATGGAATGCAGGTAAACAGTCTTGCCATCGAATTAAATATTCCGGTATCGGAACTGTTTATGACGCTTCTCGAACTTGAAATGAAAAACGTTATTCAGGCCTTGCCTGGCGGAATGTATAAATTACTTTAAAAAAATCATTAAGCGAGCCATTATAAGCTTGCAATTATTTTTATATCTTTGGCAATCAAACTTGATAAAAAACAGAAAGAAAAATGGCATTAAAAATTGGAGATAAAATACCTGAGATATTAGGAACAGATCAAAACGGAAAAGAGTGGAAAGCAAGCGATTTCGCCGGGAAAAAACTGGCTTTGTATTTCTATCCGAAAGACAATACACCCGGATGTACGGCAGAAGCATGCAGCTTGCGAGACGGTTATGAGGATTTGCAACAAGCGGGCTTTGCCATCGTTGGAGTAAGTGTTGACAGTGCCGTTTCTCACCAGAAATTCATCCAAAAATATTCTCTTCCTTTTCCACTCATTGCAGATACCGACAAAAAACTCGTCGAACAATTTGGTGTATGGCAAGAAAAAACGCTTGCCGGCAAAAAATACATGGGAACCGTTCGTACAACCTTTATTATCGATGAAAACGGTATTATTCGGAATATCATCGAAGGACGAAATATTGACACAAAAAATCATGCCGATCAACTGTTGGAAATTACATTATAGAAATTTTCGGACTAAAGAATGGCGTCTTAATCAATTAATTCTTAAATAGACTCATAACACAAACAATACAAAACATGGCAGAAGAAAAAGAAAATGCGCCCAACAACGAAAAGCTGAAAGCACTCCGTGCCGCGATGGATAAAATAGAAAAGACTTACGGCAAGGGTTCGATCATGAAAATGGGTGACGAAAAAGTGGAAGAAGTGGCAGTTATCCCATCCGGTTCTATCGGATTGAATGCTGCGTTGGGCGTAGGCGGATATCCTCGAGGAAGGATTATCGAAATATACGGGCCTGAATCTTCCGGAAAAACTACACTTGCCATTCATGCGATTGCAGAAGCGCAAAAAGCAGGAGGTGTGGCAGCCTTTATAGATGCAGAACACGCTTTCGATAGATTTTATGCAGAAAAACTGGGAGTTAATATTGAAGAGCTGCTTATTTCCCAACCGGATAGCGGAGAACAGGCGCTGGAAATTGCAGAACAACTCATTCGATCTTCGGCTATTGATATTATTGTCATTGATTCGGTTGCAGCACTGGTGCCAAAAGCCGAACTCGAAGGGGAAATGGGCGATCAGAAAATGGGATTGCAAGCAAGATTGATGTCGCAAGCACTGCGAAAACTCACTGCAACCATTAGCAAAACAAATACTACCTGCATTTTTATCAATCAATTGCGTGAAAAAATAGGTGTAATGTTTGGCAATCCCGAAACCACTACCGGTGGAAACGCACTCAAATTTTATGCATCCGTGCGTCTCGATATTCGTCGAATCGGTTCGCTCAAAGACGGTGACGAAGTTTCTGGAAATCAGGTTCGCGTCAAAGTAGTGAAAAACAAGGTTGCACCTCCTTTCCGAAAAGCGGAATTCGACATCACCTACGGTGAAGGTATTTCGCGCGAAGGCGAAATTGTGGATTTGGGTGCCGAACTTGGCATTATCAAAAAAAGCGGTTCATGGTACAGTTACGGCGACACTAAAATGGCTCAAGGCCGCGAAGGCGCAAAACAAGCGATTAAGGACAATCCTGAGCTCGCCGATGAACTCGAAAAACTCATCTTTCAGGCGCTGAAAGAAAAAAAATAATTTTTCTCAAACGAGAAGTGTCTCGCGACCTTTCTCGTTTTTTAATACAATCCTGCAATGAACGAATTACGGAAACTTACTTCAAAAGAAATCGAAACATTGGAGAAGCATCGTTGCTCTCATTCCGATTGGTCGTTGGTTAAAGTAAAAGACGAATTCAAACCCGATTACATTTTCGATACACAATTCTCCGGACAAATTACGCTCGGGGTAATGGAAAAAGAATTCGAACTGACGCCGGGTCTAAAAAAACATGCCTCCATCAATCGCGCCGTAATTCACAATTGCCGAATTGGAGATAATGTCGTCATCGAAAATGTTCAAAACTACATTGCTAATTATGTTATCGGCGACGATTGCTTCATCCAGAATGTCGATGTAATATTGGTAGAAGGGAAAACCACATTCGGCAATGGCGTAGAAGTGAATGTACTCAACGAAACCGGCGGCCGTGAAGTGCATATCACCGATAAATTGTCAGCTCATTTTGCTTACATTTACTCGTTATATCGACATCGTCCTCAACTCATCGAACGCATGAAATCAATTATCGATTTTTATAGCGAAAAACATGCTTCGGACATGGGCGAAATCGGCAATGGAAGCATGATTGTGAATGTAGGATACATCAAAAACGTAAAGATGGGAGCCTTCACCAAAATAACAGGCGCCATGAAACTGAAAAACGGGAGCATCAATAGTAACGAAGCAGCACCGGTTCATATCGGCCGCAATGTTATTGCGGAAGACTTCATCATTTCTTCCGGAACAAGAATAGACGGAGGCGCCCATATCTCAAGATGTTTTATCGGTCAAGCCTGTCATCTCGATCACGGATATTCGGCATCCGACTCATTGTTTTTCAGTAATTGTCAAGGTGAGAATGGCGAAGCCTGCGCCTTGTTTGCAGGCCCTTATACGGTTACACATCATAAATCGACGCTGCTTATCGCAGGAATGTTTTCATTTATGAATGCTGGATCCGGATCAAACCAAAGCAATCACATGTATAAATTGGGACCCATACATCAAGGTATCGTCGAACGTGGTGCCAAAACAACGAGCGATTCCTACGTTCTTTGGCCGGCCAAAGTCGGTCCCTATTCGCTAATCTTGGGACGTCACTACAAACATTCCGACACTTCCAATTTGCCTTTTTCATATTTAATAGAAAACGACAATACTACCTATATCGCTCCCGGAGTGAATTTACGAAGTGTGGGCACTATTCGCGATGCAAAAAAATGGCCTGAACGCGACAAACGAAAAGATCCCAACCGGCTCGATTATATCAATTTCAATCTGCTCAGCCCCTATACCATTCAAAAAGTTTTTGCCGGTGTGGATTTGCTCAACGAATTGCAGAAAACAGCAGGCAAAAATTCCGAAATCTATACCTATCAAAGTTGCATCATCAAAAATTCGGCTCTCAAACGAGGATTGTCGCTTTACGAAATCGTGATACATAAATTCCTGGGGAACTCCTTGATCAAACGACTGGAAAAAACTGAATTTAAAACTGACGAAGAGATTCGTAATCAATTGAAGCCTAATACCAACAAAGGACTTGGCGAATGGGTGGATGTTTCCGGCCTAATTGCGCCTAAAACGGAAATCGATGCGTTGCTTTGTAAAATCGAAAAAGGAGAACTGACTACACTAAAAGAAATAAACGACGTTTTTCGCCAACTCCACGAACAATATTACACTTACGAATGGACGTGGGCGTGGAATAAAATAAAATCATATTACCAACTCGATGAAACTACGATTACGGCAAAAGATATAATTAACATCGTGGAGAAATGGAAAGAGAGTGTTATCAAGCTTGATCAGTTGATATATGAAGATGCAAAAAAAGAATTTTCTCTTTCTTTCAAAACCGGATTTGGTGCCGATGGCAATATAGAGGATCAAGCGATGGATTTTGAATATGTTCGCGGTGCATTTGACAAAAATCCATTTGTACTTACCACATTAAAACACATAGAAGAAAAAAAAGCGTTGGGTGATGAGCTGATTCAAAGAATAAAAAATGTAAAATAATTGCGATTTTATTTGTTATTTCGATTTTTTCGATACCTTTGTACTTCCTTTTAGACGAAAATGGAACAATTCTTCTTACATATCTGTTGTTATTGTTGTTGCTGATCACTCGCATGAGAGACCGGTCAGGATTCTCTTCACAATTTCAAACAACTAAACAGATATTATCCATTTCATCTCACAGCATCACCTTATGAACAAAAACATTTTAGAACTTATCGATAAGTTTCAACCTCAAGCCGTGTACACGCCTATCGATAAGTGTAAACTCGAACAAACATTGATGGATCTCTTCGATTCCATGTTTCCCTTGTGTACACGTGTAAATGACAATTTGGTCCGTGATAAGCTAAAAGTATCGGCAAATACGCTCTTCGATAATATCGCAAAACTGACCGACGAAACATTTGCAAATGGAAGTGTCGCAGAATTTTTCGATAATTTTTCGAAGCTTCGCAACCGATTATTCAAAGACGCACAATGCTATGTACGTAATGATCCGGCAGCCAAATCGCTTGAAGAAGTCATTATTTCCTACCCGGGCTTTTTTGCCCTAAGTGTACATCGGATAGCACATAAACTGCATTCTCTTGGTGTTCCCCTCATTCCGCGATTGTTTTCTGAAGTCGCGCATGCCAAAGTCGGCATCGATATTCACCCCGGCGCAAGCATCGGAAAAAATCTGTTTATGGATCACGGAACAGGAATTGTTATCGGCGAGACGGCCGTCATTGGCAACAATGTAAAAATATACCAAGGGGTAACACTCGGGGCATTATATCTTGAAAAAAATCTATCGGACGTCAAGCGTCATCCAACGGTCGAAGATAACGTCGTTATTTATTCCAACGCAACGATTTTGGGAGGCGAGACCGTTATCGGACACGATTCGGTAATTGGTGGTGGTGCATGGCTCACACATAGTGTGATTCCTTATTCGCTTGTGTATAACAAAGTGGATGTAAAAGTTAAAACGGTAAAAGGGTTTGTTGAACCCGATAATTATGTCATATAAAAAACCCAGAAATTATGAAATTCAATAACATTCTCGGGGTAATTGGGAATACCCCTCACGTAAGATTAAAAAATTTGTTTCCCGAACAGGAAGTTTGGATAAAACTCGAAAAGCAGAATCCGGGCGGAAGTATTAAGGACCGCATCGCAATGGCGATGATAGAGGATGCCGAAAAACGCGGTATACTAAAACCTGGCGGAACCATCATCGAGCCCACCTCGGGAAATACCGGCATCGGCCTTTCGCAGATTGCTGCCGTCAAAGGCTACAAAACAATCATCGTTATGCCCGAATCCATGTCGCTCGAACGACGTCGCTTAATTGCTGTTTACGGTGCCGAATTGGTGCTTACTCCTCGCGAAAAAGGCATGAAAGGCGCCATTGAACGCGCCGAAGAATTACAAAAGGAAATTCAGGGAGCATGGATTCCTCAACAATTTAAAAATCCTGCAAATCCAGCAATTCATGCTGCCACAACCGCACAGGAAATTATTCGCGATTTTTCCGAGGGATTGGATTATCTGATTACGGGCATTGGCACTGGAGGACATATCACCGGTGTTGGACAGGAATTGAAAAAGAAATTTCCGTCCATTCAAGTCATCGGCGTTGAGCCTGCCGATTCGCCCATCATCTCCGAAGGGCGTTCGGGACCACACGCCATTCAAGGCATCGGTGCGGGATTTATTCCCGATACGTTAGATGTGGAAGTACTCCACAGCGTGATCAAGATTACCAAAGACGAGGCATTTGATTATGCACGACGATTGGCAAAATCGGAAGGTATTTTGGCCGGTATATCTACAGGTGCTTCGCTTGCAGCAGTCGCCAAAACAATATCGGAATTGAACAGCGCAAAACGTATTCTGACATTTAATTACGATACGGGCGAACGGTACCTTTCGGTAGAAGGATTGTTCTGAAAGAAATGCAGTTGTCAAACAAAAACGATCCCCCTGTCTTGGGGGGATCGTTTTTGTTTGTATAAAAAATCAAGCAACAATAGCCTATTTGCCAGTGGTTACTTCAAATTGATAAATCGGATTGCCTTTGTAGTTGATAAAGGTCATTTTAAGCGTATCTTTGCCTACGGAAACAACCGAAAACCCTTCTTCTCCCGAACAAAATTTTGTATCGGGTCCTTTGATCGGTTCACGCCCTAAAGAACCTGAAGCATTTACCACATAATTCACAGGGCTGTCTTTTTTTGTTAGGTGCTGAAAAGTGTGTGAATGTCCTGCTACATAAACATTTACCTTGTATTTGCGTAGAATAGGATCGAGCTTGTGAATAAGACTGGGTTCATCCGACCGTTTCTTTTCCGAAACGTAAATTGGGTGATGTCCGATAACAATCTTAAAATCTGCCTTCGATTTGGAAAGTTCATCTCGAAGCCAGCTAAGCTGTTTGACAGTATCTTGTAGCTGAACATCGGGATATTTCGACGGTTCATCGTAATATACATCTATCAGAGGTGTTGTATCGATGAAGAACAATTGGACGGTGGAAAAATCATCACCTCCATTCTCGGGTACGATTGTTTTCGTATAATATCTTCCTGGCATAACCCAACGCCTCGAAATATTGGAATAATCAATTACGGCCTGCGTGTTTCCTCTATATTCATGATTTCCCAGAATGGGATACCAATCGATCATCAGATCAGGATGAGAGTAGATAAGCTCATAATTGGTCATCCATAAAGGATCCGCAGTACTTCGGACACCGCCAAAATGATGAATATCTCCTGCAGCAACAACAAACTCTATATCGAGACTGTCGGCCATATTGCCCATGACCTCTGCGACGGTCTTCTGTTTGAAATATCCGTTTCTTCCCAAATCGTTACCGATATAGAAATTATAGCCGTTATCAAATACGATTTCAGTGTTCTCCTGACTATTTTGTCCATAAATACTGCTCGAAAAGAGGACGAATAAAAAAAGAATAAAAAAATTTTGCTTTGTCATATTGATTGAATCATTTCTTGATCAGAAAATAAATTTTGCACCTGCATCGAATCGAAAATTGTAGTACTCCATCTGCATAGAATAGTCTTTGCTTCCTTGGTAGTAACGTAACGGCTGATTGAGAATATTGTTCACATTGGCATAAATGTTTACATATTTTCCAACCTTTATGTTTACATTGAAATCGAGATAATTCACCGCATCGTAATAACGGTCGTAAAATGCGCTCTCTCCCAGTTCGTCGATGAAATCGGAAGCAAAATTATAGGAAAGGCGGGCCGAAAATCGCCGATCATCGTATCCTAAAGCAGCATTAAACGTATGTTCGGGAGTGCCTGGCAAACGCATTTTTTCGTTTTCACGCCCTTCATAGTTGAAATTTTTTACATCGGAATAATTATACGTGTAGTTGGTATATATGTTGAAGTAACGCAAAAATGACGGAAGAAATATCAAGGTTTGTTGTGCCGAAATTTCAAACCCAAATAAATTGGCATCTCCCGCATTTATGGGTCGGATATATCTGTCCCAAACCATTCCGTTCATTTCTTTATCTCTTAGCCTTTCGTCAACAATAAAATTCCGAATGTCTTTGTAAAAAATTCCTGCTGACAGTAAGCTGCCATCAACATAATATTCCGACATCAAATCGAAATTCATGGACTTTGTCGGTTTTAATGCAAGGTTGCCTACTTCAATTTCTCCATCTTCGAAATTCATCATTTGTCTTGGCGTTAAATCGATATATTTCGGACGAGCCAATGTATTAGTCCATGCTGCCTTTACCTTGAAATTATCGCTTACGTCCCATTTGGCAATAACGGATGGAAGAAAATTGGTGTATGAATCGTTTTTGCCTTCAATGGGTTGTATGCTTTCTTTACCCTCAGCATCGATAATCCAAGTATTGGCATTATAGTTCGAAGCAGTGTGTTCAACCCTGAAGCCTAATACTAAATCCATTTTATCAAACAAACGCTGGTCGTATCTTATGTATCCGCTAATTAGATCTTCGGTCGCATCGAAATCGGCAAAGTCGTTTTCGAGGATTTTCTCTTTTTCATAATCGGGAGAATTCGAAAGAACAATATTTCCGAAAACTTCTTTATCGGGAAACATTCCTGTTTTATAGTCGCCGGCAAGGAAATTGTCGCGTGTCATATCTTTCAGGTTGCCTCTGACGAGAGCATCAAAAGCATCTTCATCGACAGGAAAATATTTATAGAAATCTTCGTTATTGCTTTTCTTTTTCGATTTATAACTTCCGCCGAACCGGACGCTGTTCTTCCATTCGCCCGAACTACTGAAGGGCAACATAAAATCGATTTTTCCGGAAATATCGCGGTCTTCTGTATATTGATAGGATTCTGTATATTTATCAAAACTAAAATTTCCATAATCGTTTTCATCGATATTAAACATTGAGGCATAAGGCTTTCTTGGATTGGAAAGGTTCATTTTAAACGAATACAGACCTTTCTTTTTTTTATCTTTGATACGATAAGACAAATACCGTTCATTAGGACGCTCTTCAGATGCTTTGGAATAATTTAGTTTCCATTTCATGTTTAATCGGTCGAAAAAGTGATCTCCATTTAGCGAAAATTTTTGCACATGCTGATCTTCCAGCCTGGCAGATTTGTTATTATTAGTTCCGAACTTTAATTCACGGTTGATTTCAAACGTGGTGAAATCGTTCCCTGCAGGTTCTATATCTTTAACTCTGAATCGATAGCGATTTTCCCAGTCTCGCCGTCTGTTATACATTCCTTGGAAATCGATTTTATGATCGGCGTTAAACACATAATCCAATGACAACGAATAACTTTGACGATCCCTCTCGACAAAATACTGCCGAATCTGATAATCGCTCACATAAACAGCGTTGTTATCACCTTTTTCCCATTCAAATTCTGCATTGTCCGATCCTAACGGATTGTCTTGATAAGAAAGAGCTATAATCATTCCCAGTTTATCTCTCAGATACCGGTTACCATAGCTAAATCCGAGATTCCATGTCGGTTTTTCCGAAATCATATTCCATCCGCTACCACCCAAGAAAGTAATACGACGAATGGCCGGTTGATTTTTCGTGATCAAATTTACGAATCCGCCGATCGCATCTGCATCCATATCGGGAGTAACCACTTTGTTTACTTCAATGGTTTGAATCATATCTGCTGGAATAAGGTCTAACTGCACGGATCGCGTCTCTGCCTCAGCCGATGGAACGCGAACTCCATCGATTGCGACTGCATTAAGGTCTGGCGATGTGCCGCGAATATGCGCAAAGCGAGCCTCACCCTGATCATATTGCACGCTGATACCAGGAATACGTTTCAATGCATCTCCTATATTTGAATCGGGAAAACGAGCTACTTGATCTGCAGAGATTATGTTCGTAATGTTTATACTGTTTTTTTGTTGGGACATAGCCTTATGCTGGGCATTCATGCCGGTCACTACAATTTCCTCCATCACAATTCCTTCTTTCAGTACAACTTTATCCATAGCGACAGTTCTATTACCGGAAATGGTAATCGTTCCTTCAAAAGGAGTGTAACCAATGTAGGAAACTTGTATCCGATAGGTGCCATCTTTAAGTCCGCTTAAACGAAAAAAACCGTTTACGTCCGAAACGGTTCCTATGTCGGTACCTTCGATAATAATCGTCGCACCGGGCAATACATAACCTTTTTCATCTACAACCCGCCCTGTGAGAGATCCTGGCGCTTCAATAGCGAGATTTTCTTTAGTAAAAACAGAAAAAACGGCCACAATAAATAATAAAAACAAGACAATTAATTTTCGCATAAACATAAATTTATATTCTTGAATCCACTTGAATTAGAATAAGTCTTATTTATCGAAAATAAGCAAAAATAAACCTGAAAATCAGCATTTTAAAAAGTTAATTTTCAGTATTCCGGACTTTTTAAAGCAGACTCATTCTTTATTTTTATGCAAAAAAATAACTTTAACCCACATTGCAGGGTATGTGTCCGATGATTGTTAATAATAATCAAATATTAGATGTTTTTTTGGAGAAAGAGGCCGTTTTTTGGTAATAAATTGGTTATGTCAAGTTAATTCGCTTTAAATTTTTAAGCAGAGAAA
>JARKPE010000130.1 GCA_029975415.1 Dysgonamonadaceae bacterium | reverse complement strand
TATGGATTTCTTTAAAAAGATTGTTGAAGCAAAACTTCAAAGTAAAGACATTACTGTTGATTGGTATAAAGAAGCATTTCTTAATCCAAACTTACCCGCTAAAGAAATTGCAATTAATTCGGGATTGAACAAGAAAACTATCCATAATATGTTTAATTCTTCCACAAAAGAAATAATCATTGATGCTGCAAATGAACATTATGATGTGCTTTACGAAAGCATAAAAAATCTGGTTGAAACTGAGCATGAAATTGATTTAAATTTGACAATCAAATTTAAAGGCGTTTCTGTAGATTTGAGTGTGAGTGAAAGCTTAATTGTAATTAATACCCTTGCCGTTAAAAGAGCTGAACTCCGTGGCGGACTTTGGAGCACTGCTGGCAAACGTGTTGAGCATCCCCTTATGCTAACTCTCTGCAAATTGTATTCTGTCGATGAAAGCAATTATAAGGGCATATTTAAAAAAGATAAAAATAAAGGCTTTGACAGAGAAGTTGATTTTTATCTGATAAAAGACGGTAAAGACTACTTGTGTGAAGTAAAGTTAATGGGTCGTGGAAATCCTGAAAGTGCCGATGCTGTGATAGCAAGAGCAACAAATGTATTTGTTGCTGACAAGCTTTCCATCCAAAACAAAAATCAACTAGATGATCTGGGAATCAACTGGGTAGAATTGAGATGTGAAAATGGATATAGAAGATTTAAAAAAGCCCTTGAGAATCTTGGAATTCCTCATAACGATTATGAAGGCGATTTAGAGAAAGATTTAGACAATATATTCAGCGAATTGTTTTCATAACATAGATCAAGAATTTACATTTGTCACTTAAACTCAGTACTTATAATTCCAAAAATATGAAAAAGTCAATTTCAACGCAACAAGCGCCTGCTGCTATCGGTCCTTACAGCCAGGCCATAGAAGCAAACGGGATGATTTTCGTGTCAGGGCAACTGCCTATCGATCCCGCTACCGGAACAATGGTAACAGGCGGCATTAAAAAACAAACCGCTCAAGTGTTCAAAAACATTCGGGCTATTTTGGCAGAAGTCGGACTGACGATGGATGCCATCGTAAAAACTACAGTTTTTTTGACCGACATGAACGATTTTTCGGACATGAATGAAGTGTATGCCGAACAGTTTTCGGGCGTTTTCCCTGCCCGATCGGCTTTTGCCGTGAAGGCGCTGCCCAAGAATGCTCAGATGGAGATCGAAGTGATAGCTGCCCGATGAAAACGTTAGGCAATATTATCTGGGTGTTGTTCGGTGGTGCGGTAACCGCCATCGAATATGTTATCAGCAGCATAGGTATGATGGTTACGATTGTCGGCATACCATTTGGGCTTCAGACCCTCAAACTGGCCGAACTTGCTCTATGGCCTTTTGGCAAAAAAATCCGCACTATTCCTTCAAGCTCCGGTTGTCTGTCCACTATTATGAATATCATTTGGTTTTTTATCGGTGGATTGCCCATTGCGCTGACGCATCTGTTGTTCGGGGTGCTGTTTTATATCACTATCATTGGAATTCCTTTTGGCAATCAGCATTTCAAACTGATGAGGCTTGCTTTTGTGCCTTTCGGAAAGGAAGTAGTCAGAGCAGAATAACTGCCCGCCAAATTGCAAGAGAGGTTGCCGGCAATTCTTTCCCAAAGACGGTTTTTTCTACACCATCTGAACAAATTCGCGTCACAAAATTTTATCTGATTCGTCTTCTGTATAGAAACGATCCTGATTGATGTTTCTCCCAAATTAAATTCTATAGCAATGTATAAAAGAATTGTTAGTGTGCTGCTTTTTACAGCTTTGTGTTCAGCAATGTGGGCACAAATATCCGTAAACCGACTTTTCAATGAGTTTTCGACTGCTAAGAATGTCGAGAAAGTGAAATTGGGAGGATTGTTGATGTCCATAGTGAAAACCTTCGAGCGGGGGAACGGCGAGCTGGCAAATATTTCTGGCATCAAGGTGTTGTCGCTCGAAGAATGCTCTCCCGAAGTGAAGCAACGTTTTAACGAAAGCGTCTCTAACTTGCGAGATAACCGTTACGAAACGTTTATAAACACGAACGATGGCAGCGAGAGATCCAAAATTTTGCTTCGTTTCGAAAAGGATTTGATTCGCGAACTGGTAATTGTTACTTCTGGTGAGGATCCCGCGTTGATAAGCATTACCGGAAAAATAGATCCGAAGGATATCGAGAAATGGTCATCAAAAAAAAGTGATGGAGAATAGTGAGTTTAAAGATAGATTTCTGGGTCTCCATCGACAAATCTATCGGGTAGCATACTCGATTCTCGAAAACGAAAAAGATGCGGAAGATGCTACGCAGGAGGTTTACATCAAGCTCTGGCAGCTGCGTGACCGACTCGATGATATTCGCAATGACGAGGCTTTTGTCACCAGAATGGCCAAAAATCTGGCTCTCGATATGCTTCGCGAAAGTTATCGCAATCGGACGACATTGCTCGATCCGGATCACGAAACGGTAAGCGATGAGTGGCTCGAACATACTCTGATGGCGAAGGATCAACTCTCGGTGGTGATGGATTGCTTAAAAAAATTGCCTGCTTCACAGCAAAAAGTAATGCAACTCCGACATTTTGCCGATTTGTCAATTCCGGAAATAGCGAATGTTACGCAATATACCGAAGTAAATATAAGACAATTGCTCTCGAGAGCGCGAAGTGCGATGAAGGCTCAACTGGTATTGATCGAACGACATGAGCCGTGATAATAAAAACAAAATGAATATGCAAATCGAAGAAATACATAAACTGCTCGACCGATTTTATAAAGGAGAAACTTCGCTCGATGAGGAAAAGCGGTTGTCCGATTTTTTTAGACAGGAAATTGTTCCGACGTCGCTCGAAGAGGATAGTCGGGTGTTTTTATCGTTTTACGACCAAAATGTGCCAATCCCATCCGACTTGGAACAAAGAATTTCCGCGCTCATCGATTCGTTTGACGACGATCGTAAAATGAAGTCGGAGAAGTCCAAGGTGCGAAGATTGTTATCTCCGTTTTTGGTTGTTGCCGCCTCTGTTTTGCTTGTGTTCGGAATCCGTTTTCTTGTTCAATACGATAGTCCCCAACCGGTTTTGATGGCCGACACATATCAAAATCCAAATGATGCTTATCGGGCAACAATGCACGCTCTGCAGTTGTTTTCCGATAATTTCGAAAAAGGCATGCAGCCTATCGAAAAAGCGGCTGTTCATGTCGAAAAAACACAGAAGATTATTCATCAAACTATATATCCCAAACAATGAGAAAATTATTGATAGCTTTACTTTTTGTGGTATTCACAGCAAATCTTTCAGCCCAAAAGAATCCATTCGAACAGTTTACCGAAATGGATGGTGTTACGTCGGTTTACATTTCGAAGAACATGCTTTCTCTTTTCCCCAAAAACGCAAAAAATATGAATTATGGGGGAATAGACGTGGGCAATTTTTTGCACAAATTGTCGTCCATTCTCATTCTTACTACCGAGGATAAGAATATAGGCAAACGCATGGTTTCTCTGGCAAACAACCAGATCAAAAGTGGTAATTATGAGTTGCTGATGCGCGTGAAATCGGATGACGACGACAACGTGAATTTTTTTATGAAAGGCAAGCCCGAAAGTATTCGCGAACTCATCATGATTGTAGATGGTAGTGATGATGAAAGTGTGATACTACAGTTTCTGGGTGATTTCACGTTGCAGGATATTCAGAAAATGACCGAAGGGTTCAGTAAAGATTAAGGACAATCGTTGCTGCTGTCGATCCGCATCGTGAATAAAATCGCGATGCGGATTTTTCTTTTTGATAAATCGTATGTATTTTTGCTTATCCATCAGTTAAAATCATGACACTACGCATCTACACAACCATTCTATTTGCCACTTTTTCTATATTGCTTTTGGGGCAAACTACTCCGCTCGAATATCGCTTCCGCGTATATTTGAAGGATAAAGGGAGTGATATGGAATATTCGGTGGTCAACCCGCAATCTTTTTTATCGAAACGGGCAATAGAGCGCAAACGTAAAGAACAGGTCGATATCGATAGTACCGATTTTCCTGTCTCGAAAAATTATTTGCAGATCATTGCAAATTCGGGCGCAAAAATTGTTTCGAAGAGCAAGTGGTTCAATACCTGCGTGGTTCAGCTGAAGGACAGCCTGCAAATTGAGGCCGTACGATTATTATTTTTTGTAGATTCCGTTAAATATATCTGGCGCGGCAATGATCAACATACGTCTCATCTTATGCGACCACGTCTCGAACCTTTTTTTTGTGAGGATACCGTCTCCGAAAAGGATTTTTTTGGAATCTCTCGTGAACAGTTTGCCTTACATAACGCTGATCGGATGCTCAAAGCCGGTTTTCGGGGGAGAGGAATTGCAATTGCCGTTATCGATGCTGGGTTTACCAATGTGGATGTTATTCCCTATTTCGCAAAATACAACCTGCTTGGATATAAGGATTTTGTCCCGAACGGATATATTTTTTCGGCAAACGATCACGGCACCAAAGTATTATCTACTATGGCCGTAAAACAGCCCACTCTGATGATCGGTTCTGCTCCCGAAGCATCTTATTGGCTGCTTCGATCCGAAGATTCGCAAAGCGAATTTCCCGTTGAAGAGGATTTTTGGGTAGAAGCAATAGAATTTGCCGATAGCGTAGGTGTGGATATCGTGAACACATCTTTGGGTTATAGCGATTTTGACGATCGATCGTTGAGTTACCGCTACGAGCAGATTAATGGGTACACTTCACTCATGACACGTGCCGCCGACAAAGCTTTCCAAAAAGGTATATTGTTGGTGTGCAGTGCCGGGAATGAGGGCAATAAACTCTGGAGAAAGATTACGATTCCTGCCGATGCTTTTCATGCGCTTACAGTCGGAGCTGTTCAACTTGACAGCACCATTGCCAAATTTAGTTCTCTTGGCCCTACGGCCGACGGACGCATAAAACCCGATTTTGTTTCGGCGGGAGTGGGAGTGGCTACGATTAATCAAAACGGCGTTGTGGGATGGTCGAATGGAACATCTTTTTCGTCGCCATTTCTTGCAGGACTCGTTGCTTCTCTTTGGTCTATTCATCCTCAACTTACCCGCACCGACATCCTCCGTACCCTGAAAGAATCGGCCGATCGTTGCAATCTCCCTGATACTGTCTTTGGATATGGAATTCCTGATCTCTCCAAAGCTATGAGAACCGTTCTTGAGAGTATCGAACCCGCCGAAGAAATATTCACCGGTGATGGTTTTTCGGTTTCGATGGATCATTCTAAAAATCATATTTCCGTACAACTTCTCGATCGAGAGTTTCCTCCTAATATATATACGGTCAGATTGCTTACGGAAAGTGGCACGATTCTTTACGAAAACAAGCTCGACAAGAATTATCTATTAAATTTTCGACTAAACAGTAGTTTGAAAAAACAAAATCAATATCTTTACATCGTCATCGATAGTCCTTTGGAATTGCGTGTAGCGCGCTTAAAAATTTAGCAATGAATCAATCGCTCACCTTACTGGAACTGAATCGCTTTGTGCGCGAAGTAGTGAAAAACAATTTTCCCGCCACTTATTGGGTTCGTGCCGAAACAAGTGATGTTCGGCGAATTGCCAGTGGTCATTGTTATTTGGAGTTTATCGAAAAAGATCCGGTTACGCAAAATATTGTTGCCCGCGCTCGTGGTGTAATTTGGGCTAATACCTTCCGACTGCTCGAAAATTATTTTCAATCACAAACCGGTACGGCATTTACTTCGGGGATAGGAGTATTGGTTCGTGTGTCGGTAGAATTTCACGAACAGTATGGTTATTCCCTCACGGTGGTGGATATCGATCCTTCGTTTACGATCGGCGAAATGGCGCGTAACCGAATGTTGGTCATTCGTCGGCTCGAAGAGGAAGGGGTTCTCAGGCTTAATAAGGAACTTCCTATGCCTGATGTCTGTAATCGGATTGCGGTGATTTCTTCTGCCACCGCCGCCGGGTATGGTGATTTTTCGCATCAACTTACATCGAATCCTTTCGGATTGATATTTTACACGAAACTTTTTCCGGCTGCTATGCAGGGAGAAAACAGTGAAGCTTCAATTATTGGCGCGCTCGAAAAGATTTACGAAAACAGGGAGTTGTTTGATGCCGTAGCTATCATTCGCGGTGGAGGAGCAACTTCAGAACTGAATTGTTTCGATTCTTATTTGCTCGCGACCAATTGTGCTCAATTTCCATTGCCTATCGTAACCGGCATAGGACACGAGCGCGATATCACCGTGCTCGATATGGTAGCCCATACGAGTGTTAAAACCCCAACTGCCGTTGCCGAGTTTTTTATCGATCATCAAGCCGAATCGCTTGCCCGAGTAACCGAGTTGCAGCAGCGGTTGATCACTATCGCTAAACAGACGATTAGTCGCGAAAATTCGGAGCTTGTGCTTTTGTCGAAGGACTTATGTCATCATTCTGCTGTTTTTTCGAGTAAGCAAAACAGCGAAATCAAAAATCTCGTTTTCATGCTTCGTGCATATTCTCAAAAGCAACTCGATGTGCTTAAGCAAGAGCACAAAGAGCAGGTCGTGCGCTTTCGGAATATCGCCGAACATATGATTCGTGGTGAAAAACATCGCATGGAGAACGCTGAGCAATATTTCGAAATGGTATCTCCCAAAAATGTGCTGAAGCGCGGATATACCATCACTATGCAAAAGGGTAAAATCGTAACTTCCGCTGCTTCTCTCGTCGAAAACGAATGCATCGAAACTATTTTTTCGGATGGTAAAACAACTTCGGAAATAAAAAATATCGAAAAATGGAAAATATGACTTATTCTCAGGCACGGAAAGAACTGGAAGAAATTGTCCGCACCATTGAATCCGGCGAGCTCGATGTGGATAAACTGACTGAAAAGGTAAAGCATGCCGGGGAGTTGATTGCTTTTTGCAAAGAAAAACTCACAAAAGCCGACGAAGATCTGCAACGTATGCTCGATGAGATTTCTTAATTGGTCTTTGCATGGAGGACATACAAAAACAAAGTGTTGTGATTGTCGCCGGCGGATTAGGCCTTCGGGCGGGTACCGATTTGCCCAAACAGTTTGTGCCTGTGGGCGGTAAACCCATACTGATGCACACCATTCAAGTTTTTTATCACTACAACCGGGAAATGAAAATAGTCGTTGTTCTTCATCCCGAATATCGTAATTTGTGGGCGCAGTTGTGTTCTTCGTATAAGTTTGAGATACCGCATTTGCTCGTGAATGGTGGGGAGACGCGTTTTCATTCGGTAAAAAACGGACTAGCGGCAATCGATGATGATCAAATGGTGGCTGTTCATGATGCAGCTCGACCGTTTGTGGCTCACTCGGTTATCGAAAAAGTATTTGCCGAAGCCGCAAATTTTCAATGTGGAGCTATCCCCGTAGTGTGCGAAAAAAATAGTGTTCGGATACTCACTCCAGATGGGAATAAGCCCATCGATCGCTCTTTGTTGAAATTGGTACAGACTCCTCAGGTTTTCCCTGCCCATCTTTTGAAAAAAGCCTATTCTTGCGATTTTAAAAACTCCTTTACAGACGATGCTTCGGTGGCTGAAGAGTATGGTATGGAAATTCATTTAGTAGAGGGGAATGACGAAAACATTAAAATTACGACGGCATTTGATTTTAATTTAGCAGAAATACTGGTTAACTTCATTTTGGAGTAAGAATTCTTCCTTCCCCAAAATATTCGTTTCAAAATTGAGGTTTTATAGTTTACAAATTATTTTGACTTCAAAAAAAACAATTTCAATTTGTCATTTTAATAAAGAAAATTATTACTTTTGAAGTCAAAATGCAAATAATAAAAGAAATTCGATGGAAAAAATTGACAAATTGGATCGACAAATTTTAGAGATCATCTCTCAAAATGCCCGAATTCCATTTCGAGATGTAGCAGAACAATGTGGCGTTTCACGTGCTGCCATCCACCAACGCGTTCAACGGATGATCGAAAACAATGTGATCACCGGATCAGGTTATAATATTAATCCTAAAGTGCTTGGATATGCTACAACTGCTTATATCGGCGTGAAACTCGAGAAGGGTTCGATGTATAAAAATGTGGTACCCGAATTCGAAAAAATTCCCGAAATCACCGAATGCCATTTTACCACAGGGCCATACACTCTGCTGGTCAAGTTGTACGCCCGGGACAACGAGCATTTGATGGATCTTCTCAACAACCGCATTCAGGAAATTCCCGGTGTAGTAGCCACCGAAACCATGATCTCGCTCAGTCAAAACGTGAAACGTGAAATACCTATTATCAAAGAGCCGTAAAAATCTTATATAAACCGTTTCGGAACCCCTGTTTACTTCATATACTTATAAAATCAATTTTTCGCAGTCAGTCATTTTTTTTGATTGTGAATTGATATGTGTAAAAACAAAAAGGACGAAAGAAATCAAACTTTCGTCCTTTGTTGTCGGGATGAGGTGACTCGAACACCCGACCTCCACGTCCCGAACGTGGCGCGCTAGCCAACTGTGCTACATCCCGATTGCTTTTTGCGAACGCAAAGTTAATGATTTTTCGCTTGGCTGAGAATAAAATATCAATAAAATTTTGGAAATAAATTTCCTGCAAAATAAAAAACTGTTACATTTGCATTCCGAAAGGCGGCAGTAGCTCAGTTGGTAGAGCATCAGCTTCCCAAGCTGAGGGTCGCGAGTTCGAGTCTCGTTTGCCGCTC
>JARKPE010000126.1 GCA_029975415.1 Dysgonamonadaceae bacterium | reverse complement strand
GATCGGCGAGAAAGAGGTATTTTACTGTTATCTATTATTAGCGGCACAGATACATATCTGCGCCAGCGAAAAGAACAAGCAGAATTGCAATTCGTAATTGGTAATTTAAAATTAGTAATTCCCAATTCTAAATATTTTGCTGCTATGCAGCTTTTAAAGTTGATAGCTGTTAGCTGATAGCTTGTTTTACAGTTTTGGAATTCAACTCCAAAATTGTAAATTTGCACCATGATACATCGAGAAGCAGAAAAAGAATTACGATTGCTTTCAGAGCAATTCAAAGCAGTAGCCGTTACCGGCCCAAGACAGTCGGGCAAGACTACCTTAGTAAAAAAAGTATTTGACGAAAAAGCGTACGTCAATCTCGAAAATCCCGACATACGCCAGTTTGCAAAGGAAGATCCGAGAGGATTTCTCTCCAATTATCCTGATGGCGCCATATTGGATGAAGTGCAACGCGTGCCGGAATTATTTTCGTATCTTCAACAAATTTTAGACGAAAAGGAACAAAACGGCTCTTTCATTCTGACAGGTTCCAATAATTTCCTCTTGAATAGCAACATTTCTCAAAGTCTTGCAGGAAGAGTAGGTTATTTGTTTTTGTTGCCGTTGGATATTGGCGAAATCAATCCGGGAGCGAATATGAGTAATCAGTTGATTTTTAAGGGAGGTTATCCTGAAATCTATCAGAAAGAAATCGATCCTAAAAAATATTATGACAATTATATCCGTACGTATGTTGAAAGAGATGTACGTTTATTGAAAAACATAACCGATCTTTATACATTCGAACGTTTTTTGCGTTTGTGTGCCGGGCGTACGGGACAATTGCTGAACATGAGCAGTCTGGCTGCAGATGTAGGAGTAGATGTCAAAACGATTGGTTCGTGGCTGGGAGTACTCGAAGCAAGTTTCATTGCATTTCGATTGTATCCTTATCATGAAAATTACAACAAACGCATCGTAAAGATGCCCAAACTTTATTTTTATGACACCGGACTTGCTTCGGCCTTGATGGGGATTGAAGATGTTTCGCAACTGACAATCCACCCGTTGAGAGGTGGTTTGTTTGAGAATCTGGTTGTTGTCGATTTTTTAAAACGGCTGTACAATAAAGGAAAGCAGAACGACCTTTATTTTTGGCGCGACAATATCGGGAATGAAGTAGATTTGCTGATCCAAAAAAGTGCAAAACGATATCCTGTCGAAATAAAATCGGGTCAAACGATTTCCGAAGAGTTTTTTAAAGGAATCCGTTATTGGAACAAACTCACTAACACGGAAGGCGGTTATTTGGTATATGCCGGAGATACGCTCCAAAAAAGAAGTGGAGAAATCAGTGTTATACCAATCCATTTATTACACACGATCGAGATATAATGATTTGTTGAGATACACTTGACTGCGCAAATATTTACGTGTATCTTTGTTTATTTGGTACAGATAAATATTTATGCCGGCGATGGTTAATGATTTACCACACGATATAATCGTGCGGGAAAATGGGTAATTGGCAATTCTCACTTTCCACTTTTCACTCTTTCCCATCCTCTATTTCCGTATATTTCGCTGCCACGCAGCTTTTAAAGCTGACAGCCAAATCTCCAACCTCCACTTTTAGCTTTTCATTTCTCACTTCTCACTTCTCACTTCCAACTTCTAACTTCTCTTGAAAGTTCTCGCAGAAAATCGCAGATTGAATACGCAGAGAATTAATGTTAATAAGGAGAAAAGATCTGCGGTAATCGGCGAGAAACAAACCAGCGTGGATCGGCGAGAAAAGAAAAAGATGCTTTCACGCAGACAATCGCAGATGAACTCAGAAACAAATCTGCGCAAATCAGCGAGAAAATAAAAAGATGCTTTCACGCAGACAATCGCATATTGAATACGCAGAAGTACGCAGAGAATTAATGTTAATAGCGAGAAAAAATCTGCGGTAATCGGCGAGAAACAAATCAGCGTGGATCGGCGAGAAAGAGGTATTTTACTGTTATCTATTATTAGCGGCACAGATACATATCTGCGCCAGCAAAAAGAACAAGCAGAATTGGAATTGGTAATTGGGAATTTGAAATTCCTACTCGTTCCTTAAACCGTTTCACATTTTAACGCACCGGCAGTATAATAAGACAATAAATCTTGACACAGTTTAATTTACGCTACCACATCTTTTCGACCATTAAATTTCCGTAGCCTCGAACCCTACTCTCTTCAATGTCTTGACGATATCTTCGGCCACGAGCGATTCGGTTTCGACGGTGAGGATTTTGTCGGGATTATCGAGATCGACGTTCCATGATACAATACCCTCCTTGTGATTGAGAGAGGGAGTAACTTTTGCCAGACAGTTCGAACAATTGATGTTTGTTTTAAATCTTATGGTTTTCATTTTGCTATATTTTTTAATATTTTAGATTCGTTTGACCGAATGACAGTATGTCATTGCGGAAATAATTCCCATTTGTTAAATTAGATGCTTTTCGATTTAAGTCGAAGGCTGTTGGACACAACACTCACCGAGCTGAGAGCCATAGCTGCTCCGGCAATCATGGGGTTGAGCAAAAATCCGTTTAGGGGATAGAGCAGACCGGCAGCAATCGGAATACCGATAACATTGTAGATAAACGCCCAGAAGAGGTTTTGACGAATGATTTTAACAGTTTCGGCCGACAAACGAATTGCTTTCGGAATTTTGGTAAGATCATTCGAAATAATGGTCATTTTGGCCACATCCATAGCTATATCGCTGCCTTTGCCCATCGCAATGCTCACATCGGCCTGTGCCAATGCCGCGCTATCGTTGATGCCGTCACCCACCATCGCAACCTTTTTGCCCTGCTGCTGAAGCTCCTTCACTAGTTGCAATTTTTGTTCCGGCAGCACATTCCCTTTCACGTTTGTGATGCCCAGCTGTTTACCAAGTTCGGCGGCTACTCGTTCGTTATCGCCCGTAAAGATAGCCACATCGATACCCATCTCATGTAATTGGGCTACGGCCTCTATCGAGGTCGGGTTCACCTTGTCGGTGATGGCAATCACGCAAAGTGCTTTTTCGGAAGAAGCAAAAATAGAAACGGTATGGGCGGACGCAAGATGTTCATCGATTTTCGATTGCAATTCGGGAGGTATTAGAATGTGTTGCGACTGAATATACGTAACACTACCAACAAAATATCGTTCGACGCCACCGTAAACGCCTTCGATTCCTTTCCCGCTTTGATGTTCGACGGAGACATCGTTGAGCAGGGATGCATCCTCTTTCATGGCGGCAACCACGGCTTCAGCCAACGGATGCTCCGAGCGTGATTCGATGCTGTACAAAATATCGCGATGAATGCTCGTAGCATTCGATGACCATGTCATTTCTTGAACACAGGGTCTTCCTTCGGTGATAGTTCCCGTCTTGTCGAGCACCACAACGTCCACATCTTTCGCTTGCTCGAGACTTTCGGCATCTTTAATCAAAATACCTTCGCTGGCGGCTTTGCCAATGGCCACCATAATAGCAGTTGGCGTGGCCAACCCAAGTGCACAGGGACAAGCAATCACCAGCACGGTTACCAACGAAAGCAAGCCGTAAACGAAACCGTTTTCGCCACCCAAGATCAGCCATAAAACAAAACTTGCGATGGCAATTCCTATCACCACCGGCACGAAAATTCCTGCAATCTTATCTACCAAAGCTTGAACGGGCGCTTTGCTCCCCTGTGCTTCATCCACCGTTTGTATGATGTGAGCAAGCAGAGTGTCTTTGCCGACCTTTTGTGCACGAAACGAAAAGCTCCCTTTCTGATTGATAGTTCCGGCAAACACCGCAGCTCCGGGTCGTTTTTCTACCGGCACAGGTTCACCGCTGATCATACTCTCGTCCACAAACGAACTTCCTTCGACGACAACGCCATCTACGGCAATTTTTTCTCCGGGTTTCACCAACACTATATCATCTATCATCACATCCGATATGCCTATCTCTACCGGTTTGTCGTCCCGAATGACCGTAACTGTTGAAGGCTGCAATCCCATCAGTTTGCGAATGGCATCTGAAGTATTGCCCTTAGCTCGATCTTCGAGCAATTTTCCTAACAAAATAAAAGCAATGATGACACCGGAAGCTTCGAAATAGACATGTGCTTCAAGGCCTTGCTTTTCCCAAAACTGAGGGAACAGTGTATTGAAAACGCTGAAAAGATAGGAAATGCCGGTACTGAGTGCCACCAGTGTGTCCATGTTGGCCGAACGGTGTTTTGCCTGCTTCCACGCGCCGATGAAAAAGCGCCGACCGAAAACAAACAGAATGGGAGTAGCCAATATCCACATGATGTAATTTGCGTAAGGTATATGCATGAAAAACATGCCTATCAGCACCAGAGGAATTGAAAGACCGATTGCCCAAATTGTTTGCCGGCGAAGTTTGCGATAATTTTCGGCATGACGATGCTCCACATTTTCGAAGGAAGATTCCGCTTCATCGATCAACAGATCGTACCCGATTTCCTGCAGAGCAGTCTTCATCGCTTGCGGGCTCACTATATCCGGCAGATATTCGATACTGCCCTTTCCATTTCCGTAGTTTACCGAAGCGCGCAAAACACCCGTAACGTTGGACAAAATGTTTTGTGTACTCGATGCGCAAGAAGCACACGTCATATTGAGTACGGGATAAGTTGCATGTTGCGAAAGCACTTCACCTCCCGCTTCGCGAACTCGAGATACAAGTTCTTGAACGATTTCGGCAGCATCGTCCGCATGCTTTTCGGAAACAGAAAATGAGAGTTTCGATTTTTTTTCGTCAATCTGTAGAGATTCGATCCCATCCACTTTTTGAAAATCATCTCGAGAGGGATCAGGCAGTTTGAGCAACTCTATGTGATACGTATTAATAGCTTCATTCATAACTCAAAAAACAAAAAATGATACTCCGGGTTCATATTCCCGCGTTAAAACACCCTAAAAGAGAAAAATACAGTATTTTTGCAGGTGAAGCGATAATCGGATGCAAAAGTAATTCCCGAGATACCTACCAGAAATAACGAAATATGTATGTTTTAGGAATCCGTACCAACAACAAATAAGTATAAAATGATTTTTACCCGCACAAACGGGAGATGTTTAAGCTTATCGATATTCATCTGAAATAGAGACCTATATATAAAATCAATTCTACTATATAATTGCAAAAAAATCGCCGTTTAGCACTCTCCTGACTTCGCCGGACCTTAATGAGATTTTTATAATGCATACATACCGAAATACGTATAAAGTTCGCGTCACTCAAATGGGTGATACAAGATGAAAAATCGTTCAGAAACGACAAGTATCGTACCGATAGAAAAGGGCAAGGAGTTTTTAGAGAGCCTTGATCCTCTCTTCCTTTTCCATTCCCGACTTCTCATTTCTCTTGAAAATTCTCGCAGATCATCGCAGAAAAAAGATTCAATCAACGAGAAAAAGTTCCGAAAAAGATTTCGCGCAAATGTACGCAAAACAGTTCACGCAGATGCACAATGTAAATATACCGATTCGATGATTGATTGATTTACTGATGAATTCTTTATGAAAATAGTCAAAGACAATGCACAGGGAGTTACGATAATTTAGCCCATTACAACACCAACTTCGTATCTTTTCGTCTTCGTGGCAAATAATAGCCACAAAGGCACTAAGGCTCAAAGAATCGTAATTGGTAACTCGTAATTTGAAATTCCCATTTCCCCAAACTTCATTTCCAAATATTTCGCTGCCACGCAGCTCCGGATTGTGTTGATGTATTTCCTTTACTACTACAAATATTTTGCTGCTACGCAGCTTTTAAAGCTGACAGCCAAATCTCCATCCTCCATTCCCCAACCTCCACTTTTATCTTTTCACTTGTCATTTGTCTTGAAAGTTCTCGCAGATCATCGCAGAAAAAAGATTCAATCAGCGAGAAAAAGTTCAGAAAAAGATTTCACGCAGATGTTCGCAAATGCACAATGTAGATATCCGCAGATAATTTTGTAATGATTGACGGTAAATTCTTAGGTCTGAATTCCTATTTCTTCATTTCCAACTTCTCACTTTTCACTTTTCACTTCTCATTTCTCATTTCTCACTTCTCATTTCCCATTTCTCACTTCTCATTTCTCACTTCTCATTTTTACTCAAAAAAATTCATATGAAATCGAAAATTTATAGAGTGACGCCTTACCGAAATCAGGAAATTAATTTTACTATATAATTGCAAAAAAATCGCCGTTTAGCACTCTAAACGACGACTATACCGGATGATAAAAATTCAGATACTTATAGCATTATTGCGATACAATGATTGTGGAATCGCTTTTCAGACCATCGGAGGTAGCCGTTAGACGAATTTTGTCGGCGGTTTTATCGCTTTGAATCACAACCAGGCATTTGCCATAGAATGCTTTTCGTTCAGGTGCCTTGAAACTTTCCATGCTGATGGGACTTCCGTTATCCACGCCAACAATTTTTCCATTGCCCGATATTTCGAAATAGATTTGGTTTTCGGCATTCGGACATAAATTGCCGTCACGATCCAGAATTTCCACCGTGACGAATGACAAATCCGTACCGTCGGCTGCTATTTTTTTTCGGTCGGGCGTAAGTCTGATCTGATAAGGTTCTCCTGCAGTTTTAATTTCTTGCGAAAGGACTTCTTTCCCGTCTTTACGGGTAATTACCCGAATCGTACCGGGTTGATAAGTTAATCGCCATACGACATGGAATTCGTTTGGTGCTTTTTTTCGAACTCCTTGCGAAACGCCATTCAAAAACAATTCGGCTTCATCGGCATTGTTGTAATACGCCCATATATCGATAGTTTGTCCTTTTTCCCAATTCCAGTGGGGAAAAACATGCAGCATGGTTTTGTCTGTCCATACCGATTGATAGAAATAGTAGGCATCTTTCGGAAATCCGGCCAAATCCACCACGCCAAAATATGAACTGCGAGCGGGAAACCAATATGGAGTCGGTTCGCCAATATAGTCGAACCCCGTCCAAATATACATTCCGCTGACGAACGGATTGTCGTTCACTTTTCGCCAAGTCTCTTCGTGCGTCGAACCCCATGGAACATGACAGTTGTCGTAAGAGGAGCATGCATAGGAGGGATCGGAAAAAGGCAAATCCCATCGTGATGGCCAGATATAGACAGAATCGCTTGGCATTCTGTAATATCCACGTGTAGCTAAAGCCGAAGTAGTTTCGGTTGCAATGAATGGTTTACCGGGAAAATTAATTTTTACATTGTCGAAATCTGAGAGATGATAATTGAAGCCGATCAGATCGAGAGCTCCCGATTTAAAAAGATGATTTTGAGGGCTGGGCTCATTATTTCCGGAGGTAACAGGACGTGTCGGATCAAGATTCTTGACAATGTCGGCGAGTTTTTTTGTCAACAGAGCATTTACACTCATAGAGTCCGATCGGAGAGAAGCCGGATCTCTTTTCAGATTGAGGATTAAATTAGCCTGTTGAATATCCAATGTATCGGCATTGGCATCTGTCCATTGTTCCATTACCTCATTACCGATGCTCCACATAAATACCGAAGGATGATTTCGGTCGCGTAAAATGTGATCGGTGAGATCGCGTTCGTGCCATTCGTTGAAGTACTGTGCATAGTCGTAGGTTGTTTTTTTCTTTCTCCACATGTCGAAAGTTTCGTCCATTACGATAAATCCCATGCTGTCGCACAATTGCAATAATTCGGGTGCAGGAGGATTGTGTGAGGTTCTGATGCCGTTCACACCCATTCCTTTCAATATTTGCAATTGCCTTTCGATAGCGCGTTTATTGACTGCTGCCCCCAGACAGCCCAAATCGTGATGCATACACACGCCTTTTATCT
>JARKPE010000123.1 GCA_029975415.1 Dysgonamonadaceae bacterium | reverse complement strand
GTGGCGCAAAATTACAACGAATCTCTCACATCTCAAAACATTTCCTATTTTTTTTGTCTTAGTGTATGTTTCACGCAAGAATTCAGTACATTTGCACTCGCGAAAAAACAATTTAAACCTTATGTATAGAACTAAAACGTGCGGCGAACTTAGATCGGCCGATGTCAATAGTGAAGTGATACTTGCCGGATGGGTGCACAAAATCCGTAAAATGGGAGGTATGACTTTTATCGATTTACGCGACCGATACGGAATTACTCAATTGTCGTTTAATCAGGAAGTAGATGCCAATCTTTGCGAACAAGCCAACAAACTTGGACGCGAATGGGTTGTTCAGGTTACGGGAACCGTGAAAGAGCGTTCGAATAAAAACCTGAATCTTGCAACCGGCGATATCGAACTGATTGTTTCGAAACTCATTGTGCTTAATCCCTCCAAAACTCCGCCTTTTACTCTCGAAACGGAAACTGACGGTGGTGACGATCTGCGAATGAAATATCGTTACCTCGATTTGCGACGGACTGTGGTTCGCCAAAATCTGGAACTCCGCCATCGCATGGCTTTCGAAACGCGCCGATATATGGATGAACATGGTTTTCTGGAAGTTGAAACCCCCGTTCTCGTGGCATCCACTCCCGAAGGCGCGCGCGATTTCATCGTTCCTTCGCGCATGAATCAAGGTGAGTTTTACGCATTGCCACAATCGCCGCAACTGCTTAAGCAATTGCTGATGGTGGCCGGATTCGACCGCTATTTTCAGATCGTAAAATGCTTTAGAGACGAGGATTTGCGTGCCGACCGTCAACCGGAATTTACACAAATAGACTGCGAAATGTCGTTTGTGCAGCAGGAAGATATTTTAAATATTTTCGAGGGATTGACCAAACACTTGTTTAAAACAATCAAAAATATCGATTTACCCGAATTTCCACGTATGAGTTATGCCGATGCCATGAAATATTATGGCTCGGACAAACCCGATATTCGCTTCGATATGAAATTCGTCGAACTTAAAGATCTGACCGAAGGTCATAATTTCTCCGTTTTCGACTCGGCCGAATATGTAGGAGGCATTTGCGCAGAAGGGTGTGCAAATTATACCAGGAAGCAGATCGACGAATTGACCGATTTTGTGAAACGGCCGCAAATTGGTGCTAAAGGTTTGATCTATGTTCGTTACAACGAAGATGGTTCCATCAAATCATCAGTGGATAAATTCTACAGCGAAAGAGACCTGAGAGCCTGGATAGACCGCTTCGATGCCAAACAGGGAGACTTGCTGCTGATTCTTGCCGGTGAAACCGAAAAAACGCAAAAACAACTTTCGGAACTTCGTTTGGAAATGGGCACACGCCTCGGATTGAGAGACAAATTCGATTATAAATGTTTGTGGGTGGTAGATTTCCCGCTGTTGGAAAAAGATGAAGAGCTGGGACGATATTTTGCGAAGCATCATCCGTTCACTTCGCCCAAGCCGGAAGATATTCCTTTGCTCGAAACCGATCCGGGTAAAGTTCGCGCCAACGCTTACGATATGGTTATCAACGGAGTTGAAGTTGGTGGGGGATCCATTCGTATTCACGACAGCGAATTGCAGAAAAAAATGTTTGCTACCCTTGGATTTACGGAAGAAAGAGCTCAAGAACAATTCGGGTTCTTGATGAATGCTTTTCAATATGGTGCACCGCCTCACGGAGGAATCGCATTCGGATTGGACAGACTTGTTTCCATTTTTGCCGGCCTCGACAGCATTCGCGATTGCATCGCTTTTCCAAAAAACAATTCGGGACGTGACGTGATGCTCGATGCACCGTCGAAAGTCGATCAATCACAATTGGACGAATTGGGAATTATGATCAAGGAAAAGAAATAATATTGTTTACTCTATCAAACGACAGAAGCTGCTTACGGGCAGCTTCTGTCGTTTATTAACCATAGGCGATTCTTTCAAAGAGAATATCCTTCGCTGTAGGTTTTGTTGTAGAGTCTGTTTTTCGTTGCCTCCTCATCATCTACAAAAGTTTGCGTTTCGGGATTCCATTTGATAGGCCGCATCAGATCGTAGGCGATATTACCCAATGTACAAACCGTGCACGAATGATGTCCTATCTCTACAGGAACAACCGGATCGGTCTTCGATTTTATCGATTCGATAAAGTTGACCAGATGCGGTATTTTGGTTTCGTAAGCACCTTCGGTTTCTTCTACTTTTGGCGGCAGCAAACTGTCGTCTGAAGCCAGAAAATGTTCTCTCGATACTTCAATCCATCCTTTATCTCCCCAAAACTTCACTCCTTTGGTCTTTTGTTCGTTGAACGGTTCTTCCGTCATTACCACTCCGTTCGCATATTTGTAGGTAAGGAATTTTGTGTCCCGGTAGCCGGCAGGAATGATTTCGACGGGACCACTGTTGTCCATGCCCAGTCCCCATTGTGCTATGTCGAACATGTGCGCACCCCAGTCGGTAGTGAATCCTCCTCCCAATTCTTTATACCAACGCCATGCTCCCCAAAACTGTTCGTTTTGTTCGGGATCCAGACTTATGGGTGGATTGAGTTGAGAATTGTAATGAACATATTCTGAAGGTCCTAACCACATCTTCCAATCCAAGTCAGAGGGAACAGGTTCTTCAGGTAGATCATAAGGAGTAGGTGGTGCTCCAACGTAAGCGTTCACTCGCTCGATTTTTCCGATTTTTCCTTCCTGTACCATTCGCACAGCGTGTTGAAAATTGGGATCGGAGCGTTGCTGGCTGCCCACTGCTAAAATAATGCCGTTATCACGAACAGCCTTAACCAATGCCTGTCCTTCTTTGATAGTGAATGTCAGCGGTTTTTCGAGATAAACATTTTTCTTTGCTTTGCAGGCATCTATTGCTATGAAAGCATGCCAATGGTCAGGTGTAGCTATCACAACTGCATCAATGTCTTCGCGGGCAAGTAAATCTTTGTAGTTGCCATAGGTTTCTACGGCAACATTTTGTTGCGAGGTGGCATAATGATTGTTTACACGCCTTAAAAAACGCTCTCTTTTCACGCCGTACACATCACTGCCGGCTACCACTTCAACACCCGGAATACTGATGAATCCGTTGAGCAGATACATGGCCTGTTGCCCTAATCCGATAAATCCAAGCCGGATGATTTTTTCGCCATCGTTTTTTTTGTTTTGTGCACACGAGGCCAAAAATTGAGGAAACACGGCTACTCCGACTGCACCTACGGTTGCGGTCTTTAGAAAATTTCTTCTGGAAAGTTTATTACTCATGATCGATTAGATATTAAATAAATTACTCTGTTCAAGCGCAAATTTATATCAAAAAAAATGATTTTTATACACAGATCGAAAAAAAAACGATAGCCCGATTTTCAATCATTTTCGATTATATTCTTCGTTGCATGTTCCCGTCGTATTTGCGCCGTACTTGGTTCTAATAAAAAAACAATCGATATTTTACTCGACCAAGCAAAAATTTCAGGTCGTTTTAACTTCTCATAAAAGTTATATTTCAGCCTTCAATATGTTACCTTACAGACGCGATATTGTGGTTGTTGGGGCGTGTAAATAAAACTGAACGGAAATTAATCGGTATTCATAAAAGTTATCTTTTCAATACTCGTTTTCATTTCCGAAGAAAAAATTTTATCTTTACCTGTTCTATTTTTTTTCAATGAATTCGAAAATATTGATTGTGGAAGATGATGCTTCTTTTGGAAACATGTTGCAAAAATGGTTCGAAAGAAACAATTTCTCGCCTGTGTTGTGTTCTGAAATGCAGTCGGCAAAGGAAAAATTGCTGAAGTCTTCGTTTGATCTCGTCTTGTCCGATTTACGACTTCCTGACGGGGATGGAATTATTTTGCTCAATTGGATGAATGAACGACGTTTGAATACGCCGGTTATCATCATGACGAGTTACGGCGAGATTTCAACAGCAGTATCTGCCATTAAACTCGGAGCTGCCGATTTTTTGGAAAAGCCTCTAAATCCTTCGGTCTTGAAAGAAAAAATCGAAGCAATTCTTTGTGCACTCAAGCCCGACGAAAATGTTTCGAAAAAGAGAGCAACATCAGTCGATACACAATCCGCCAAAGGCAAATTTGTAGAAGGTAAGTCGCCACTGACCGTTCAGATGCGTTATTATGTCGATTTGGTGGCTCCCACACTCATGGCCGTAATGATTGTTGGCGAGAGTGGAACGGGCAAGGAGCATACCGCCCGAATGATTCACGACAGAAGTGATCGTGCGAACGGCCCTTTTGTGGCGGTAGATTGTGGTGTTCTCTCGATGGAATTGGCTCCAAGCGAGCTTTTCGGGCATAAAAAAGGTTCGTTTACATCGGCTGTTGAAGACAAAAAAGGCGTTTTTGAGGAAGCTGACGGCGGCACCTTGTTTTTGGATGAGGTCGGCAATTTGCCTTACGGTGTTCAGAAACAATTGTTGCGGGCACTGCAGGAAAAGAAAATTCGTCCGATAGGAAGCAATACGGATATTGCGGTGAATGTCAGGCTTGTAACTGCAACGAATGAAGATCTTGAAAAAGCTATAGCGGCCGGCAATTTTCGCGAAGATCTTTATCATCGGTTGAATGAATTTATGATTCAGATTCCGCCGTTGCGAAAATGCTTGGAGGATATTGGTGCCTATGCCGAACATTTTATGAACGAAGCAAATGCCGAGCTCGACAAACACGTGCGATTCATCGAAAAAGATGCTTTGGAAAGATTGAAGAATTATTCCTGGCCCGGTAATTTGCGCGAATTGCGAAATGTGATTCGTCGAGCAGTGCTTTTCGCAACCGACGATACTATCAGAGCAGAGTCTATTTATTTGCCGACCGAAAAGGTGATAGATTCCGAAGATTTGTTGCCTGAGCCGCTTTCATTAAACAAAAATCCAGAAACCGAAATAGAAAAAATCAAAGCTGCTTTGGCCAGAGTCAATGGCAACAAATCTCAGGCAGCTCGCATGTTGGGTATCGATCGAAAAACTCTGTATAATAAATTGCACTTGTATGGCATAGATACTTGACAATAGTTATCGAACTCTTTACTGTAGCGATTGGTGCTATATTTTTTGTCAATTTTATTTCTCTTTTTGCAAATAATTGATTTTTACCGATTCCGTAAACTTTTCTATTTTTTTGACGGCATCTGTAAGCTCGGTTTTCCAGTTTGGATATGTAGATTCATCCTGTCCACGCAGCTTATCCATCTTTATCAACACATGGCATAAATAATCGGCATCGAGTTGAGCAAGAAAAGGATGCATTTTGTGACACAGTTGTTGAGCATTTTCGAAATCGTCTTTTTCGATCAAGTTAAGCAGCTGTTTTGTATCCTTTTCGGAGGTTTCTACGAAATTTCTCAGAATCTCGCGAACGGCAGCTTCATCGTCGCCAAAAAGAGAGACGAGCGAGGGAAATTGTTGATTGATGGGCTTAGATATTTCCGAGTTGTCGAGATGCAGAATTTGATCGAGCCGGTTCAATCGAATGGGCTTGGTGATTAGACCGTCGAACCCGTCTTTCGAAGCCTGTTCGGTAGAATAGTCGTCGTGTGCCGTCATGATCCAAACCGAAATTTGTGAATCACGCCGACGTATGCTGTCCAAAATGTCTTTTCCGGTGATGCCAATCATTTCCATATCGGTGAGAACGATATCGAAATTCGAAATTTCATTCAACAACTGATCCATTTCTTCCACATTTCGGCAAAGAACAACTTTGCATCCACGTTTCTTCAGGTATTCCGAAATCATATTGCCAAGCGGTGCATCGTCTTCGAAAATCAAAATATTACGAATTTCGGTTTTTCTTTTTTGGATTTCATCTTCAGAATCAATCTTTGGCGTTTCCATCCTTTCGAAAGGAAATTCAATGGTTACTTGCGTGCCTTTGCCTTTTTGGGATTTTACCGAAATATTGCCGTGCAGAGATTCTACCAAACCTTTTGTAACGTACATGCCGAATCCGTTTCCTTCGGTTTGCAATGCGTTGTCGATGCGCGAAAAGGGTTTGAAAATTTTATCGATGTCGTTTTGATCGATGCCAATGCCTGTGTCAGTAATAGTTAAGACTACCTTTTCGTCATGTTGCAATGTGATGTGGATGCTCCCGCTCGTAGTATATTTCACTGCATTCGAGACTACATTTGTGAGTATTTGTTTAACGACCGTATAATCCGATTCTGTGGGAAACGTGGTTTCAGATAGATTATCGAATTGGAGTTTCAGATTTTTTTCTTCTATGAGCGGACGAAACATTTCAACAACCTCTTTTACGAGTTCAACCAAGTCGAATCGACTAATGTTGAGCGTTCCGGAGTTTTGCTCCAATCGTGAAAATTCGAGAAGATTCGAAAGCATGTTCAGCATATATTTGCCGGAGCTCTGAGCCGAAATCATCTGATGTTTTTTTTCTGGGTCGGATTCCTGTCTATTCCACATTTCGAGATAACCCAGTATAGAGCTTAGCGGAGTTTTCATATCGTGTGAAATGGACAAAAGCAGTTTGTGACGACTTTCCATAAGGCTTTCGGTGAGTCGTTTTTCTTCGGCTAACTCGCGGCGGGCCTTTTGGCCCCTATTCAAATCCTTTACGATAAACAAAATGATAGTTGCTATGAGCAGTAATGAAAAAGCCCCTACGGCAACGGCAAAAAGAAAAATCTTTTGAGTAAGATTTTCGTTTTTCGCTGTATTCAATTTTACCACTTCCATCGTTCTATCGTATAATTGTGTCAGGAGTTGGGATATTTGGAGTGCTATCGACTGTTCGGCCTGAATTAACTCCTGTACCTGTTTTTCGATGCGTCTGATGTTGGAAGAGTAGGTGAGCGATGCTTCGTGCGTGATATCTTTCAGATTGTTATAAAATGTGGTGTCGACTTTCGACGTAAGAACAGTATCTTTTTTTGTCTGGGTGATGGTAATTGTTGTGTCGGGTGCATGTTTGGGATTGAAAACGCCCTTCACTCTCGACCAGAAGTTTTTTTCTTTTTTTACGACTACCGTAGTATCCTTATATGTGGTTACAGAAACGGAATCTTTTACAATATCGGAATATGAAGTTTCGATTTTTTTATCGATTTCGCTCAACGGATTTTGTGCCTTAAACTGAATAATGAGCCGGCCTACAATCTTATTTTTTTCCACCAACAGCGAATCGATGTTGTCCAATAACTGATTTTGATCTTGACGGATGTTTTCTTTTTTAATGGTTGCAATTTGTTGCAGAATGTCGGTTGATATTGAGTCATATACTTGCCTGTCCATATCCTGAGGCGCTAGTAGATATGAATTCATAAGATCTTGTGCCTGCTGAACCGAGTTGATAAGGTTGCCCGTTTGAGCAAGTATTCGATAGGAAGTATCAACATTTTTTGATTGTTCATCGACACTTTTTTTCAGTCGTAAAGAATAAAGAAGAACCCCTGTGAAATAGAGGGCTATGACCAGAAAAATCAATCCGATCTTTATGCGTATTCCACGTTCTAATGAATTTTCGTCGCTCATCATTCTTTATTTTGACTGTTCAAATATAATCAAATTTGATTGTATGTATCCATTTTTCATCAATTGGGATTGTATAGTGTACCCATTCTGAAGCTGCAATTGTGGATTTCCCATCTTCTATTTGTAGAAAAATTCCACATTTTCTACACAATTTCTACACCTTTCCGGTTTGGTATTAATTCTTTATGTAAGTTATAATCGACATTCAATTAGCAATATATAGCTATATTTCTCGATAATGATTTTGATTTGTACGATATTTGGATAATTAAATGCAGAAAGATGAAAATAAAATTTCAGATCAAAGTAAGTAATGAAGTTAAACATTAAAAATTTATCGTTATGAAAAAAGTTATTTTATCATTTGCAGTAATAGCCGGATTGGGTACAATGACAAGTGTCAATGCTTCGAATATATCGAACCATGAGGCTAACGTGATTGCCGTTTGGCAGGATAATGGGTTTGTAGATGTAACTCTGGATTCGCTGAACGAAAAAGTGCAGGCATCGATAATTGATGTGTTGCAGGAATATGAATTGAATTCTCTTCAATACAATGCCGAAAAGGAAATTACTAAAGTTGAGGGGATAAACAAAAGCGACCAAACCGTAAAAATTTTCTATTTTGATGCCGAAGGCAAGGAAATAAAGATGGAAGCTCCGGCTGAAGCACAAAAGACAGATGCAAGTAATACTGTTACTTCGCCAAATGTGCAATTTGCAGAATCGTTTGAAACGAGCCAGGATAGGGATTTTGTAGATGTCAAATTCGAAGAATTGAACGAAAAAGTGCAAGCTGCCGTTCGCGTGATCGATCAAACCTATTATTTGAATGCTTTGCAGTACAATGCCGAAAAGCAAATCACCAAGGTTGAAGCTACCAAGAAGGATGATAATTCGAAAAAAACATTCTATCTGGATGCAGAAGGAAACGAAATTGAAATGGAGTCTTCCGAAAAGAATGTTGAAAGCACCTCAGACACTCAAGCTCCTTCTATCGAAATGATGTATGCAATGCAGGATGACGGTTTTGTAGAAGTTAAATTAGAAGATTTGAATGAAAAGGTGCAAGAAGCTGTTCGGACAATAAGTGAGACATACGAGCTTAATTCGCTGCAATACAATGCCGAAAAGCAAATCACCAAGGTTGAAGCTACCAAGAAGGATGATCAATCGAAGAAAACTTTCTATATCGATAATGATGGTGTAGAAACAACGATGGATCAATCTCCCGAGTCGGTTCAAAACACAAATGATGGCATGGAATAATCAACCGGATTTATGAGAATTTACACAATCATCTCTATATATCTTCTCTTTCCTATCTCTTTCAGATACAAGTGATTTAACCAAACCTTAACTATGCAAATTACCTCTTTAAGGCGATCTTAAAGGGGTAATTCCCTTTTCTACTGCTGGTTCCAAATTAGCCACGATTCCAATGCCTGAAGTTCGAGCATTTCGCGACCGTTTTTTGTAGTAGCTCCTTGCCTTTTACCCTGTTTCAGAAATAATGTTTCGTCCGGATTATAAATCAAATCATAGAGCAGATGCTGCGGTGTGATAAATGAATAGGGGATTTGAGGACATTCGTCGACATTGGGGAAAGTGCCTACAGGTGAAGCGTTGACTATGACGGTGAAATCTTTCATAATTTCGGGCGTCAATTCATCGTAAGTAAATCTGTTTTCGCCTGCTGATCGCGAAACAAAGCGATACTCCAACCCTAAATCGAAAAGCGCTTTCGAAACGGCCTTCGAAGCTCCACCTGTCCCCAAAATCAGCGCTTTTCGATGAATCTGAGGTTGCAAGAGCGGCTCGATTGATTTTTTGAATCCGATATAATCGGTATTATATCCGGCAAGTCGATAAAAATACATATCGCCTGGTTCGCGCGTGATTTTAATTACATTCACTGCACCTATTGTAGCAGCAATATCCGAAATTTCGTCCAAAAAAGGAATGACTTTTTCCTTATATGGAATAGTTACATTCAAACCTTTGAGATGCTGATTGAACAAAATCACTTCGCGAAGTTGCAGAATGTCGTCGATTTCGAAATTAAGGTATTCGGCATCAATATGTTCACGACTAAACTTTTCGGTGAAGAATGCTGCCGAAAAAGAGTGCTTCAACGGAAATCCGATTAGGCCGTAAGTGTCCATCCCGTTCAA
Organism: Dysgonamonadaceae bacterium; assembly: GCA_029975415.1. GTDB lineage: Bacteria > Bacteroidota > Bacteroidia > Bacteroidales > Dysgonomonadaceae > Seramator. Next base: position 14,578 of record JARKPE010000123.1, on the reverse strand, counting down.
TATTTGAGACCTTTTTCTGTTGGCTTTTCTGCAATGTACATCGTACAAATTCCGAGTGTCAAGCGACGAAGACGAATTTTGGCAAATCCGTTCTTTTTAAGAATCTGCATCATTTCTTTCCCTTGCGGAAACGCAGCAATCGATTCGGGTAGATATTCGTATGCGCGTTTTTCGATAGCAAGCCGGTCGGTCATAAGTGGCATCACATGGTCGGAATAGACCTTGTATAGTTGCTTGATCGGCGTTTTTTCGGGAGTAGAGAGCTCGAGAAAAAGGAAAACTCCTCCCGGACGAAGTACACGCAAGATTTCACGAAAGCTTGTGTCGATATCTTCGAAATTGCGAACACCAAAAGCAGCAATTACAGCATCGAAGGTATTATCGGGAAATTTTAAGTCGGCACAGTCCTGCTTTTCGAACGAAATTACATCCTTTAATCCTTGTTTTTCAACTTTTTGTCGGCCGATTTGCATCATTCCTTCGGAAATATCGATTCCGATTACCTGTTCAGGGTGAGCTATTTTTGCTGCCAAAATGGCGAAATCACCTGTGCCGGTGGCAATATCGAGCACATGCTTCGGCCGAAATCGATATAGAACTTTCATAGCCTCCTTTCGCCAATATTTGTCGATTCCCATCGACAGAACACCATTAAGTTTGTCGTAGTTGGGAGCAATGGTATCGAACATGTGCGATACTTGCTCCCTTTTCGACTCAGCTGTGTTGTAAGGACGTATTTTTTCTACGTTGTATGCCATTTAAGAAAACGGTTGATTATCGTTTGATGGATAAATTTATTTACTCAGATATTCTAAAACATTTTTCTCGATGCGCTTTTCCAAATCTTTTGTGTCGGCTTTTACAAATTTCTCGCCCGTGATGGTTTCGAACAGTTCGATGTATCGCTCCGAAACACTTTCACAAAACTCGGGAGTCATTTCAGGTACTTTTTGACCTGCCTGTCCTTGAAACCCATTATCCATAAGCCATTTACGAACAAATTCTTTCGAAAGCTGCCTTTGCTCTTCTCCTTTTTCGAATCGTTCTTCATATCCTTCGCTATAAAAGTATCGTGATGAGTCGGGAGTGTGAATTTCGTCAATGAGGTAGATTTTGCCGTCTTTTTTACCGAATTCATATTTGGTGTCCACCAAAATTAACCCTTTTTCGGCAGCCATTTGTGTGCCCCGCTCAAACAAAGCGTAGGTGTATTTCTCGATTTGTTCGTATTCTTCTTTGCTTACCAATCCTTGTGCAATGATTTCTTCCTTCGAGATATTCTCGTCGTGTCCTTCTTGGGCTTTGGTTGTAGGCGTGATGATCGGCGATGGAAATTTCTGATTTTCTCTCATTCCGTCTGGAAGAGAAACGCCACAAAGAGTGCGGGCACCTTGCTTGTATTCTCTCCACGAACTTCCGGTGAGATAGCCGCGAATGACCATTTCAACTTTATATGGTTCACATTTCACACCAACGGTAACCATTGGATCGGGCGAAGCCTGTTTCCAATTGGGTACAATATCGGCAGTTGCATCCAAAAATTTAGATGCAATTTGATTGAGCACTTGTCCTTTATAGGGAATTCCTACTGGAAGAATGACGTCGAATGCCGAAATTCTGTCGGTGGCAATCATCACCAACGTGTCGCTGCCAATGGTGTACACGTCGCGCACTTTTCCGTGGTAAACTGACGTTTGTCCCGGAAAGTGGTAATCTGTCTTTGTTAATGTATTATTCATATAATTTAATGTGAAAATGGTTTAATTTGTTTTTTTATTTTGAGAACATTTCGTTATTCATCAATTTTAATCTGTAATTGCAGAATAAGTGAAGATTTTTTTATAAGTCAAATTAAATTCGTTTCTACTTTGTTCTTTTTGTATTGTTCGTCTTCTTTTTCGTATGCCTCCACAATCTGTTGCACCAACTTGTGCCGAACAATATCTTTTTTGTTGAATTCAACTGTAGCAATACCTTTGATGCCTTTGAGAACATGCATGGCATGAATCAATCCCGATTGCTGGGTATGTGGAAGGTCTATTTGAGTGATATCGCCCGTAACAATCATTTTGCCATTGAGGCCCAACCGCGTAAGAAACATTTTTATTTGGGGTTTCGTAGTGTTTTGGGCTTCGTCGAGAATAATCACCGCGTCATTGAGCGTTCGACCACGCATAAATGCCAACGGAGCGATCTGAATAATATTATTTTCGATATATTCTTTGAGCTTAAGCGGAGGAATCATATCTTCAAGTGCATCGTAAAGTGGTTGCAGATAAGGATCGATTTTTTCCTTCATATCTCCTGGAAGAAATCCGAGTTTTTCACCCGCTTCAACTGCAGGTCGGCTTAGAATGATTTTTCGAATTTGTTTGGTTTTCAGTGCACGAACCGCCAGGGCTATAGCAGTATAGGTTTTCCCTGATCCGGCAGGCCCAATAGCAAACACCAAGTCATTGTCGTTGAAAGCTTCCACCAATTTTTTTTGATTGGTAGTTCGTGCCACGATTGGTTTTCCGTTGAGTCCGTGAATGATGAGGTTATCCTGATTCACCACGATTGGCGATTTGCCTTTTACAATGTCGAGAATGTCTTCTTCACGCAACAGATTCATTTCAATACTGAATTTTTCCAATTCATGAATTTTTTCTTCGAAATGGGCAATTTCTTCTTCATCGCCAATTGCTTTGATAACATTTCCTCGAGCTACAAGGCGCAATTTCGGAAAGAGTGTTTTCATCAATTGCAAATTAATGTTGTTGATACCGAAAAAAATAACGGGATCAACACTTTCGAGTATCAGGATGCGTTCAATCATTTCGCTCTTTAAAATTTCAACTTAAATTGGTAAGGTCGGTTTTCTTGTCCCTGCATATAATTTATAAAAGCATAATTCACCATTCTGTTTCCTCCGGGAGTAGGATAATCTCCCGAAAAATACCAATCGCCTGCATGTTCGGGACAAGCTTTGTGCAGATCTTCGATGGACTGAAAAACAATTTTTACTTCCGCCTTCGTATCCTCAGGAGTAAGCATTTGTGCGATTTTGTCGGATATTTCCTCGTCCGTGAAGGGAGCGTAAAGTTCCTTTACGTAATTGACAATTTCTTCTTTTTTCTTGTCTTTTTGAGCCAGAGATTTTCGATAGACATCGTCAATCAAATCCTGCATTCCACGTTCTTTCAGCAGTTGCATCGCTGCTTTGAATGCGATAAATTCACTCAGGCGCGACATGTCGATGCCGTAATAGTCGGGATATCTAATTTGAGGCGACGATGAAACGATGACAATTTTTACCGGATCGAGTCGATCTAGGATTTTGATGATGCTTTGTTTAAGGGTTGTTCCTCTCACAATGCTGTCGTCAATAATAACCAGTGTATCTTCATAGCGACGCAACGAACCGTAGGTGATATCGTAAACATGGGCAGCCAAATCATTGCGAGTATTCCCTCCCGCAATAAAAGTTCGTAATTTGATATCTTTTATCGCCACTTTTTCTGAGCGAACCCTTCGTGAAAGAATTTGCTGAATGTCGGCTTGCGTTAGCGAACCGTTTTTTTCGCTAATTTCCTTTGCTTTTTGTTCGTCGCAATATTTTTCCAATGCTTCCAGCATTCCAAAGTATGCAACTTCAGCCGTGTTGGGGATAAATGAAAAAACGGTATGATCGAAATCGTAGTCGATAGTTTTCAAAATTTTCGGAATCAGCAATTCTCCGAGTTTTTTTCGTTCGCGATAGATGTCGTAATCCGATCCACGCGAAAAATAGATACGTTCGAAAGAGCAGGGTGCAACTTTTTCTTTTTTTTCGGCAATCTGGTCTATAATGAAACGTCCATCCCGTTTTACGATAATTGCTTGGCCGGGTTGTAGTTCGTGTACATCTTCTTTTTTCAGATTGAATGCAGTTTGAATTACGGGGCGTTCGGATGCTACGACAACCACTTCATCGTCATGATAATAAAAAGCCGGACGAATACCCCACGGATCACGCATTGCGAAAGCATCTCCACAACCAATCAAACCACTTATCACATAGCCTCCATCCCATATTTTGCAGGCACGCTTCAGCAAAAATGAGATATCGAGTCGCTGTTCGATCAAATGACTAATTTGTTGTCCTGTAAGACCTTCTTTCTCAATGTGATCATATTGATACTGAACTTCCCTGTCGAGGTAATGTCCCAGCGATTCGAGTATGACAAATGTGTCGGCTGTGTCGCGAGGATGTTGTCCCTCCGAAAGAAGCTGATTAAACATTTCGTCCACGTTGGTCATGTTGAAATTTCCGGCAAGCAGGAGACTACGAGAAGCCCAATTGTTGCGCCGCAATAGAGGATGTACATAGGTCAGACCTGTGCGACCGGTGGTGCTGTAGCGAAGATGGCCGATGAAAAGTTCGTCCGCATAAGGAACGTTTTTCTTAACATACTCGATATCATTCAGTTTTTCAGCGCTGAATTCTCGAAATGTTTTTTGTGCGTTCTCGAATATTTCAGAAATCGCATTTGATCCTAAACCCCTTTCTCTGAAAATGTATTCTGTTCCCGGTACTGCATCAAGCTTTACCGAAGCCAGCCCCGCGCCTTCTTGTCCGCGATTGTGCTGCTTTTCCATAAGTAAATACAACTTTTCGAGGCCATATTGCCACGTGCCATATTTTTCGTAATAATATTCGAGAGGTTTCAAGAGGCGGATAAGCGCTATCCCGCATTCATGCTTAATTTTGTCGGTCATAAATAAGCCTTTCAGAAGTTTGCTACAAAATTAGCGCTATTTAGGTAAATGTCTCCAAGAAATAATCTAAAAAAACGGAAAATCTGTATATCCTTATCCGATTTCATAATAAATCGATTTCTTCGATTTTCGCTTTTTTAATCGAAGCAATTTCAGGAAGAGTGATTTTATTCGTATTTTTGTGCAAAGTGGAATATAACTAATTTAACACAAAAAAAATAATTTATGGCAACGAAACCATTTGTTTATCAAGAGCCTTTCCCGATATCGAAAGATGATACCGAATACTACTTATTGACAAAAGATTATGTTTCGGTTTCGGAATTCGAAGGGAAGGAAATTCTAAAAGTTCAGCCTGAAGGGCTTACACTTATGGCTCAAACCGCTTTTCGCGATGTGGAATTTTTGCTTCGTCCGGAACATCAGCAACAAGTTGCAAAAATTTTGGATGATCCGGAAGCAAGCGAAAACGATAAATTCGTAGCTCTCACATTTTTGCGCAATGCCGAAATAGCGGCCAAAGGCATACTTCCATTCTGTCAGGATACGGGTACTGCAATTATCATCGGTAAAAAAGGTCAGCAAGTATGGACTGGTGGCAATGACGAAGAAGCCCTTTCGCATGGTGTTTACAATACATTTGTAAACGAGAATTTGCGTTATTCGCAAAATGCTCCTCTCAATATGTATGATGAAGTAAACACTGGTTGTAATCTGCCTGCACAAATCGACTTGTATGCCGTTCAAGGCAATGAATATAAATTTCTGTGTATTGCCAAAGGTGGCGGATCTGCGAACAAAACTTATCTCTATCAGGAAACGAAAGCGTTGCTTACTCCAGGCAAACTCGAAAATTATCTGATCGAGAAGATGCAATCGTTAGGTACTGCTGCCTGTCCGCCTTATCATATTGCATTTGTCATCGGTGGTACTTCGGCCGAAGCCAATCTTAAAACCGTGAAATTGGCATCGGCTAAATATTATGATAATATCCCTACCGAAGGTAACGAATATGGACAGGCATTTCGCGATCTCGAGCTGGAAGAGCGCCTCAAGAAGGCTTCCGAAAAGTTGGGACTGGGTGCACAGTTTGGCGGTAAGTATTTTGCGCATGATGTTCGTGTAATCCGACTTCCTCGTCATGGTGCGTCGTGTCCGATTGGATTGGGTGTTTCGTGTTCGGCTGACCGTAACATCAAAGCAAAAATCAATAAAGAAGGTATTTGGATTGAGAAACTCGAAGATAATCCTGGTCGTTTAATTCCCGAAAAATATCGTCAGGCAGGCGAAGCAGGTGGTGTGAAAATAGATTTGAATCGTCCGATGAAAGAAATTTTGGCCGATTTGACAAAATATCCTGTTTCGACACGCTTGTCGCTCAACGGTACGATTATTGTTGCACGCGATATCGCACATGCGAAACTTAAGGAACGTCTTGATCGGGGAGAAGACCTTCCTCAATATTTCAAAGACCATCCGATTTATTATGCCGGTCCAGCCAAAACACCAAAGGGATATGTGTCCGGTTCGATGGGCCCAACTACCGCAGGACGTATGGATTCGTATGTCGATTTATTTCAATCGCATGGAGGTAGCCTGATTATGTTGGCAAAAGGTAATAGAAGTCAGCAAGTTACCGATGCATGTAAAAAATATGGCGGATTTTATTTGGGCAGCATTGGCGGTCCTGCTGCGATTTTAGCCCAGAACAATATTAAAAGTCTCGAATGTGTGGAATATCCCGAATTGGGAATGGAGGCAATTTGGAAAATCGAAGTGGAAGATTTCCCTGCATTTATTTTGGTGGATGACAAAGGAAACGACTTCTTCAAAATTGTGACTCAGCCCAATTGTGCATTTCAATCATAAATCTGTTATTTATACAGACCAAAATGTAAAGAGGCTGCAAAGCAAAATGCTAAGCAGCCTCTCTTTGATTTTTTTTTCGTGAGAAAAAGGGCTATTTTCTGATGTTCAATTCTTTGATGATAGAGCGATATCTTTCGATATCTGTTTCGATCAAATAGTCGAGCAGCCGGCGGCGTTTGCCTACCAAAATTCTCAACGAACGTTCCGTGTTATAATCTTTCTTATTTGACTTCAGATGTTCGGTCAAATGCGAAATACGGTATGAAAACAATGCAATCTGAGCTTCAGGTGAGCCAGTGTCAGTGTTAGACTTTCCGTATTTGGCGAAGATTTCTTTCTTTTTTTCTGCGTCTAAATACATGTTGTGTTTATTAAATAATACTAACTTTCGGACTGCAAAGATAAGGGTTATTTTTTTATCCGACAAGCAATTCTGAAAATATGATTTTTTGTTATTCGCGGCGACGAAGTTTTTCGCTTAGTCGTTTGATCGCTTTTGTAATTTCCTGATCCGGCTCGATTACATTGTAATCTCCCCAAAAATTGGGATCTTGAAAATATTCCACTTTTTCCGCGATCACGTCTGTAGATTTGATACGTTCCTGACGAGGAAATTTTACAACGCCGTTGCTGTAGCGATCGGTAATTGCCATTTCGGAGCCAATGGTGTAGGTGGTCGAAAACAATCCGAAAAATCGGTTGGTCCATTTCACTTTAAATGCAACGTCGGTTTTGCAGTAATTAAAATACCATTTTCCGTCGCTCTCGATATAGTTTACAGTGTAGGCCGCATGTTCCATATTTACTTTCATTTTGGCCGGTTTGCGTTTGATAAAAATGTTCGATGCATCTTTTCGTCCTTCTACATTCATGTTGAAGTCGATTCTCGAAAAAGCCAGACTGTTGACGTCCAAATAAATCGTGCCCCGAAAGAGAATATCTTTACCGGAAACCTTTGGCAAAAAAGAGATGATGTATTGAGGTTTATTATTGATGTTGGTAGAGCCTTCAATATTGAAAATATATTCTTCCCCTTCTTTTCCGAAAACTATTTCAGGATTTTTGGCAACGTCAAGCAAGAGGGCGTCGCTGATCCCTCCCTGAAATTTCAACATCACCGTATCCCGAGAAGCTATATCGGTAGCTTTACGTCCGATGTAAATGCGTGCCTGATCATTGCTGTAAGAGTGATAAGGTGCTTTATAGATATCGAGAACCGCTTCGACAAGTGAAATATAATTGTTTCCTTTTTTGATAGATTCACGATAAAATGCAATCATCATGTTTGGTTCATCAGAATAGTTGACTGGTATTTTTTGAAGTGCTTCTTTTATCAAAGGTGCCCCATCCCCCGAAACAATTTCAATTTCCTTTAACTGAATTGAAGATGGGTTCATCAAAATGTGATTGTTCGGATTGTTGATAAGTGTGATCACCGGAATGGCTTTATTTTCGTAACTTAGATGGCGAATAATAAGTTGCGAATTTTTTGCCGATAAGGGAACGCGTATCGAGAAGTAGCCATCTTGATTGGTAACGCTCGATATGTTGGAGTTTTTTAATGTCACACTTGCATATACCAAAGGCTGATTGGTGTCTGCGCCAAGCACTCTCCCGCGAAGCGTCACAACAGAATCGTTTGTTTGAGTCGTTTCGTTAGCATATCCACTAACGGTGAATAAGCAGAGTGTTAATAGCAAGATAAATAGATGTGATTTCATAGGAGTTTGGATTGATTTGAACGTTTCAAAAATAACAAATTTATTGCGTATCAAAGAAAATATTTTAATTGCAATAAAGCAATATAATTGAGCAATTTAACACAATATTTTTGCGTATATTTTTATGGTGTTTGATATTTTGTGAAAACATTATTCGAATGCTGTATCTTTTAAATTGAACTTAATTGCGTAAATTTGTAGATGTAAAAGATTTAAGATTCCCAAGATGGTTTACAGATATGATTTTTTAGTGATAGGATCAGGAATTGCCGGCATGAGTTTTGCCTTAAAAGTTGCCAAGTATGGTAAAGTGGCTATTATAGCCAAGAATTCTCTCGAAGAGGCCAATACCTATTTTGCCCAGGGTGGAGTAGCATCTGTAACTAATCCTTGGGACAATTTCGAAAAGCATATTGCTGACACATTGGATGCAGGTGCCGGAATTTGCGATGTAAAAGCTGTGGAAAAAGTTGTTCGTGAAGCACCCGATCAAATAAACGAACTTATTAGTTGGGGGGTGGATTTTGATAAGGACGAGACCGGTCATTTTGATCTACATAAAGAAGGTGGGCATTCAGAATTTCGAATTCTTCATCACAAAGATAATACGGGAGCCGAAATTCAAGTGAGCTTGATCGATACGGTCCGAAGTCATCCCAATATCGATGTTTTTGATAATCATTTCGCAATCGATATTCTAACACAACACCACTTGGGGAAGGTTGTCACTCGGCATACGCAAGGTATCGAATGCTACGGAGCTTATATTCTCGATCAGGCTATAGGCAGGGTCGATACATTCCTTTCTCGGATAACGATGATGGCTACCGGCGGAATAGGTTGCATTTATCACACAACGACGAATCCCTTGGTTGCAACCGGCGATGGTATTGCAATGGTAGCACGTGCCAAAGGCGAAATTAAGGGGATGGAATTTGTGCAATTTCATCCTACGGCTCTTTACCATCAGGGAGATCGGCCTTCGTTTCTGATTAGTGAAGCAATGCGTGGTTACGGGGGTGTTCTGCGCACGAAAGATGGCAAAGAGTTTATGGATAAATACGATTCTCGAAAATCGCTCGCTCCGCGTGATATTGTTGCCAGAGCCATAGATACAGAAATGAAAACTCGAGGGGACGATTATGTTTATCTTGATGTAACTCACAAGGATCCGGACGAAACTCGAAAACATTTTCCGACGATTTACGAGAAATGTCTGACATACGGAATAGATATTACAAAAGACTATATTCCGGTTGCGCCTGCAGCGCATTATTTATGTGGTGGAATTCGTGTCAATCTGGATGGAGAATCGAGCATCGGTCGGTTGTATGCCAATGGTGAATGCGCTTGCACAGGTTTGCACGGGGCTAACCGTTTGGCTTCGAATTCGCTGATTGAGGCCGTAGTATTTGCTGATGCTGCAGCCAAGCATTCTATTCCCAGGTTTAAAAGTTATGATTTCGAAGAAAACATACCGGCTTGGAATGCCGAAGGTACTACCTGGCCTGAAGAGTTGGTGCTTGTCACGCAGAGTTATAAGGAAGTAGGAGAAATTATGTCGTCTTACGTTGGCATCGTTCGAAGCAATCTACGTTTGAAGAGAGCTATGGATAGGCTTAACATTCTGTTTCGCGAAACGGAAGATTTGTTTCAGCGTTCGATTGTTTCGCGCGAGATATGTGAATTGCGAAACATTATCAAAGTAAGTTATCTGGTTATAAAACAGGCTACAGAACGAAAAGAAAGTCGAGGTTTGCATTACACTATCGATTATCCTGACCGATTACCTAATTCTTCTTTGTGATATGGCCAAGAGTATCAACATACGTGGTTCATTGGTTGATCTTTCTACTCCGATTGTGATGGGAATAGTCAACATTACTCCCGATTCGTTCTACGCTCAGAGTAGAAAGACCAATGAAAAAGAGATTATTGAACGTGTTACACAAATTTTGAAAGAAGGAGGTTTAATTATTGATATAGGTGCGCAGTCCACAGCTCCTTCTTCTCCCTTTTTGAGTGCTTCGGTAGAAATGGAAAGACTTCGGCCTGCATTGAAAATTGTGAGGCATGAATTTCCCGATGCTTTTTTATCTGTAGATACTTTTTACTCAGAGGTTGCCGCAATGGCTTCAGAGGAATTTGGAGTGGACATGATAAATGATATTTCGGGAGGACAGATCGATGAACGTATGTTTAGCACCGTTGCTCGACTGAATATTCCGTATATCCTGATGCATATGCGGGGAACGCCGCAAACAATGCAGTCATTGACTCAATACGAAAATTTTTTACAGGACATACTTTTTTATTTTTCTCAAAAAATGACATCATTAAATCAGTTGGGCGTGAATGACATTATCATTGACCCGGGTTTCGGCTTTAGTAAAACGTTGTCACAGAACTACGAGTTAATGTCTTATCTTTCTTATTTCAAAATTTTAGATGCTCCTGTTTTGGTCGGAATTTCTAGAAAATCGATGATATACAAACTGCTCGAAACAACTGCTAATGATAGTTTGAATGGTACATCGGTATTAAATACCTATTCTTTGCTCAATGGTGCCGATATTCTACGCGTTCACGATGTGAAGGAGGCCATAGAGTGCATTCGTATTGTGTCTGAAATAAAGAAATTCGAAAAACAATAAATTATACCCTTATCGTATGTTTGCACACTTCGGCATAAAGGATTTCATAGATGTAGTACTTGTTGCTCTTCTGCTTTTTTATCTTTTTCACCTTGTGAAAATTTCGGGAATGCGACCGTTGTTCATGGGCGTTCTCGTGTTTTTGATTATCTGGGTGCTTGTGTCGCAAGTGTTTAATATGGTGCTACTTGGATTGATTCTCGATCAGTTTGTAAGCATAGGACTTTTCTTGCTGGTCATCTTGTTTCAAGACGAAATACGGCGATTTCTGATGTCGCTCGGGTCCCGTAGGGGATGGCGATTCGTGTACAAATTATTCGCTCCTTCCGAACGACAAAAGAAAGATAATTCGTATCTTACTTCCATTGTACTTGCTTGTATGAATATGGCTAAATCCTACACCGGAGCATTGATCGTGATTCAAGGAGATATTCAATTAAGTTTGTATGAACAGACGGGTGAAATCATCAACGCCGACATTTCGTCGAGGCTGATAGAAAATATTTTTTTCAAAAATAGTCCTTTGCACGATGGCGCTATGATCATTGTCGGTAAAAAAATAAAGGCGGCCGGTTGTATTTTGCCGATTTCACAAAACCCCAACATCCCCAAGCATTTGGGGTTGCGTCATCGGGCCGGATTAGGTATTTCGCAGGAAACCGACGCCAAAGTGATCATTGTTTCGGAAGAATCGGGAAGAATTACGTTTGCTTCTCAAGGAAGGCTGAGAATGAATATTACGCCGGAGGAATTGCAACAAATACTTATTGACGAAGCATAAAAAAATTAGTGTATGGTTCTTCAACAATTATCCATCCTCAATTTCAAGAATCTTGAACAAGTCGATATCGAATTATCTCCAAAAATAAATTGTTTTATTGGCAATAATGGCATGGGGAAAACCAATCTGCTCGATGCCGTATATTATCTTTCTTTTTGTAAAAGTCATATCAATCCTGTCGATTCTCAGATCATACGCCACGATGCAGATGTGTGCATGATTCAGGGTAGATATTTTTTTTCTAATCAGCAAACCGAGGAAATTTATTGCGCTATCAGGCGACATCAAAAAAAGCAATTCAAACGGAACAAAAAAGATTACGATCGGCTCTCCGATCATATTGGTTTTATTCCGTTGGTGATGATTTCGCCAGCCGACAACGAAATTATTTTGGGAGGAAGCGATGAACGTCGTCGATTTGTCGATATGGTTATCTCGCAATTCGACAAAGAATACATGAATGCATTGATTCGCTACAACAACGCTTTGCAGCAAAGAAACGCTTTGCTGAAAAATGAACCCTCGCTGATCGATCCAACATTACTCGACTTATGGGAGGAGCAAATGGTTGAGGAAGGACAATCCATTTTCGAAAAAAGAAACGTTTTTGTCAAACGGTTTATTCCTATTTTTGATCTTATATACAAACAGATAAGTCGTTCAAGCGAATCAGTGTCGCTTGAATATGTGTCGCAACTTCATGCATCGGATTTCGCTCATCAACTTAAATCCGGACGACGACGCGATATGGTTCTCGGACATTCAACAATGGGGGTTCATCGCGACGATTTGGAAATGCTACTCGAGGGGTATCCGATCAGAAGAGTGGGTTCGCAGGGGCAAAACAAGACGTTTTTCGTTTCCCTGAAACTGGCGCAATTTCTTTTTTTGCGCGAGACGTCCCAAACCACACCGATTTTGTTGCTTGACGATATTTTTGATCGATTAGATACTTCGCGTGTGGAAGAAATCGTGAAGCTTGTTTCGAGTTCTGATTTTGGACAAATTTTCATCTCGGATACCAATCGTGAGTCGTTGGATGAAATATTGTCGACAACGGATCATGATTATCACATCTATAAGGTTGAAAATGGCGATATTTCGCGTGTGTTTGAATAGTCATATTTCGATGAAATTATGAGAAAACAAGAATCCAAATCGTTAGGTGATATTTTATCTGAATATTTCGAAGGCAATGCGACATTGAAAACCAATCTTGCCGAACGAAGGGCTGTTGAAGCTTGGAAAACTTTGCTTGGATCGGGCGTAGGAGAGTATACTCGCAATGTTTACCTGAAACGTAATGTGCTTTATGTGCAACTATCATCGTCGGTATTGCGTGCCGAATTGCAAATGAATAAACAAAATTTGATCGACAAATTAAACGAAGCTGCAGGGATGAATGTGGTGAAAGATATAGTGTTGCGTTAGCTAAAATCAAAAAAATGCCGAAATGCCTAAAAATATTCCTTCAGGATAGGGCGAATTCACTTCGTGGATCAAATCGTAGTTGAACGTAATATGCGTAAATCCAAGTCTAAATCCCACGCCAACTACGATTGAAGGCACAATTCCTCTGTCTTTCGAGATTTCATTCGTTGTTATGTTTTCAACACTGGTCCATAAATAATTCAATTCGGGTTGTGCAAATACAGTAATAAATTTTACGGGGTAAATGTATCCGAAAATATTCGCACCCAAAAGGTTGTTTTTGTACAAGTACGAGTTTCCATAATCATAAGCCTTTGTTTTGGTGTAATAATATTTGATGCCTGCTCCAGCCATGAAATGGTTGCTAAATGAGTAGCCAATTTGTGGCCCCAAGCCGAGAAAGGTATAATTTTTGCTGAGAGAAAGTCCGAGATTTGCGCCAAAGTGTAATTTCGTTTTATCGAAACCATTTATTTCGTTGCTGTTCATAATTCCTTTGTTCGATTTTTCCGACACATCTGAGTACGCGCCGCTTTTATTATAGGCGTGGATGTTGCGACTGTCATTTTTATCTACCCTTATAGTATCGAGCCTGAAATTATTTTGTGCATAAATAAATATCGGAATAAAGCACGATGCAAAATATATGATTGCAAATTTTCTCATCTGTGGCTTGTTTTATGCAAAATATTGTTAGAATGATTATTGAGAAACAATTTTTGAAAATTTGAACGAAAAACAGAGATAAACAAAAAGGCTGCATCTACCAGAGACGACAGCCTTTTATTATTTGCATTGATTTATTTTGTTTAATTTGTCTCTTGTGAGGGCAATTGTTCGTTAGCAGGTTGATCGTTGGACGGCTGTGTAGGAATGGGTATGGCTACGTCAGGCGCGGTAGCAGGATTAAGCGGCGCCGGTTGCTGAACCTCGACTTCCGATTTTGGAACATTGGATTGCGAGGAAGTTAATTTTGCGGCGACAATACTCAATATGAGAATTGTGCCTGCTAAAATCCACGTAGTTTTTTCGAGGAAGTCGGTAGTTTTGCGAACACCCATGATTTGGTTAGACGATGCGAACCCCGAAGCTAGTCCACCTCCTTTTGATTTTTGCACCAAAACTATGAGAATCAGCAAAATAGCTGCAATCAAAATTAAAATTGTAATAAAAATATACATGTCAAGATTGTTTTTTATTTTTCTCGTTGAAAATCAAAAGTTCTAAGAATCGAATTTGGTCTGCAAAGTAAGCACTTTTTTTTGGAAAATTCAAACTTAATCGTTGAATAATTGCAAGTGCAGGTTCGTATTTTTTTTGTTTGATATAAATTTTTGCCAAAGTTTCCGTCAAAAACTCATCTTCAATGCCTTCGTCGATTT
>JARKPE010000116.1 GCA_029975415.1 Dysgonamonadaceae bacterium | reverse complement strand
TCGTAATATTTCGAAAACGAATGCCCCCAACGGAAACCTCGTTTCCGAAACTCTTCGACAACAGGATGTCCTTCAAAAAACGTGCCGTTGACAGTGGTGTCCATTACAGCTCCCTCAGGTTCATTAGGCAGGTTTCCGATTTTCCATCGCACGGGGTTAAATCGTGGGTTGATATCGATAGCCATTCCAATTGCGTGCTTCGAATAAGAAGCATTGCGATAACAAAAGCTGTAAGAATTGTTATCATCCATCGAGAGACTGTCATCCCAATTGTAACGAACGATTGGGATGACTTTTTCTACCACAAAATCATGGGATAACATGAAATCGAACATTTCGGAAAGATCATCGGCTATATGACTGTTTGTAAGGATTTGTCCACGGTGTATGCGCCCATCGGTAGATACATAATGAACCGTGATAAGTTTAAGCTTATCGATTATGTATTTCGGAGCGGATGAACCGGCAATGGCTTCACTAAAGGTATAATCGCTGTCGATGATGGTGTCTTGCGCAAATTGCGATTGAATGGAATCCGTTCTCTCTATTTTTTCGCTTTCGACAACAGATTGCTTCATGCTATGGCTGCAAGCCATCCCTATCATCAAAAAAACAAATAACGAAAATTTCAATCTTTTCATCTCAAGGAGATTCTGAATATTGAAAAAACGAAACAAATTGTTCATCAACTTAGCTCGAGACCAAACTCGTCCGACAGTTTTTGCAGCGCCGGATTCTCGTCAACCATCGCATCGAAAATTTCGCGTTGCGAAAGAGGTTTCTTGATATCGGAGGTTTCGGCAATGGAAAGTGTCATCGTAATATCATCGTTTCCCAATTTTTCACGTAAAAACGTGAGAATGCGCAAACTGTTGTCTTCGAGAAACTGTTTACTTATTTCGGTACTCACTTTCACTTCAAACAAAGATTCGTTCAGCATTCGTGGTTTATAGAGGTTCATGGCATTCTGAAGCAATTTTTCCGCTTTCAATCCCGCAGAAAAAGCATTCCATGCATCAATCAACTCCTTTTCGGAATATTGATCGGATCGACCGGTTTTCATCGAAACTGTGGAATCGGTGGCCGGCGTTTCAATCGTATTTTTTTTTCCGCGAAGCGATGAAATAGATACACCGATGCCTTCAAGCGAAGAACTAGCATTCTTGACAGGTTCTTTGGACGATCTTGTGGTTCGCAAATTAGCTTCATCCTGACTGCTATCAGATTGATAGGATTCGGTTGTGGCCGAATCCGGTTCGTGTAAAACATTTTCTGTACCTTTCGAAACTTTTGAAGGAGATTGTGCAATGGGATTCGAGCTGTTTTTTGGTTTTGAAGTAAGCGTTTGTAAAGAAGTTTCTACAGGGTTAAGTGTGTTTTTTTTTTGCTTCAAACATACCGGATCCGAATTATCCGACAACTGACACAAACGGATAAAGGCCAACTCGAGCATCAGTCTTTTGTTTTTGCTCAACCGATAATTCAAATCACAATCGTTGGCAATTTCGATAGCTTGATACAGAAACTCGTTGCTACACCGTTTAGCGGTTTCGATATAACGATCACGAATAGATGCCCCGACTTCGAACAATTTTGCCGTCTGCGCATCTTTACATACCAACAAATCACGAAAATGCGAAGTTATGCCGGTTATGACGTATTGACCTTCGAAACCATGATTGAGAATGTCATTGAGAATAAGCAAACAATCCACAACACTACCGGACAGTATCGCATCTGTTAATCGAAAATAGTATTCATAGTCGAGTACATTCAAGTTTTCGATAACAGCACGGTAAGTGATGTTTCCCGAAGTATAGCTCACAACCTGATCGAAAATAGACAGCGCATCACGCATTCCTCCGTCAGCCTTTTGAGCAATCACATTGAGGGCTTCGGGTTCGGTATTCACGCCCTCCCGATCGGCAATGTATTGGAGCTGACTGACAATATCTGCAATCGTGATTCGATTGAAATCGTAAACCTGACAACGCGACAAGATGGTAGGAATAATTTTGTGCTTTTCGGTGGTTGCCAATATAAAAATGGCATGAGCGGGAGGCTCTTCAAGCGTTTTCAGAAACGAGTTGAAAGCGGCTGTGGAAAGCATGTGCACCTCATCGATTATATAAACGTTATATTTTCCGATTTGTGGCGGAATACGTACCTGATCGATCAGCTGACGAATATCGTCCACCGAATTGTTAGACGCCGCATCCAATTCATGAATGTTATACGACCGCTGTTCGTTGAAAGCCACACACGATTCACATTCGTTGCAAGCCTCATTGTCGGCCGTTCGATGAAAGCAATTGATTGTTTTGGCAAATATGCGGGCACACGTTGTTTTCCCTACTCCGCGAGGACCGCAAAACAAATAGGCATGTGCCAATTTATTAGAAGCAATGGCATTTTTGAGCGTCGTTGTCAGCGCTTCCTGTCCTACAACCGATTGGAAAGTAGAAGGGCGGTATTTTCGTGCCGATACGATATATTTGTCCATCTGTGCGAATATTTTTTGTAAAACGCAAATGTACAAAATTTATCGGTTTTATCTCAGGTCGGATTTAAATCGAAAGTATTCGTTTTTTTTATATCTTTACCATAGAAAACCGAAACAAAGATGAAGACCCATTATATCATACTTTTGATTGTCTGTTTTGTTACGGCTTGTTCTTCGAGTAAGAAGACACAATCGGAAACTGCTACAGAAAATTGGAAAACCTACGTACAAACCGTTGCTAAAGACACTTTTTTATTACCCGAAATACCGGATACAATGACGGAGTCAAACAAACGAGCCATATTTTTGTGTATGCACTATTGGGATCGTTTCGATTTCACCAATGAAAAGCTAATCGAACGACCTGACATTACCGAACAGGCTTTCGTCGATTACATCAATGTGTTGAATTATGTTTCAGAAAAAGATGCCAAAGCATCACTCGCAATTACTATTAAGAAAGCCTCTGCAAACAAAGCTATGCTACAACATTTCGCGTCGCTGTTCGAAAAATATTATTACGACCCTCTTTCTCCTTTTCGAAATGAAGATATGTATATGGAAATACTTCGACAACTGGTTAAATCGCCTGTTCTTGAAAAAGATAAAAAATCGATATACGAGTTTCAATTGGAAATGATACTGAAAAATCGTGTGGGATCAAAAGCAAAGAATTTCGATTATACGATAGCTTCCGGTAAAACAAGCGATTTATACTCCCTTCAAAGCGATTACCTCATACTTGTTTTCATCAACCCGGGATGTAACACCTGTAAGGCTGCTATCAATAGCATTCTTACTAATTCCAACATTCAATCGGCATTGAAAAGGAATAATGTCAACCGCACTTTTCTCAGCATCATGACAATGTATGCCGGTGATTCCTACTCCGAATGGGAGAAATACTTAAATGAGTTACCACCAGAATGGATCAATGCTTACGACAAAAACGGCACGATCTTCAAAAAAAGATTGTATGACATCCAGGCCACACCTGTCATTTATCTGCTGGACAAATCGAAAAAGGTGATTTTGAAGGATGCTTCCGTAGAAGAATTGTCAAAATTTTTCTCCTTTGACTATAACTAACTATAATACAGCATCATAAATAGATAAATTAATATATATAAATATTCTGAAACATATATTTCGGAATATTTTTTTGTTCATTGCTGAATGTAACTTACCTTTGTCACCGATTTTTAACAATCGGCCATTGGCGAATGGCTGAAAAAAATATCTCATCTACTGCGTGAAGCACCCGGTGAGATAAAGTATTAACTAAAAATAAAACAATATGAAGTACGTGAACTTTTGCCTCATTGCATTGGGTTCGCTGATTTTGTCGTCAGGATCAATCAAAACCGACAAACCTTCCATAGGTTATCATCCGGGAGAAATTCTCCCGAATATCGTGTTGCACGATGCAGAAGGAAGGAACATCGACTTAAGCGAATATAAAGGCAAAAAAGTAATGGTAAACTTTTGGGCGGCTTACGACGCCCAATCCAGAGCAAACAACGTCAGGATACACAACTTATTGAAAGACAATTATCCCGACGTCGCACTTCTCTCGATTTCATTTGATGAAAGTCGGAGCGTATTCCAAAAAACAGTTCTCTGTGACCAACTCGAAAACAATTCGCAGTATTGCGACACAAATGGAATCCGATCTGAAATCTACAAAGAGTTTCAGTTGAACAAAGGATTCAAAAATTTTTTGATTGATGAGCAAGGTGTGATTCGGGCTATTAACATTACTCCCGATCAACTGAAAGCCATCCTTTGAAAATCTTTTCACAACAAA
This sequence comes from Dysgonamonadaceae bacterium, assembly GCA_029975415.1. Classification (GTDB taxonomy): domain Bacteria; phylum Bacteroidota; class Bacteroidia; order Bacteroidales; family Dysgonomonadaceae; genus Seramator. The sequence continues at coordinate 2,643 of JARKPE010000116.1, read as the reverse complement.
AAAACGGACACTAAAAATTTTAGCGTCCGTTTTTTGTTGATTTATTTCGAAGTCATTTTGCCTTTCCCTGATTGGCAACTTCATCCATCAATTTTTTGATTACTTCCGGATCACCCAAGAAATAATCTTTCACGACATTCAAATTGTCATCAAATTCGAAAACATACGGCACTCCGGTCGGCAAATTCAGGCCTACGATATCGTTGTCCGAAATGTTTTTGAGATGCTTCACGATACCGCGCAAACTATTGCCATGAGCAGCAACAATAATTTCATTGTATTTATTAAGGCTTGGCAAAATAGTATCGTTCCAATAAGGCAGAATGCGTTCCACCGTATTTTTAAGCGATTCTGTCAACGGGAGATCCTTTTCATCTACATCTTTGTAGCGAGGATCCAAAAAAGGAGAACGAGGATCGTCTTTGGCCAGAGGTGCAGGTGGAACGTCGTAGCTGCGACGCCAAATCAAAACCTGCTCTTCACCATATTTCTCGGCCGTTTCGGCTTTATTCAAGCCCTGCAACATTCCGTAATGTTTTTCGTTGAGACGCCAGGTTTTTTCAACCGGAATCCAGTCCAAATCCATTTCGTCGAGTATGATATTCAACGTTTTGATGGCCCTTTTCAGATAAGAAGTATAAGCCTTTTCGAAATGAAATCCTTCCTTTCTAAGCAACTTACCAGCGTCATGAGCTTCCTGGATACCTTTTTCGGAAAGATCGACATCTGTCCAACCCGTAAAACGGTTTTCCTTATTCCAAACGCTCTCTCCGTGGCGAATTAAAACTACTTTTTTCATATTTTTCGAGTTATTTGTTGATGAATAATCGGTTTTGCGAATGATGACACAAAACTACTCAAAATCATCGAAATTTCCGAATTTCACCTTCGCAAAAATGTAAACAAATCCATTCATTTCGCTCAAGGATATAAATGGATCATTTTTTTGTCATTATGTCCAAAACAATTTTGTCGGTTTCGGCCATACCTTTATTCCCTATCCGTGCAAGATTTCGGATAGTCTGATCAATATCGTCGTCGATAATTCCTTCCTGCGACGAAACCACCTTATTCTCTACAGCCATCAATGCCGATAACGTTGCAGTAGAAACTCCGCTCGCAATTTTCAGGGCACAACTCGGTTTGGCTCCGTCACAGATCATGCCGGTGATGTCGGCAATCATATTCTTGGCCGCATACGTAATTTGCTCATAGCTTCCGCCCATCAACCGGGTAATGCCGCAACACGCGCCTGTAGAAGCTACCACACAACCACAAAGCGCCGAAAGTCGTCCCAAATATTGCTTGATGTAAATCATACACAAGTTACTCAAAGTCAATGCACGGATGAGTTGCTCTTCAGAGCAATCAATATTTTCGGCATACGTTAATACCGGGAGTGTGGCAGCAATTCCCTGATTTCCACTTCCGGAATTGCTCATCACGGGCACCATTGCTCCGGACATTCTAACATCACAAGCGCCGGCAGTAGCCGCAACCATACGACTGTGAAGATTATCACCAAAGACATTTCTCCCCTTTTCGCTTAAAATTGTAGCTGAAACGTTGTGCCCGTAAGTATCATTTTTTGCAGCCTCCGCTGCCTCGCGATTCATCTTTGCAGCATCAAGAATGAAATCAATTTCATCGAGAGGAGATTCGATAGCGAAATCGTAAACTTTTTTGAAGGTTAATTCCAAATCATTATCCGATTCTTTTTCGCGTTCAGGCATTACCGATTTTTCGAATAAGGTTTGTCCATTTCTCCCGACAAAAATAAAATTCGTGTGATCGCCACAAATAACGGTCTCCGATGAATCCTTTCCCGATTGACATCGAACACGAATAAACAATTTGTCAGCTTCGTTCTTTTCGAGGTTGATATGAATTTTGCCTTCAGCAATCATCTTCTTCCCCTTTTCCACATCGTCAGTCGTAATGTCTTTGAGAACCTCAAGTCCATAAGTCGATTTTCCGGCAATAGCGCCCAAGGCAATAGCAATTGGCAAACCGGTCATGCCCGTTCCGGGGATTCCGACACCCATTGCATTTTTAATGACATTCGAACTCAGCGATACGTCTATCCGATCAGGAAAATTTCCGAGCGTTTCAACAGCCCGCGCCGTGCACAAAGCTACGGAAACGGGTTCGGTGCAGCCGATTGCAGGAACGATTTCGCGACGCATGAGCTCACCTATTTTCATTCTTTCATTCAAAGTCAACATTAGCGTGGTTTTATTAAAGCACAAATGTAACACAATCTTGCTCTTAGACAGACAAAATCGAAGCATCTTTTTGAAATGACGTAAATTCGTGCTATTTTTGAGACAACGAAACATTTCAAAAAATGACAAATCGCGAGGAACTGCTACACTACTGCTGGAAATTTAAACTGTTTGCGTCAGAAAATCTAATTACGACCGATGATCAAAAGCTTGAAATAATTGATCCAGGAACATGGAACAACGATGCCGGACCCGATTTTTTTAATGCCAAAATAAGAATCGGCGAAACCGTTTGGGCCGGAAATGTCGAAATTCATCGTTCGTCGGACGAATGGACGAAACATGGGCACCACAGGGATAAAGCCTACAATTCGGTAGTGTTGCACGTCGTGGAATACGACAAAGGTGCTGTTTTCAA
>JARKPE010000090.1 GCA_029975415.1 Dysgonamonadaceae bacterium | reverse complement strand
CTTCTTTTGTAAAATATTTGGTAACTTCGTCTTCCTCGGGACAAACAATTAACAATTTTTCGTGCTTCAAGATTTCTTTTCCAATCGCCACAAAGCATTGTGTAACTTCGTCAAGCATGTTGTACCAGTCGGTGTTTGCGTGCGGCCAGGTGAGCTGTATGCCACTTTGATGATGCCATTCGGCAGGAAAAACAATGTTGGCCATAAAATTTGGATTAGTCTAAATTACCACGAACAATGCCGCGCGACGAATTACGCACGAAGTTGAGGATATGATCTCTTTCGTAAGAAGCAGGCATTTCGCTTTCGATGCGTTCCAATGCTTGCGAAACATTCAGTCCCGAGAGGTAAATGGTGCGATAGATTTCCTGAATGGTGTTAATTTGATCGCTTGTAAATCCTCTACGACGCAATCCAACAACGTTTAATCCCACATAAGTGATTGGTTCTCGTCCTACCATAATATAGGGAGGGATATCTTTAGGAATTTTCGATCCTCCTTGAATCATGACATGAGCGCCAATTCTCGTGAATTGATGAATAAGTGCGCCGCCACTGATAGTTGCATAATCGTCCACTTCTATTTCACCGGCAAGCTGTGTCGCGTTGCCAATAATTATATGATCCTTGAGAATGCAATCGTGCGCGATATGGCTGTAGGCCATGATCAAACAATCATTACCAACTTTGGTAAAACCTTTCGAAGCAGTACCTCTGTTGACAGTTGCACATTCGCGTATAGTCGTATTGTTTCCTATAATGGTTACCGTTTCTTCCCCATGAAACTTTAGATCCTGAGGAATAGCAGAAATAGTTGCATGAGGAAAAATTTTGCAATTTTCGCCGATGCGTGCGCCATAAAGTACTGTCGAATGTGTCAAAAGATGCGTACCATCCCCGATTTCAACGTTTCGGTCAACGTAAGCAAACGGATCGATTACAACTCGATCCCCGATTTTGGCTTCGGGATGTACATAGGCTAAGGGTGAAATGCTGTTCATAAGGATAATAAGCAAATTCGGTTATTTGTTCTTGATTATTTGTGCAGTAAAATCAGCTTCGGAAACAACTTTATCGCCAATGAAGACAATTCCTCTCATAGTTGCAATACCTCTTCTGAGTTCGCTTGTCAGCTCTACACGAATAATCAATGTGTCACCGGGAACCACTTTGTGTCTGAATTTCACATTGTCTATTTTCAAAAAATAAGTCGAATAACGCTCGGCTTCGTCCAGGTCTGACAAGACAAACAACCCCCCTACTTGGGCCATAGCTTCTATCTGAAGAACACCCGGCATGACAGGTTCTTGAGGGAAATGGCCGACAAAGAATGGTTCGTTTGTAGTCACATTTTTAATGCCGACAATATAGCGATTTGTTTTTTCGATAATTTTATCAACCAACAAAAAAGGATATCGATGGGGCAAGATTTCCCTGATCCGATTGATATCCAAAACAGGTTCGATGGCAGGATCATATATAGGCGGCTGCACTTCGTTTAGACGAATATCCTTGCGTATTGCTCGTGCAACTTTGTTGTTGATTCCGTGCCCCGGTTTGGTAGCTATGATTCTTCCTCGAAAGGGTTTCCCTATGAGGGATATGTCGCCGATAATATCGAGAATTTTATGACGTGCCGGTTCGTTGGGAAATAAAAGCGCTCGATGGTTGAGATAACCCAATTCCTTGGCATTGTGCCGGTCAACTTTGAGCAGATCGGCCAATTCATCGAGCTCGTGCTGCGGTAACTCACGTTCATAGATTACGATGGCATTATCAAGATTTCCACCCTTTATTAACCCTGCCTGTCGAAGTTGCTGGATTTCGCGAACGAACACGAATGTGCGGGCCGGTGCGATATCTTTTTCGTAGTCAGCCATGTTTTCGATAGATGCAGATTGGTTGGGAATATATTTTGATTCGAACTCAATAAACGAGTTGATGCAAAAACTATCGTCGGGCACTAGAATAATTTTTGATCCTGTCTCCGGATCCGAGATTACCATTTTTTTTCGTACTATGTAAAAATCCTTATCTTTTTCCTGTTCAATGATACCGGCGTTTTTTATTGCTGTTACGTACTCGATAGAGCTACCGTCTAATATCGGAAATTCCGAAGCATTTACATCTATTAGGCAGTTGTCGATGCCGAGAGCATAAAGTGCCGAAAGGCCGTGCTCAACCGTGCTAACGGTTGCGTTGCCACACGCGAGGACGGTGCCTCGTTGTGTGCCTACAACGTTATCGGCAAGCGCATCTATTATGGGTTGATTTTCTAAATCGGTGCGCCGAATTTTATAACCATGATCGATCGGCGCCGGGTTGAAAGTAATTTTTATGTCTAATCCAGTGTGGAGCCCTTGCCCTTGCAAGCTGAAACTGTTTTTAAGCGTTCTCTGTTTCACTATCTTTCGTGATTTAATGAATGCGAATTAAATTTTGCGCAAAGATACAACAAAATTGGTTAATTTTATTGAGATCCTTACGGATGATGGCAAATAAAAAGAAAATGAGAGTTATTCTTGATTTTTGAGCTGCTTTTTCAACGACTCAATTTCTTTTTCCAAAGCATTTAATTGTCGATACATGTCGGGCAATTTAGGAATAATCAAACTCGACCGGAAAAAGCTTTTGACAGGAATTGCAGGAGAACCGATGATTTCGGAACCGTCTTTTATGTTGCTTATGATTCCAGATTGTGCTCCAATTTGTACGTTATTTCCGATGGTGATATGTCCACCCAGTCCCACTTGTCCTCCGAATACGCAGTTTTCACCAACTTTGGTAGAACCGGCAATACCCACTTGAGCTGCCATTGCCGTATTTTGCCCGATTTCACAGTTGTGCGCTATTTGAATCAGATTATCCAGTTTTACGCCGCGATGAATGATGGTTGACCCCATAACTGCCCGATCGATAGTAGTATTTGCTCCAATTTCAACGTTATCTTCGATAACCACATTGCCTGTCTGTGGAATTTTGCGATATCCCTCCTCTTCGCGACTGAATCCAAATCCGTCCGCTCCAATCACGGCACCTGAGTGAATAATGCAGTTGCTGCCAATGACACAATCCCTATAAATTTTAACACCGGGATATAATATAGTGTTGTCGCCAATGGTAACATTATCTCCTATATAAACCTGCGGGTATATCTTGCAATTGTTACCGATCACAACTTTTTCTTCGATCACCGCAAAAGCACCGATGTATGTTTTTTCTCCAATTTTGGCCGATGCCTCTATCGAACAGTTTGGGGCAATTCCTGTTTTTTCAGGGGTATTTTTATTGACCATTTCGAGTAAAAGTGCCAAAGCGGCATAAGAATCAGGAACTTTTATCAAAGTTGCCTTAATAGGTTTGTCAGGTACAAAATCCTTGTTCACAAGCACTATGTCAGCCTTAGTCTCATAAATATAAGGAGTGTATTTGGGATTGGCTAAGAAGGTAATCGATCCGGGTTTACCTTCTTCTATTTTTGCGAACGTTTCTACTACTACTTCGGGATTGCCTTCGATTTCTCCGTGAAGAAAATCGGCGATTTGTTTTGCTGAAAATGTCATTCGATTAAAATGTAATACTAAAAATAGAAATGTTTATTCTTGCAAATTAATAAATAAAAATCCAATCTTCGGCATACTCAAGTCCTAAATTACGTTTAAGGACAAAAAAATGGCAAAAATTTGTCGAAATAAAAATAAAGCGGTACATTTGCACTCTGATTTTCGGGATGTAGCTCAGTCCGGTTTAGAGTACGCGTCTGGGGGGCGTGTGGTCGCTGGTTCGAATCCAGTCATCCCGACGGATTGAAAATAAA
>JARKPE010000084.1 GCA_029975415.1 Dysgonamonadaceae bacterium | reverse complement strand
CAACGGCCTGTTCCGGCAAAATCGTCGGGTCGCCCTTACCTCCGGCATCGGAATAAAACGACAGGGCTTTTTTCAAATCGGACGCAATACCCAGGTAATCGACGACTAAACCTCCTGGTTTGTCTTTGTAAACACGATTGACCCTCGCAATAGCTTGCATCAGGTTGTGCCCTTTCATGGGTTTGTCAATATACAGCGTGTGCAGACAAGGAACGTCAAAACCCGTGAGCCACATATCGCAAACAATGACGAGTTTAAGCTCGTCATCCGGATTTTTCATCCGGTCAGCCAACATACGGCGCTGTTCTTTGGTTGTATGGTGGGCTGAAATTTTCGGACCATCGGACGATGCAGATGTTATTACCACTTTGATCTCCCCTTTATTCAATTCATCCGAATGCCATTCGGGTTTTAGTTTGATGATAGCTTCATACAAATCGACTGCAATACGGCGGCTCATAGTAACAATCATCCCTTTGCCTTCAAAAACAGTTTGTCGTTGTTCAAAATGTTCAATAATATCTTTGGCTATCTGATTAATTCTGTTTTCACTGCCCACCAACGCTTCCAACCGAGTCCATTTGGCTTTATTTTTTTGTTCATCGGTCAAATCCTCTTGATCGAGTTCTTTGTCCAATTCATCTACCAAGGCTTTGCCCTCTTCGCTCAAATTTACTTTTGCCAACCGGCTCTCGTAATAAATACGAACCGTTGCCCCATCTTCCACAGCTTGAGCTATATCGTAAATATCCACATAATTTCCGAAAACAGCCGGCGTGTTTACATCGGTATTTTCAATCGGCGTACCCGTAAAACCCAAATACGTTGCTTTGGGCAGCGCATCTCGCAAATATTTGGCAAAACCATACACAGTTTTTTTACCAATTACCTCCCCCTTCTCGTTTTTATCGTCAATGGTTTTGGCTTTAAATCCGTATTGGCTTCTGTGAGCTTCATCGACAATGACCACAATGTTTTCGCGATCGGAAAGCAATTCGTAGACATTACCTTCGTCGGGTTGAAACTTCTGAATGGTAGTAAAAACCACACCACCTGAACCCACTTTTAACAGCTCCTTAAGATGATTTTTATCTTCGGCCTGCACCGGATCTTGTCGCAACAGTTGTCTCGAAGCAGCAAAAGTATCGAAAAGCTGGTCGTCCAAATCGTTACGATCGGTAATCACCACAACGGTCGGATTATCCATTGTCAACACAATTTTGCCGGTAAAGAAAACCATCGAAAGCGATTTACCGCTTCCTTGCGTATGCCAAACCACGCCGCCTTTACGGTCGCCCACAGGTTGTTTTTTCACACCCGCAAGTCCGTAACTTTCGGGCGATTCTTTGACAATGCCTTCGAGAGAAACGGTGTCTTCGAGAACCTCAGACACCGTAGTATCGAGAACCTCAGACACCGTAGCAATTACGCTGCCTGAGGCTCTCGAAGGCAGCGAAAGAGAGGTTCTCGAAGACACCGTATATCCAGCCGCCCTCAACGTCGATTCAACAGCCCGGTTCACCGCATAGTATTGATGGTAGGCAGCCATCTTTTTAACGGTATTGATGGTAATAATTCCCGTTTCGGGATCTTCTTTTTTCGTTTTTTCAAAAACAATGAAATGACGCATCAAGTCGATCAACGTTTCCTTATTGAGCATTCCCTCAATAAGAGTTTCCAACTGACTGACCAAATGTGAAGCTTCAATTTTCCCGTCGGATGATTTCCAGGCCATAAAACGGCTGAATCCTGACGAAATAGTACCTGCTTTGGCTTCCAACCCATCGGAAATGACCACAAAACCATTGTAAATAAAAAGCGTCGGGATCAACGATTTATAAGTCTCTATCTGTCGGAATGCCGAACGAATGGATGCATTTTCATCGGCAGCATTTTTCAGCTCGATGACTACCAATGGAATGCCGTTAACAAACAAAACAATATCGGGTCGTTTGGTATGGTTGTTTTCCACAACGGTAAACTGGTTAACAGCCAAAAAATCGTTATTATACGGATTTTTAAAATCAACCAGCCAAACAAGGTCGCCCCGATCCTCTCCATCCACCCGCTTTGAAACAGGAATACCTTCGGTTAAAAACCGGTGAAAAGTTTCGTTATTCGTCAATAATTCCGGTGAGTGAATGCGTCGGATTTCTTTTATGGCATCTTCCAATACATCGGCGGGCATGTTTCTATTGATACGTTTTAGTGCTTTTCGCAACCGGTCGATCAGCAAAACCTGTTCGTAGCTTTCCCGTTTGTAGGACATTGAGCCTGTCGAATTGTCGCCATCAGGGGCAATATCGGGTCCATAAACCGCTTCGTAACCAAGTTTTTCCAGTAACTCGAGAGCAAATTCTTCTATGCTATTTTCGGTAATACGTGTCATTGATTATTTTATGTTTTGTTCATCAGGTATTTCATAGGAAATAGTTTCCGCATCGAATAAATATATTTTTTTAGAAGGGAATCTTAATTTTGCTAATTTATAATTCTCCTCAATTTCACGAAGCAAGGAGGAAATGAATACAGTCTCAATATCTGATTATTTATTTGTTCAAAGATATGATTGTCGTTATCCGCCAATGAACTACCAATAATAACCATATTACCGGTCAAACTATCTAATTTATTAAAACAGTTTAATAGGTATTCATTTTGATTTATTGCATCGATCTTATTTTCTTGTTGAAAAACACAAACAATATCTTGCTCCTCATTATTGAGAATTTCTTCTAACTTTTCATATAATGCTTTGTCAGATTCTTGCGTTATTTTTTTTATAATACGCCCATCTTTATAGATGTGGAAAGCGCCATGAAGAAAAAATACATTTTGTGTTTCACATTTAGAATCAAAAACCAACCCCATCTCATTGCCAAAGAGGTTTGTTTGTTTGTATCTGCTACCATCATCAACTTTATTCAAACGATTGTTTCCCTTTTTTTCTTCTTCAAATATAAATTTTACAACTTTATTAATATCCTTTTCTTTCCACCCCTTATTATTCGCCTTGTAATATGCCTTTACTTCTGCTAAAAAATGGGTTTTTGTTAACTGACTTAATGGCTTTTCTAAAGAATCATTTTCATTATCAATCGTAATTTTAAGTCTACCCGTGCGCCTTGCTTCTTTGATTTCAGTATAAATATTATTTTGTTCCGCATTCATATCTTCCTCTATAAATTTAATAGAAGGCTCAAACACTATTGTATTATTTAGTTCATTATCAATCGGCTTATATTTCAAAAGAAGTAAATAAAGACAAGAATCGTAGTTTAACGAGAAAAAATTGGTGAAATTTTGAAGCAATAAAAATACGCCCTCATTTTTTTCCGCATAAACATTTTTTATCGCATTTTTTACTATTTCATGCGCAGCTTTCATGAAATCAAACTTAATCTTATTTCTGATGTATTTCTTCAGAAAAATATTATCTGATTTAATGTCGTTTTCTAACTCTCCAATAAATTGTTCTAAGTTATAATTACAATTTTCCACTATGGACGTAGCTTCTTTATAAACTCCTCGATTATTTTCAATCATTTTATTGAATATCGATTTATAACTTGTATTTATTCCAAGTCCATAGTTAAAACCATTTCCTATTAACAGATGGTTTGTCTGGTTTTTAATCCTTTCCAGAACCTCAGAATACTTTAAAACCGCTATTTTTTCTTCCATGATTCAGCACTGATTTATGGTTATCTCTCCACTCATTAACTTTGGCAATAATGAGTCTCGTAATTCAATTAGGGTATTTATTTGGAATGAGTTAATTGAAATTTTCTTGAAAAGAGGTTTAATTATACTTTCAATAAATTCTAAATCATCATTGCACGGAACAAGGATTTCAGTTTCGTTGATATCATTTTTATTAATGTGAGGTTGAGCACCACCTGTTTCATTCAAAATGATTTCATCTATCATGTATTTAATCCAGAGAAAAACATATTCCTTCGGATAGGTTTCTTTAGGGATAATTCCCACTACGGATTGATTAGCACAAATGCTAATTTCGAGCAAACTTATCTGACCTAAAGTTGCTCCTGTAATTGCCAAAACAGTCGTACCTATGGGTAAGAGTTTTGTATTTGATTCAGCTAAACCTAATTCTGTTATAAATTTTGTCGGTTTAAGAATCCTGAAATTATTTACTTCGCCTGAGTTAATCCATGGAATTGTACCATCCCAATATTCGGGTTTTTTAGTTGACGGTGTTCCTCCTAAAACTGTTTCTAGTACCAATCCAATTTTAGTTTTTTCTCTCTCTTTTGCTTCTTCAATAAACCACTGCCTGAAAAGTGTTTCGGCTATTTTTTCGAGCGTGGCGTTTTGACGGTGAAGCAGGTCTATTTTATCATCGAGGCTGGAAAGAACGGAGGCAATGGCTTTTTGCTCATCTATATCCACTGGCATTTTAATAATTAAATCATCGAAACATGCTATTGGAACTCTCTGTCTTCCGGATGTGCCATCCAAATTAATCTCTGCATGTGATCGTACATCATCCCATCTCGATAAATAAAAAATGAAATCTGTATCGGAAACATTTCTTTTCCCTCTAAAAACGATAAACTCCGTAGAACCTAACCCAACATTATTTTTTAATCCTCTGACTTGACAAATTTTTCCATTCTCAAGACAAGGTGTTATTCTGGCAAAAAGAGTATCATAATTTTGGAATTTTGAACCATTCCCTTTTTTTCTTTCAGAACTCGGAAAACAAAATTTTTGGCTTTCATTTAAATCTTTCATTTCAACATACGAAATACTTTCATCTGAAGGCAAAGTTACATTAGGATTGATTTCGACAAAATCTGAAAATTTATATTCTTTCCACTCACTCATTTGTATTCATTTTTAGATGGGGTGATGGTGTCTTCGAGAGTTTCTTTGTCGCTGCCTTCGAGAGCCTCATGCAGCGAAATTGCTCTGGTGTCTGAGGTTCTCAATACTTCAGTGTCTGAGGCACTCAATATTTCGGTGGTTGAGGCACTCGAAGACACCGTATCTTCTTGGTGGTTGAGGCTCTCGAAACCACCATTAATAGTCTCGAAACCACCACTACTTTTCAAATCTCTATAGGCGACGGCTAATTGCGGCAACAATTGGGGATTTCCATTTATCAATGCTTCTTTCTTCTTTCGGCTCCAGCCTTGCACCTGTTTTTCGCGATAAAATGCTTCATCAATTCTCAAATATTCTTCTAAATACACCAGTGTTACAGGCAGTTGTTTCTTCGTGTGATTTGCCCCTTCGCCGCTTTGATGTTGTTGCAATCGCAATTCCAAATTGGTCGTGCTTCCCGTATAATAGCTCCCGTCGCTGCATTCCAATATGTACATGTACCCTTTCTTCATTCGGTAAGTTTTATCTCAAAAAAAATGGATTTATTGTTTGTTGTCACTTTTGGGCAATTTGGGACTTGCCTTTTCAATTTGTTTTTCTTCGGCAGCCACACGACGTTCAAGATTTTTGATGTCCTCGCCAATTTCGATCATTTTCGTAACCTCACGAAAATGATCATCCACATTGATATTCTGTGTTTTACAAGACTCAACAGCTCTACCAATTGCTACCCGAAAATTCTCCCAACGGGCATATCCCAATGCAACCATCAATTCCCGGGCAAACCAAACTCCCGCTTGTTCTCTATCGTCATCACTTGTAATAAAGTGGCTAATTTCATCGAAAACTGATTGTAATTGTGAAATGCGATTTTGATCCATATTTATAGAATGATTTGATATATCCGGTCGTCAGTCATTGTCAAAAATCTTTAAGTAGGGCTCAAAAATAAAAATACGGTTGCGGCTTTGCCCGGTTAATTCCTTAAGGTAATTAGATTTTTGCATAAGTGCTACTAAATCATTGGCTGCTTTATAGCTCAGATTACACTCTTTCGCTGCCTTATCAATAGAGATAACCGGATCCTTAAATAGAAAATGAATAAGCGTATGAGCAGAATTGCTTCGCCGACCGAAATTGCTATTTATCTCTTTTTCAATACTTTCTTTAAGTTTTAATATATTAGAAAGTGTTTCTACCGCTTTTGCAGCACTTTGTTCAATGCCTACTAAAAAATATTTTATCCATTGCAGCATATCGTTTTTGGTTCTTACATTACTTAAATTATCGTAATACAGGCTTTTATTTTTTTCGAAATACAATGATGGATAGAGTAAAGGTTTATCTAAAATACCTTCTGATACAAGAAATAAAGTTATCATAAGACGTCCGATACGGCCATTCCCGTCTAAAAACGGATGAATAGTTTCGAATTGATAATGTGCAATGGCAATACGTATTAGCAGAGGAACGTTAATTTCATCATTATTAAGAAACTTTTCCAAATCGCTCATAAGTTCATTCACCAAGTGGTGAGATGGCGGAATAAATACTGCATCATGCAGTGAAGTACCTCCAATCCAGTTTTGGCTAGTTCTGAACTCTCCGGGTAATTTATGTTCACCTCTTACGCTTTGCAGCAGTATTTTATGCGTTTCTTTTAGTAAGCGAGAAGAAATGGGCAGTGATTTTAGTTCTTCAATAGCATTATTTAATGCCTTGATGTAATTATTTACTTCCTGCCAGTCGTCTCTACGTTCGGGATGAATTTCTTCAACCGGCAAAAGGGCTTCATCCATATTGGTTTTGGTGCCTTCAATATGGCTTGAAACAACAGCTTCTTTGGTCACATGCAATTGAATAAACAAATCAATATTGGGAACGAGCCGTGCATAAGAATTTAATTCACCCAACTTAATAGCTGCTTTTTCCAATACCAGATTCAAGGCCGGCGTTTTCCAAGTCCATTCGTCGTTAATTGTACTAGGAACAAAATATTTGTACCCTAAATTTTTCTCAAAATGTCCGGCTTGATATTTTTCAAGTTCAATCATATTTTTATCGATAAGGAAAATATAAATATCGTTATTTTACTTTTATCGCTAAAAGTAAAATATAGCTGCCTTTATTTTACTTTTCATCCATCAATTTGATTTTTGATAAATTTTCCAGAATGATTTGGTTCAATCGTGCTTCTTCTTTCAGCTGCTCTTCCAGTTCGGCTTTAAGGGCGGTGAAACGTTCGTTGAAATCGAAGTCGTCGTCGTTGTCGGGTAAACCGACATACCGACCGGGCGTAAGCACATAATCGAGTTCTTTTACTTTCTCTATGGATACGGAAGCGCAAAAACCGGGAACATCTTCATAATTGCCATCGGGATTCCGCCAATTGTGGTATGTATTCGCAATTTGCTGAATATCTTCGCGAGAAAGTTCACGGGTGCGGCGGTTTATCAAATGCCCCAGATTCCGGGCATCGATAAACAATATCTCGTCATGACGATCGCGAAATTTGCCGTTATTGCGATTGCGACTCAAAAACCAAAGCGCAGCCGGAATTTGTGTATTTAAAAACAGCTTGGCAGGGAGATTTACAATACAATCAATCAAGCGATTCTCAATTAAGGCTTTTCGTATTTCACCCTCTCCGCCGGTTTTTGAAGTCAATGCTCCTTTGGCCAATACCACCCCCGCCTGTCCGGTTGGCGCCAAGTGATAAATAAAATGCTGCAACCAGGCAAAGTTGGCGTTGCCAACCGGCGGTACACCATATTGCCATCGGGCATCATTCCGTAGCAATTCTCCACCCCAATCACTCACATTAAACGGTGGATTGGCAAGAATATAATCGGCTTTCAGATCTTTATGGGCATCATTGAGAAACGACCCCTCGTTGTTCCATTTCACCTGCGAACTGTCGATGCCGCGAATAGCCAGGTTCATCTTGCATAACCGCCAGGTTGTTTGGTTGCTCTCCTGTCCGTAAATGGAAATGTCGTTTGCCCTTCCCTGATGTTCGGTTACAAATTCTTCCGATTGAACAAACATACCGCCGGAACCACAACAGGGGTCAAACACACGCCCGTGATAGGGTTCTAACATTTCAACCAACAATTCAACAACACACCGAGGCGTGTAGAATTGCCCGCCTTTCTTACCTTCCGCAAGCGCAAATTCACCCAGAAAATATTCAAACACATGTCCCAGTATATCGGCACTGCGGGCTTTCGTATCGCCAAGAGCAATGTTGCCAATCAAGTCGATCAATTCTCCCAAACTGGTAGGATCGAGGTTTTGTCGCGCATATACTTTGGGTAAAACACCTTTTAGTGAAGGATTTTCCTTTTCTATGGCATCCATAGCCTCATCCACATACTTGCCAATATCGGGTTGTTTTGCTTTGGATAATAAAAAACTCCAACGCGCTTCCTGCGGTACAAAAAAAACGTTCTCCGCTTTGTATTCGTCTCTGTCTTCAGGATCGGCTCCCAGCTCTTCTTCGGCTTTCAATCGGGCATATAATTCTTCAAAAGCATCAGAGATGTATTTCAGAAATATCAATCCCAACACCACATGTTTATATTCGGCGGCATCAATGTTCTTTCTCAGTTTGTCGGCCGCTTTCCAAAGCATTGCCTCGAGCTTGCCGAGCGATTGTTTTTCTAACGGTTCTTTTTGTTTGTTCTCGTTTTTGCTCGCTTTCTTACTCATATTCATCACCTTTTCACAATTATTCTAACACATAATTCATATTTACATCCATTCATATTTTTCATTTTGTAAATTTAAATGATTTCTTTTGATTAAAAACTCAAAAAATAAAAATTTTACATGGATGCGTATGTAAGATTGAGCCTCTTTTGCAATCCTTTGGGTTGATAATCGTCGTTTTATGTCTTGAGATTATGTATTAAAGCAGCTGGATAGATGATTTAATTCATGGTTTTGAGCAAAATTAGCACTTCAAAAATACAGAAAAATTGATCAAGAATTATTAACAGGCAGCAAAAATATTTTTATAAGTTATGAAAAGCAATTGATTTCACAGAAAAACATTATCTTTGCACAGTGTTATTCACTCAAATTTAATCTGTTATTAACTAACTGCAAAGCACATTTTTCTCAATTCAAATGAAAAAACTTTTCTTAATTCCGCTAGCTGCCATGACATTATTTGCATGCAACAACGCCCAAAAATCGGATAAAACAACGGGCGAAAAAGGGAGTATTTTTTACTCCGAGTACGACACCCCATACGGCACTCCGCCATTCGACAGAATTACGGAAGACGATTATCGTCCGGCTTTTGCCTACGGTATGGAGCAACATATTCGCGAAATTGATTCCATCGCCAACAATTCAGAGCCACCTACCTTCGAAAATACCATCGTGGCACTTGACAATAGTGGGACGATTCTCGATCGCGTATCAGCGGTATTCTTCGGTTTGGAAGGTGCGGAGAAAACCGATACGATAGAACAAATCGCGAATGAAATCACGCCTAAACTCGCGGCTCACAACGACGATATTTTCTTAAACCAACAACTCTTCAATCGCATCAAAACACTATACGACGATACGGCCGGTCTGCATCTCACCACCGAACAATTTCAACTCCTCGACAAATACTACAAACGATTTGTCAGAGGCGGAATCTTACTCGACGAAAAATCGAAAGAGCGTCTCCGTGAAATCAATAAGGAACTCTCATCCCTCACCCAGGAATATGGAAATAATGTGTTGAAGGAAACGAACAATTACAAGTTGGTGATCGACAATAAAGCTGATCTTTCGGGGCTCCCAGAGGGAGTGATTGCTGCAGCCGCTGAAACGGCTAAAAATCAAGGACTCGACGGTAAATGGGTTTTCACGCTTCAAAAGCCCAGCTGGATTCCTTTTCTTCAATATGCAGACAATCGCGAACTGCGCGAAAAGTTGTATAAAGCCATGTACATGCGAGGCGACAACGACAACGAATTCGACAACAAGGAAATTGTCAACAAGATTGTCAACCTTCGCATCGAAAAAGCCAAACTCATGGGGTTCGACACTTATGCCGATTTTTCGTTGCAAGAGACAATGGCTAAAACGCCTCAAGCTGTTTACGATTTGCTGAACAGTATTTGGAAATACGCATTGCCTCAAGCCAAAAAGGAAGCAACGGAGCTACAAGCATTGATTGACCAAGAAGGCGGCAACTTTAAACTCGAATCTTGGGATTGGTGGTATTACACCGAAAAATTGCGCAAGCAAAAATACAATCTCGAAGAATCGGAGTTGAAACCCTATTTCAAAATGGAGAACGTACGCGAGGGCGTTTTCACGGTTGCCAACAAACTTTACGGATTGAACTTCAAGAAACTCAACAATATTCCTGTTTACAATCCTGAGGTCGAAACCTACGAAGTTACGGATGCCGACGGTTCGCATATCGCCATCTTCTATACCGATTATTTTCCGCGCTCGGGCAAAAGCGGCGGAGCCTGGATGAGCAACTTTCGCGATCAGCAAGTACTCAACGGAAAAGATATTCGTCCGTTGGTTTACAATGTAGGCAACTTTACCCGTCCGACAAACGACACCCCTTCTCTGCTTACGCTGGATGAGGTAGAGACAATGTTTCATGAGTTTGGTCATGCCCTGCACGGAATGCTTTCGAAAGTAAATTACAAAGGAGTTTCGGGAACGAGCGTATATCGCGATTTCGTAGAATTGCCTTCGCAAATCAACGAACATTGGGCTTTCCATCCCGAAGTACTTAAATTGTATGCCAAACATTACCAAACAGGTCAGACCATTCCCGATTCCTTGATCCAAAAAATTCAAGATGCAGCCAATTTCAATCAGGGATTCATAACGACCGAATTGGTGGCAGCTGCACTACTCGACATGGATTGGCACACACAAACTGCGCAGCAGAAATTCGACGTGCGCGAATTTGAGCAAAAATCCATGCAAAAGATAGGTCTCATTTCCGAAATTATTCCTCGCTATCGCAGCACCTATTTTACCCATATCTTTAGCGGTGGATATTCAGCCGGTTATTATAGCTATCTATGGTCGGAAGTCCTTGATTCGGATGCCTTTCAGCCTTTTGTCGAAAAAGGAATTTTTGATCAGGCTACAGCCAAATCCTTCCGCGAAAATATTCTTTCGAAGGGCGGATCGGATGAACCGATGAAACTCTACATTCGCTATCGTGGAGCTGAACCTAATCCAATATATCTGCTCAAAAACAGAGGTTTTGTAAAATAATTTCGAAGCATTGTTTTACATACCGTCAGGTTATCCAAAAAATAATCTGACGGTTTTGTCTTAAAAAAGACGAAAAAGAATTATATTTGCAGGCTTGAAATAGATAGCTACGGCATTCATGTTATGTCTTCGCCCCGAATACAAGTCATAATGTTGATTGAAAGTAAATTAAAATAATAACATAATTAAAAAAGTAAAGCAAAATTCACATGTCGAACAAAGGATTTATCAAAGTTTTCAGTATTCTGCTTGCGCTTATTTCGCTGTATTATCTTTCTTTTACAATAGTAGGATGGCAATACGACAAAAAGGCGAACGAATACGCTAAAGGAAACTTAGCCCTTAAGAATCAATATCTTGATTCATTATCCAGCGAAAAAGTCTATCTTGGATACACCCTTAAACAAATTCGGCAAAAAGAACTCGGGCTGGGACTCGACCTGAAAGGAGGTATGACCGTCATCCTCGAGGTAGATGCCGCTCAAGTGCTCAGATCGCTGGCCAACACCGACGATCCCGATTTTAACAAAGCGTTACAGGAGACCATTGCTCAAAACCGAAAAGGTAGCTCAACTGACTTCATTTCGCTATTCCAGCAGAATTACGAAAGAATAGCACCTAACGGAAAATTGGCAAACATCTTCAGTATAACGATGGGTGGACGCATAAGTCCTACGGCCTCCAACGATGAAGTTATTGCCGTGCTGCGTCAGGAATTGGCAAGCGCTGCCGATAACTCTTTCAATGTGCTGCGCACACGTATCGACCGTTTCGGCGTGGTTTCTCCCAATATTCAAAAACTTGATCGAGCTGAGCGCATCCTGGTTGAGCTACCCGGTATTACCGAACCCGATCGCGTTCGAAACCTTTTGCAGGGAAGCGCCAATCTCGAATTCTGGAAAACATACAATGTGAATGAATTGGCTTCTTATTTTAGTCAAGTCAACCAACTTTCTGCCGAATTGGCTTCTTCACTTCAGGAACAAGTTTCGGTAGATACCACCACTATAGCGGTTGCCGATTCAGTTGTTTCCGGCGACTCACTGCTAGCCAAACTTCCCGGAACTGTAGAAAATGATTCCGCCGATGAAGAGTCATCCATACAAATTACCAAACCCCTGGTTCAATATTTTGTTCAACCATATTTTGCAATGAGCGGGGCAACAGGCCCGATAGTGGGAGCAGTTCATAAAAACGATACTGCTGCGGTAAATTATATTTTGAATCGTTACAAAGATATTTTTCCTGCCGATGTTCGCTTTAAATGGGGATTCAAACCTATCGACACACGTGAATCGGTGTTCGAACTTTTTGCACTGAAAGGCGATGGTACAAAACGAGGACCGGCTCTTGAAGGAGACGTAATAACCAATGCTCGTGCCGACCAAGGACAACAAGGCTCTGCATGGGAAGTCAGCATGACGATGAATTCTTCAGGCGCTTCACGATGGGCTACCATTACCGGCGCCGAAAAAGGTAACAGCATCGCCATTGTGTTGGATGGATATGTGTATTCGGCTCCCCGAGTCAACGACCGTATCGAAGGCGGACGTTCGTCCATCACGGGCAATTTTACACTCGAAGAAGCAAAAGACTTGGAAAACGTGCTTAAATCCGGCAAGATGAGGGCCGGCGTACGCATCGTCCAGGAAGACGTGGTAGGGCCTTCTTTGGGAAAAGAAGCCATTCAAGCAGGTTTAATTTCGTTTATCATTGCGCTGATTGTATTGTTTATTTTCACCTGTATGCTGTACGGAATTACTCCGGGCATGGTGATAAACGGAGCGCTACTGGTGAACTTATTTTTTACGCTCGGTGCATTGGCAGCCTTCCAAGCCGTACTTACTCTTCCGGGCATTGCGGGTATGATTCTATCTCTGGCAATGGCAGTGGATGCCAACGTGCTCATTAATGAACGCATCAAAGAAGAACTCGCTGCCGGTAAAACACTTCGAAGGGCATTGGAAGACGGTTACAAGAATGCTTTCTCCGCAATTTTCGACTCCAACCTGACGACAATCATTACCGGAATCATTCTTGCAGTGTTTGGTACAGGTGCAATTCGCGGATTCGCCATTACATTGATTATAGGTATCGTATCATCTTTCCTTACCGCCGTTTATCTTACACGATTGGTGTATGAAAACCGTTTGGAAAAAGGAAAATGGACAAAACTTACATTTGAGACCGGCTTCTCAAAAATGATGTCAAGAGAATTTACGTTCAACTTTATTCGTAACAGTCGAAAGATTCTCGCCGGCATAGGAGTTTTCATCATCATAAGCATTATTTCTCTCTTTGTTTTAAAGCTAAATGTCGGCATCGATTTCACCGGTGGACGTAATTATATCATTCGTTTCGACCAACCTGTTAAAACCGGAGATATCCAAAATGAGCTGGATCCTTATTTTGGCGAATCGGTAAGGGTAATTACCATCGGATCAAGTAATCAGGTACGTGTATCTACTAACTTCCGAATAGACGATGATAGCGAAAATGTGGAACAAGAGTTAATCAGCTTGTTAGGCGAAGCATTGAAAGAATATATTGCGCCTGACAAAACAATCGACGATTATGTGTTGAGCTCTCAAAAAGTGGGACCGAGCATAGCCGAAGATATGTTGCAAAATGCATCATTGGCACTACTGATAGCTCTTATCTGTATGGGATTATATATCTTTATCAGGTTCAACAGCTGGGCTTTCTCGATGGGTACGATCGCAGCACTTGCCGTTGACGCATTCTCAGTAATAGGATTATACTCGCTGCTTTGGAAAATAATGCCTTTCTCGATGGAAATTGATCAAACTTTCGTTGCAGCTATACTTACGGTAGTCGGATACTCCATCAACGATAAGGTGGTGGTGTTTGATCGTGTTCGCGAATACACACAATTGTATCCGAAACGAAGCTTGCTTTCACTCTTCAACGATTCGATGAATGCAACGCTTGCCCGAACCATCAACACGGGTTTAAGCACAGTTTTGGTTATCATCTGCATCATATTCTTCGGTGGTGAGTCCGTTCGCAGTTTCGTTTTTGCTATGCTCATCGGCATCGTGGTCGGAACAATTACCAGTTTGTTCGTTGCCGCACCGGTAGCTTATCGAATTTTGGGAAAACAGCAGTTGAAAAAGAATCCAACTGAAGGGAAAAAATAACTTGCAAATTTAAAAATCATACTCTTTTATGTAAAACGGGTTGCCAGTTGGCAACCCGTTTTTTGTCAACACAGATCTCAACATTTTGTAGTTTTGTGTATTTTTTCTATCTTTGCGACACGAAAAAACGCCACAATAGCTCAGTTGGTAGAGTAACGCATTCGTAACGCGTTGGTCGCGAGTTCAAGTCTCGCTTGTGGCTCAACCGAAAAAGGATTTGAAAAAGATCGAATCCTTTTCACCGTTTCGGTTGTTATAGAAGTACCTAATCGCACCAATTGCATGAAATACATCAAACACATTTAATTGCTGCAGAGGGTTTCTCGGCTTAAGCCGAGAGCCTTTTTGAGCGGCGGGAAAACAACACTCTTTTAGAACCGAAGTTTCATTGATAACACCAAGTTTCGTCCCGGATTATAATATTTCACTTCCTTAAGAGTTGATAGATGATCGATATATCGAACATCAAAAAGGTTATTGAGTCCCAATTGCCATGAAACAGGTACACGAGCTACTTTCATAATAGCTCCAATATTTGCATCCACAATAGTATAACCTGAAGTGGAATTTTCATTGGGCGCTGGATTGCGCTGAGCAAAAGCCGTATTTGTGGATATTGAAACAAAAGCATCCTGCAAAAATGCCAGTTGGTTTTTCTCGGCACGTATTTCGGCATCCATTTGATGTGCAGGAATAAATGGGAGATAATCACCGTTTCGTTGTTTGCCGATCACGGAGGAAAAATTGGTTTGAAAATGCATCCACGAAAGGTTTACCGGATGAATATGAAAAGCAAATTCACCTCCGTATAAATAAGCATCACCCTGACGATATTGGTAAATGGGAACGCCACCGGCAGATTCGTCACCGGTTGGCGATAAAAAAATGTAATCGCGAATAGAATTATAAAAACCGGCCAAATCGAGGGTATAATTTTCTTTATGCAGATGCAAACTTGCATCAATTTCATAAGCTTTTTGAGGGCGAAGTGAAGCATCGCCTATTTCGAACCTTTCTTCATGTTTTCCTTTCGAAGTCAACTCCGCCAGGTTTGGCGTTCGATAAGCAGCCGCAATGTTTGACCTGAAAAGGAGCGATTCATTGAGGTTAAAAATTGCCCCAATCGAACCGCTGAAATTGTCATACGATTTGTTCAATGCGGGTCGGAAGAAATTATCAACGTACTGATCACCTACAGCTTGTGAGGATAAAGATTTGTAGTCGTAGCGAATCCCCCCCTGTACTTTGAGTTTGTTGAAGAAAGTACGTTGCAACAATCCGAAGAGCGAATAATTTTGCATCTCGGCATCGGGAAGCAACTTGGTTTCCCGATCATTCAAGTTGTCATTCCATTGATTCATTCCCTGAAAACCCAAAATATATTCGGTGTGCAGGTCGGAAGGAAAATGTAATTTTGTTTCGTATGTAAATGTTCTCAAGCGCATTTCCACTTCATATTCGTTTGCTTCACCGATATGCGACAATTTATTATCCTGATATGCAGTATTTATTTCCAACTTATAGCGATTGAAATATAACCGATTTCTGGATGAAAGCATCTGGTTGTCTAATCGTTGAAAAAATATTTCAGGTTTTCTCCCACGTTGTTCAATTTCTTCTGCCGATTCTTCTTCCACCAATCCAATGTTGCTGCGATTATTATCGTAAAAAAGCTCGAATGTACCCATTCGACCGGCATGACCAATATTTGCCTTGATTGACGATTCGTTGAAGCGAGTATTGGGAACAAAATCTCCACCTCCCTGCAGGTAATCGGCGTGAGATATATAGCCGATCCTAATACCACCGAAAATATCCTTCGACGTTCCTTTCAATCCCAAATTTTGAACCACTCCCAACGAGTTGGAAAAAAGTTGCAGGCCATAATCTCCCTGCAATGACCCCACCGGAGCAGGTTTCTCACGAATGAAATTGATAACGCCACCAATAGCATCAGATCCGTAAAGAAGCGAGGCAGGCCCTTTAATTATCTCTACATCTTCTATACCAAATTCATTCACTCCGAGCGGATGATGGTCTGAATACTGGTAATTTTCGATGCGTACGCCGTTGTTGAGCGTCAGAACATCATTCATAGAAAGCCCTCGAATAACGGGCTTTGCAACACCAATCCCTTTCGAAATCATGTTGACACCGGGCACTTGCGATAAAGTTTCCATTAAGTTTGGGGAAATTTTTCCGTGCTTTTCATCAAGATTCAGGACATCTATTTTTACAGCAGTTTGGTGTTGTGTGACATTGTAACCTGCAGAAACGACAACTTCTTCGGCCTCAAGGGTAGTTTCCTGAAGTGCCACATCAATTCTCTTGACATTTTCATCTATCACAACAATTTTAACCTGCGATGCATAACCAACAAAAGAAAACTGCAAAGTGATTTTTCCGGCAGGGAGATTGGAGAGTTCGAAATTGCCATCGGAATCCGAAAATGTACCTTTGCTCAGTTCGTAACAATATATGGTGGCTCCGGATAAAGGTTCTCGGGCTTGAGTAGTAACCTTGCCCGAAAGGATATTTTGTGCAAACGTGCTTGCAAAATGAACAAGCACGATGCTTAAGAGGATGTATTTTTTCATTTTCCTTTTTTAATCGTGAAATAATTAGAGTTCCTATTTTTAATAAAATCTATCGATATGAGATTTAAGAAAAAGGAGGAGCACGATGTGAAAAAGGAAGATTGGTAAAAGAAAAAGTGCAGGGAGTGTTATATAGATTTTTGTAATGATCGGAATGAAGAAGAACCTCCAAATCGATTTTTTCAACCTGATCGGTGAAGATCGAGAAATGAAAATCGCAAATAAGACAGTTTTCGTGAAATATTTGACAAGATTTTTCGGAATGCCGGCAATCCGAATATAGATGATGATGGTGTTCCAGTTTCACTATAGAAGGAAACAGGAAAATAAAAATCAAATAAAACGGAATATATCTTATGTAGCTGCGATTCATTTCTTATTTGAGAATAAGCATTGATAGACTATTCTGTGGTAGAAGTAGCCAGTTTCTGTTATCGAACTATTTCTTTAAAATGCAATCTCGACCAATCTATCAATTCACCAACAATAGGCATTAAACTTTCACCCGTTCCAGTAAGCGAATACTCTACTCGAGGCGGAATTTCTGCAAATGCCTCTCGGCTGATAAGCCCTTCTTCCTCCAATCTTTTAAGAGTGGAGGAAAGCATCTTTTGTGAAATGTCCGGAATCGATTTGCAAACCTCAGAATAGCGAAGCGTTCCCTTTTCGTGAAGCGTGGTCAAAATCAATAACGACCATTTGTCGCTAAATCGTGCCAGTACATTTCGAATTGGGCACTGGGGGTATTGCAAATCGGCAGATTTCATTGTTTTCTTTTTTCGATTCACAAAAATAAAAAGAATTCTCCAGCATGTTACAAGCATTAAGGATTATTACTCTCTAAAAGAGATTTATCATAAATATTCCTAAAAGTATATTTTATATTCAACTGATAATCAATATTTCAAACAATTGTGGTTCGTAACTTACCTCGTTGTGTATAAAAAAGCATTTTACTAAATTTGAAAGGTAAAACAATTTAAATCGTAAAAATGAAAAATCTAATTGTAAAAAATGTAGATGAAATCAAGGGACAGACAAATGTGGATCGCGGCAATAAATTTACCGTAAAAACCATTATTCCCGAAGAAGAAGTGAGCAAGTGTAGGGTGAATTTCGTAGAAGTTGATCCTGGCAATTATGCCTATGGGTATCATTATCACGAAGTAAACGAAGAAGTTTTTTATGTCATCAGTGGACAAGGAGCCGTTCGTACCGAAGATGGGGAAATTTTGCTAAAAGCCGGTGATGTTATCGCTTTCCCTACCGGAATAAAAGGCGCTCATATCATGAGAAATCCTTCAGAAACCGAGAAATTGGTTTATATCGATTTTGGTACAGCTGCTAATCCCGAAATCGTTCATTTATTGGACATCAAAAAAATCATGGTTAGCGGAACAGAATCAATGGGAATTTTCGATGAATTTGCGTAACGGCGACTTCCTATCCACAAAAAAGGAGGCCTTCAGCCTCTTTTTTTTGCCTGCACGAAATCGGTTGAATCTACTTCACTTTCATAAGAATATCGAGTCCGATTTTTTTACGATTAAGTGATGTATCTTCGCAAATCTCGTGAATAAATCGTTCTTCAGCTTGCAAAACCCAATCTTGAAAATTTTCATCCGGGCGATAAAAAGGAAGAAAATTGATCAACTTATTCAATTTAAATTTCCGACTGCTGATACCTGCTCCCGAAAGGCTTGCATCGAATGCATTGAATTCTTGCTCTACATGGGCGGGTATCATCAATATCGGTTTCCGATAATATAATGCTTCGCACAGCGATTCGAATCCCGCCGTTGTGGAATAAGCCATGCTTCCGGCCAAACTTTTCAAAAACAATTCATCGTTTAGGCGATAAAGAACCAAATTTTCGTCGATAACCGTCACATCGTCGGCATCTTTCTTGTCCCAAAAAAAACGTAAGGGAATGTGCGGATTTTTTGTATGCCAATCCAAAATTTCCTCGAAATATCCTGAGTTAAGCATATATCCGTGTATATAATCACCCGCTTCGGGTTCTATCTCAAAAACCTCTCTTCGAAGCAGAGGAGGCACTACAACCAAATTTCTTTCTTCACAACCGGGCATGTCCCGAAAAGACAAGGCCAACAATTTCGACGAACCCTGACAAGTCCATTTCGTAAGCATTCGGAGCAAATAATATTTCACATCCTGTTCAGGTGTAGTTTTGTAATGAGGATTCAAAAGCAAATACTGATGTCCGACATTGATCATCTTTACGCCTAATTTTTCGTTGATCTTATACACCTGATAAGCTGTACCGGTGATAAGTTCGTAAAAGTTGATGACAATATCGGGATGATATTCCTCAATTTTTTTTTTAACAAAAACAATGCTCTTACGAAAAATGAGAGGACGCGCGAAATTGCTGAGCACGCTCATCACAATATTAGGCCTTTTGTTTTTATAGAAAGAAGTAAAGTTCGGACTATTGAAAACAAAAATCGGAGCTTCTATCTTATCGCTAAAGAAAGCCGGAACTTGACGATTGTCACTCTTTCCAACCAACACGGCACACACTTCGTGACCGTGCTTTCGCATTATCCAAGCCATGGAAAGTGCTTGCGTAAAATGGCCTCTTCCTTCTCCCTGAACAGCAAACAGAAACTTCACGTGCAACAGTTTTATGAAAGTATCTACAAAATTAGAAAAAAAAGAGCAATTACAGTGTAATTCGCACTTCTAAGTTGAACTTAAGGGGCTATAATTTGACAACGCATTCTCCCTCCCTCTTCATCTTTCAAATTCGAGAGGCTGCCCATGAAACGATTCGATAATCGCTCCTTTGTCGAATACAATATTTCCATTGACAAATGTTGTTTCGATACTGTTTGAAAACCTTTCACCCTCAAGAGGTGACCAAGCACATTTGTATAGAATGTTGTCGGTATTCACCGTATATGGCTTGTTAGGATTGATCAGCACTAAATCGGCCTTGAAACCTTCTCGAATAAAACCTCGATTTTTTATTCTGAACAGTTTTGCAGGAGCATGACACATCTTTTCTATTACATACTCTTTCGAAAAAACATTTTGAGCAGCCAATTCGAGCATCATTTGCAACGAATGCTGAACAAGCGGACCACCCGATGCGGCTTTCAGGCATCCGCCTTCTTTTTCGGAAAGCAAATGCGGGGCGTGATCGGTAGCAACTACATCCAATCTCCCATCTTTGAGCGCTTCGCGCAAGGCATCACGATCGGCAGCAGTTTTAATGGCCGGATTCCATTTGATTTTCGTTCCCAAACTTTTGTAATCCGTTTCCGAAAACCACAGATGATGAACACAGACTTCGGATGTGATTTTTTTGTTTTCTATCGGGCTGCTATCGAATAGACTCGTTTCTCTCCCGGTGGACAAATGCAGCACATGTAGTCGCGATCCATATTTATCGGCCAATTCCACGGCTTGTGCCGACGATTGATAACATGCCTCTTCGCTTCGAATAATTGGATGATATTCTATGGGAATATTCTCCCCAAATTTGCTCCTGTATTCTTCCACATTGCGTCGAATAATTTCTTCTTTTTCGCAATGGGTTGCAATCAGCATATCAACTTCGGCAAAAATTCTACGCAGCGAATCTTCTTTGTCCACAAGCATATTTCCTGTCGAAGCACCCATAAATACTTTAATGCCGCAAACGGTTTTCGCATCGGCTTTCAGTAATTCCCTGAGGTTGTCGTTGGTGGCTCCCAAATAAAACGAATAGTTGGCTATAGACTTTTCGGCAGCTGTTTCGAATTTCGCATGTAAAGCATCTATCGTAATTGTTTGCGGGATGGTGTTTGGCATATCCATGAAAGAGGTGACACCTCCGGCAACAGCAGCACGGCTCTCTGTGTAAATATCGCCTTTGTGTGTCAATCCTGGATCGCGAAAGTGCACTTGGTCGTCAATCACTCCCGGTATGAGATATAAATCATCGGCTTCAATGATTTTATCGCTGCGATTCAATACATATTCGGGAACATCGTCGATAAATATTTTCGTAATATTTTCGCCCTCGATCAATACCGATCCGCGGTAGGAATGCCCTTCGTTGATAATTGTTGCATTATGAACGAGAATCATTGTCTTAAATAATTTTTCGATTTAGGTTTTATTTTTCCCGTCAATTTTCGCCATCGAAGATTGATAACTCCAAAAAAAGCTTCACCAAATATACGAGAGCTCATTTTCGAAGTGCCCAACTGACGATTTACAAAAATCACGGAAACCTCGTTTATTTTGAATCCAAGCGCCAATGCAGTATATTTCATTTCGATCTGGAACGCATAACCTTTAAATTTTATCCGATCCAAATCCATCGATTCAAGCACTTTCCTCCGATAACATACAAAACCTGCCGTGGTATCATGAATATTCATTCCCGTGACGATCTGAACATATTTCGAAGCGAAATATGACATCAGCACCCGTCCCATTGGCCAATTGACGACATTTACTCCTGCGCAGTATCGAGATCCTATCGAAACATCAAATCCTTCTACCGCACAAGCTGCATACAAACGAGGCAAATCATTGGGATTGTGCGAAAAATCGGCATCCATTTCAAAAATATATTCGTAGGAGTGTGCCAATGCCCATTTAAAACCGTGAATATAGGCCGTACCCAGTCCTAATTTTCCCTTTCGTTCCTCGATAAAAAGGCGATCGGCATACTCGTTTCGGATGAGGTTGTGGACAATTGCCGCCGTCCCATCAGGCGAACCATCATCAATCACCAGAATATGGAAATCCTTTTCCAAGTCAAAAATGGCCCGAATTATGTTTTCGATGTTTTCTTTCTCGTTATAGGTAGGTATAATTACGATGCTATCGGACATGAGAATGAAAATTTGCCTCAAATGTACTATTTCAAATGGATATAAAAAAGTTTTCTGAAATATTTTGCATTATTGAAATAAATCACTATCTTTGCAGTCCAATCATAAAACAACATCGCGGAGTGGAGCAGTGGTAGCTCGTTGGGCTCATAACCCAAAGGTCATTGGTTCGAATCCTTTCTCCGCAACACAATTTGAGGAAAGTCAAGTGAGACTTTCCTTTTTAATTTTACTATTTTACTATCGAGTCTCATATCCACTATCCGCTATGAAACGCGAGAAACAACTCAAATCGGCTAAAGGAAGGGAATTTATTAAAAATCTTATTTTTTAGCCAGCTCGTTGGGCTCATATCCGCCAGCCGGCGGACATTGAGAAAAAATTTGAAAATCTGATCAAAATAACTAAGTACCTTTAAACGGCGGATGAAAGCTCAAGCAAACGGCACACTTTATGAAAAAAATAAGGAGGGCATGCCCTCCCTATTTGAATCGAAATATATACGTATCACCATCCCGGAACAAAATTAATTCCAAACATACCGTTACTGAATCCTCCGTTTTGAAATGGGAAAGCATAATAGGGCTCAACTACCAGGTATCCGAATAAATTTATTCTCATCGATGCACCGGCACTAAATACCGGTATCCGTTCATCAAAATTAGATGTTTGCCATTTCAATTTCACCTTGTCTCCCTTGTTCCATGCCAAACCCCCATCGAAAAACAAATTGAGATCGGTTAGAAAAATATTCGATTTTATTGGGGCTAACACTTTCGGCCCCGAAAAAGGAAATCTTAATTCGGCATTAACAACGGCAATCCTCGAACCCGAAAGATTTGATACATTAAACGAATTATATCCGATCGAATTGCCTGTACTTCCATAAATCGAAATATCTTCATAACCCCTCACTAACCACGGATAACCCAGATACATTGGCGAAGCAAGTCCAATCTGCGAATTCTTTCCGTACAATCCATTGTGATACAATCTGAACGCAAATCCAACCGGTTTCGAAAAGTAATATCTTCTGTAATCCAACAAAACATTATACAAGTTGATATTCCCAAAATATCTTTCGATCTGATATCTCGCTCTGTGTCCCATCAACGGAGCAGTCATTCCAAAATAAGAATCATCCTCGACATAAGCGATGTTGGCTGTCTGAAAACTGATACCGGGAGGTGAAGGCAACTTTTCTCTTCTCCCTCCGAGTGGATAACCCAATGCATCAAAATAGTTGTGATAGCGATCCCAACGATATGAATACCACGAAGCCGAGACTCCCGCCTCAAATCTGCGAGTTTGCGACAGAGGATAATAAAAGAATGTCGATACGTTGTCTTCAAACATCCTTACATAATCCAATACGAGGTTATCCACCTGGTATTTTTCCTTATCAATCCGTAATGTATCTGTCGTCCAAAACATACTCCCGCTTCGATAAGGAATATGCGAGACGGAAGCTCCCCACTTGATTTTATTGCTCTGATTGACGTATGCCAGCTGTCCGCCGAAGTCGTAAATTTCGCCATTGAGCGATAACGATGTGTAAAGTTGATGATCACCAACCATATCGCTAAAAAGCATGAAAACACTACCGGCCATATCCGTGGTATTGAAACTCGGCCCCGTCGTAATACCCACTCCTACGGAGTTTGAAATATAATCGAGTTTTAATTTTGGCCGATAAGGCAGTTCTTTGATGGAATCGACCGAAAGTGCGATTTGAGGAACGCGACTCGATAAAACAGAATCAACTATATTCACCGACATATGCTTCAACAATGGAAGCGTGCCTGCGTCAAAATTCACATAATATTTATCTACTTCAATGGGATCGAAATCACGGTCATAAGCGATATATATTTCATACTTTTTATTAAAATAATGCGTATAGGCAATCATTCCATTTTGCCTATCCACACTTACCGCCGGCGAAAACAGTGTGATTCCACTTATTCCTGTCAGATATTCAGTCAGGCGATACACTTTTTCGTCTTGCAAATCATATTTATACAGATTGCGAAAGCCATCGGCATCAGATAAAAAATAGATGAAACGCCCATCATTTGAAAATCGGGGATTTAGGTTATCGGCTTTGGGAAAAACATCTATCATTCGGCTTTCTCCTGTTTCGATATCGAGTAACGTCAATATAAAGCAGAATTTTTTCGATTGATCAGAACATATCGCTTCTGTGGAATACACAATATATTTTCCGTCAGGCGACCACGAAGGATGGATATTCGAGAACAAATCATGGGTAAGCTTTCTTGTTTTTTTCGTTTGAAAGTCATAAAGATACAAATCTCCAACCCCTTCATTCAGTCCCGTGAACACCATATATCTTCCATCAGGTGACCATTCGGGATTCGAAAACGACGCCACTTCTTTAATTTCTACCAACTCGGTTTTCATTTTATCGATATCCACAACCGCAAGTTTGTTGCGCCCTTTGCTATAAACGACAAAAGCAAATTTTTTGCTGTCCGGCGACCACGTTCCTCCCGATTCGATAAAACTGAAATCATCTATTTCGCTATTGCGTGTTAAGCTCGAAATTTTTTTCACAATTTTTCCTGTTCGGGCCTCGGCAATAAACAAATCTAAGGTAAAGATACTCTTGTCCGAAAAAAAAGCCAGGTATTTTCCATCGGGGCTCAAAGAAGGAGACACATTTGTAGAACTGCCATTTTTTTCGGAGATTATTTTAT
The DNA here is from genome assembly GCA_029975415.1 of Dysgonamonadaceae bacterium. Lineage (GTDB taxonomy): Bacteria > Bacteroidota > Bacteroidia > Bacteroidales > Dysgonomonadaceae > Seramator. Next base: position 8,163 of record JARKPE010000084.1, on the reverse strand, counting down.
TTCCTACAGGGGTATAGACGGAGTCTTTCATGAACTGTCTATAGTGGTTTTCGGTAGCAGTTTTCCACATCCCTGATAAAGTTTGGGTATTGAAATGAAATACACTATCGATAGCAACATCCAATCCCCATTGAGCAGTTTTTTCAAAAAGCGGCATAATAATAGTGTCGCCCCACGTTTTTCCGATAAATGCCCACAAGGCTTGTCCGTATCGATAAGGAAAATATTCCGAAACATTTGCTAAATCCTTAATGGATGGAAATCTCTTGTTCAGTAAAGCGTCTCTCATCCACATCGATGTGTTGGGATCTACGCTTCCTATAGACAAATATTCGGCCATCCCCTCCACCATCCATAGAGGCAGATTGTTGATCGAATAATTGGTGGAATCGGATCTCAACAATTTATTGTATTGAAAAGCATGTACCAGCTCATGCCCCAGCGTATGATCGGTTTGATACAAAGTGGGAGCGAAAGGAAGGATTACGCGCTGTTTCAGGCTCTCTGTCACTCCCCCCGTTCCTTCGGCAATTAAGCTACTCACCGCATTGGTTTGTTGAAAATCCGCATGATTCGTGTAAAGTAGAATAGGATTTTTTGTCTGAAAAGTATCTTTAAAAATCAGCTGATGCATGTGATACCACTCTTCTGCCCAACCGATAAAATTTATAAGCATCGTATCATTTTTCAGATAATGATAAACTTCAAAATGAGGTGTTTGCGCTACATCAAACCTAAACTTTTGATAGGTAGGTTTTGTTCTCCCGAAGTACTGGGCATTCGTCGTGAAAACATTCATTAGCACGATGCTAAAAGCTGCCCATAAAGCGCCCTTTACTTTAAAATTTTTCATAGTCTCCTCCTTATTTGTATTTTCTATGATATCGTAATTTTAACAATTTAAGAAAAAGATTGTTTGGTTGTAAATCTGCGAATTTAGGCGCGTGGATCACAAAAAAAATTAAAATTATTCTCCACAACTTTGCACAAAAAAAATCAGACACACCGACGAAGAATCAAAAAAAAACGATAAGTTCTTGTCAACTAAATTAATTCTTCGTTATTTTGCAGAATTGTGTTCGAAACTAAAAGCGAATGAAATTAAGAACGTGCTTTTATATTTTACTGTTGATCAGCATATTAATCGCCCCCGTCCATGCTCAGCAAAAAGGGAATGCATCATATTATGCATCTCGTTTTCAAGGCAAAAAAACATCGAGTGGTATTCTCTATCATAAAGACAGCCTTACATGCGCTCACAAGACACTTCCTTTCGGAACTTTACTATTCGTAAAAAACACACTGAATAACAAGACCGTTTTGGTGAAAGTTACTGATAGAGGTCCCCGCAGCAAAAAAAGAATAATCGATTTATCCTACGAAGCTGCAAGGCAGCTCGATATAATCGGACACGGCATTGCACATGTCGAAATCAGCGAATGGAAATTTTGTCCCGAATTATCTCTGCTTAAACTCGACACAGATCGTATCTTTTTGCCGGCAAAAACTCTCGAAGAAATCTACGAATCGCTTCATGGTGCGTGTCGCTCGATCAACAAATAAATTTTATCCCGAAAAACTTCACCTTTTAAGTCCGACAGTTACATGATTCCTCTTTCTCGCAATCGCAACTGCCATTTCCATGCCGAAGCCATCGTATCTTCAATACTTACTTCGGCTTTCCATCCCAATATTTTGTTGGCTCGTTCGGGATTAGCCCAGATTTGTTCTATATCACCTTCACGACGGCCGACGATTTTGTAATTCAAAGGCTTGCCCGTTACTTTTTCGAATACGTGAATCAATTCCAAAACAGATAAACCACGTCCTGTCCCCAAATTAAAAATTTCGACACTTTCGTTTGATTTGTTTTCGAGCATTCGCTCAATGGCAATCACATGTGCTTTTGCCAAATCTACAACGTTTATGAAATCGCGAATGCAAGTGCCATCGGGTGTATTATAATCGTTGCCGAAAACGCTGAGCTCCTTTCTGATACCTATGCCCGTCTGAGTAATAAACGGCACCAGATTTTGCGGAACGCCTAACGGCAGCTCACCAATTTCGGCAGAAGGATGTGCTCCTATAGGGTTAAAATATCGGAGAATAATACTTTTGATAGGTGCCCCGGAATGTATAAAATCCTGAATGATTTCTTCGTTTATTTGTTTGGTATTACCATAAGGAGAAGTGGCGGGTTTGATGGGGGCACTCTCATCGATAGGATTGCTGTCGGGTTCGCCATACACCGTGCACGATGAGGAAAACACGATACCTTTTACGTCAAACTTGGGCATCAACTCGAGCAGATTTATAAGCGAAACAATATTGTTGCGGTAATATTTTAAGGGTTTTTTTACCGATTCGCCTACAGCTTTACTTGCGGCAAAATGAATAATTCCATCAATTCCGTGATGTCTGTCAAACAAAGCCTGCATGGCCGGCAAATCCATGCAATCAAGTTTCTCGAAAACAGGGCGTTGTCCCGTAATTCGCACAATCCCTTCTATCACATCGGCATTAGAGTTGGAGAGGTTGTCAACTATTACTACTTCATATCCTGCTTGTTGCAGCTCAACTACAGTATGCGAACCGATATAACCGGTTCCGCCCGTTACTAAAATTTTTCGTGCCATGTATCTATCGATTTTGTTTGTTTTTCAATATCGCAAAGATACTAAATAAAAACCGATCCTATGTTGAGAGATTGATATAAAAGCCAAAGAGGAATCGTTGATTTCGAAAAAAAATGTATTTTTGTATTATCAACTGCGAAATATTATTATATCGAGCCTCAATATAGAAGTGATAAAAGTGGAATATACTCTGCGGACATATTACCAAAAAGAAGATCTTCCACCATTGGAAGAAAAAAAATTTTTTCATTATGCTTCTACTTTCGATTTGTATTTGAATATTTCCGCCTTCGAGCCTTTCATGATTGTGGCTTTTGTTAACGAAAAGCCTGTAGCCTGCATGATGGCAGTTATCAGGCGTCTGCACGGCCGGCTTAGAAGCTCCTTGTTCAAACAATGCTACATCTCCCAATTACCGGCTTTTCTGGATGAAAACTATCCAAAAGACGAAATTTTTGAAAAGCTCGTCTCATGGCTACTCAAAGAAGTTAAGCATAAGGTATACTATATTCAATTTCGAAATTTGTGCGATCCGATTTTCGGTTACAAAACTTTCAAAAATTTTCATTTTTATGCCGCTAAATGGCTCAATATACGCAATTCGCTGCAACGTAAACGAAAAGTTTGGGATCAACTCTCGTCCACTCGGAAGAATCAGGTAAATAAAGCCAAACGTCGTGGAGTGTCGATGTTGGAAGCAACCTCTCTCTCACAATTGCCCGAAATCTATCGATCCATCAAGCGAGATTGGAAAATCAGAGAACGAATTCCCCCTCTCGCCTACTTCGAAAATTTTTTCCGTTATTATGTTCAAAATAATAAAGGGAAAATTTTGTTGTGTATGTACAAGGATAAAATTATCGGAGGCACTATTCTCGGATTCGAAAAGAAGATTGCTTATTGTCTGCACTACTGGGGACATACGAAAAGATATAAACACCTGTATCCATCAATTTTCAGTATATGGTCGTCGCTCGAATTTGCCGAAAAAGAAGGTTTTGAATATTTTGATTTTCTGGATTCCGGATTCTATCAGGAAAGAGCAGGAAAGCCAAGATTTCTGCTTCAATTCGGAGGTAAACAAAAAGCTTCAAAACGTTGGCAAAGATTCAACTGGCCATTGATCAATTTTTTCGCAAAACAAATACACGAATAATCAATATTCATTTGGCCACTATTTGCGGCAACTAATTACTAATAAGGCGTATAGTTCTAATTCACCAAAACCGCCAGGATAAACATTTTATTAAAAAAACATAAATAGAAGCATTTTGTCGTTTATTTTTTTGGAAGTTACAAAACATGTGCATACATTTGCAACGTGTTTTTCATGGTATTAGATTTAAGGTTAACAATGAAGATTGGTTGTCGTGAGACAACCATTCCTTTTTTATAGAGATAACAGACTCAATTCGACGATTGAAAAACAAACAATTCCCGCAGTTTTCAGATTATTTATCTATACTTGGGCCACAACCCCGAAGCTATAGCTTCTTTGGTTTGCTCCATTAACGAAGGGATGTCTTCTTCGGTGAGATTTTGCGTTGGAATGGGTTGATGAATGATGAGTTCGAGTTTTCCGGGATGAATAAGTGAAGATTTCACGTTCAACACATCATAAGATCCGTTGATTGTGAGTGGAACGATGGGAAGCTTAAGGTCGATGGCAATCTGAAATGCGCCCTTGTGAAAACGACCAAGTTTTCCTGTTTTGGTGCGCGACCCTTCGGGAAACATCATAACCGAAACCCCGTCAACAATTTGCTTTTTTGCTTCGAGAATAGTTCTGGCTCGAGCTTTCGGACTCGAATTATCCACAAATACATGACCTGCTATTTCGGAAGCCTTCCCCACGAAAGGAATGCGACGAAGGCTTTGTTTTTGCACCCATTTTATGTTCTGATTCAAAAAACCATAAACTAAAAAAATATCAAATGCTCCTTGGTGGTTGGCAACAAAAACGTATGATTGATTCGGATTTAAATTTTCGTGCCCAAATGATCTTATTCTACACAGTGCAAACCAGCACACCAATTTCGACCACCACTTAGGAGGGTAATAACCCCAAAATTTGTTGCCGAAAATGGGGGAAAATATCATCACGGTGAGCGCTGTAATAAGCGTCAATACAATCAAAACCGGTACAAAAATCAGCCATTGATAGATAAAAACGAGGGCTCGAACAACAACTTTCATCTTAATATTCTTAATGCATACAAATTTATCTAAATTTGCAATTAAAAACCATTTTAACCGACATTTTTTTTAGCCAAACATTCTTTTTTTCGCTATAATCTTATTTTTATCCCAAAATATTTCATCGTTTATCGAATTTTGTGTTTATTTGCGTTGCGAAACAACAATATCATAATTATATACACACATGAAAGAATTAGCAAAATACTCTGGAGCTTTGGTAATGTTCGTTGGCGTCCTTGTTTTGGCCATCCCTTATTTTCAGGGAACGGGTACTAATACAAGTCTTATCATCGGACTCCTTCTTGTCATCGAAGGTTTTCTGGGATACATTTATGTAAACAACATGAAAAAAGGCAACACCATCAGCAACATCGTTTGGGCTATCTTGTTGTTGATAATCCCTTTTGCGATTTTCTTCTTTGCGAAAAAAGTAGCATACACCGAAGAAGAATACGCTTTATACAACTAAACAAAGAGTATCAAGAGATCGATCTTTTTCTAAAAGACCCTGAGAATAAGATTTATCAGGGTCTTTTCTCTTTGATAAAGGTGATCCGTTCTATTGCAACTTGACAACATAGAGCTGCGAATTTTCGTATTTTATGATATTCACGACCTCTCCCTTTTCTATAAAAGCACCCATAGAAACAGCATCGTAGTATTTATTGTCAACCTCGATGCGACCCGAGGGTCGAAGTACAGTAGCCGCTATTCCTGTCTTTCCTACCAATGCAAGGGGTTCCGTCGACACCGAAATAAAGCCTTCTTCATCGGCCTGCAAAGCAACATTCTTCAATAATCCGCGCCTCCCGATTCGGCTCGAAAAATAGATAATCACAAGAGAGCCCAAACCCAAGCCGGCAAATACAGTAAGCAAGGCCCGATAGAATTTCGGAACAGGAACTCCTTTAAAATCAAAATGAATATTACCAATCAATGCTAAAAGCAAACTCGAGATTATCAAAACGACTCCGGCTATACCGACAAAACCGAAACCGGGAATTACGAACAATTCGAAGACTATCAAAATGAGACCGGCTACGAAAATCAAAATTTCCCAACTCTGCGCATAACCACCGAGATACAAAGGAGTAAAATACAAAATTGCTGCAGTCAGTGCTATTGCCGTCGGAAATCCGATACCAGGGGAATTCAGTTCGAAAAAAATGCCACCCACAATGAGCATGATGAGAAGGGACTGAACAAAAGCATTCGTCAAGAAGCCTTTGACTCGGTCGAAAGTTGTAGGATTATAAGTCTCAATATCATAGGATTCGTAATGTAAATATCGCGTGGCGATTTCGTCCACATTTTCGGCAATTCCTTCGCAGTATCCCACTCGAATAGCTTCGGAGGCAGTAAGGGTCAACACTTGAGTCGAATCCACCATACCGGGTACAACCACGCGTTCGTCCACCATTGCTTCTGCCAGTCTCGGATCGCGTTTCCATACAAAAATCGTATCGCCCGATTTTACTATCGTATCACCTTCATGACTTTCGGCAGTTGCACGAATCATCGCTCGCATATACGATTGATATTTATCGGGAGCGGCTGTTCCATCCATCGAAACTACCGTTGCGGCACCAATCGTAGCGCTTCGACGCATATAAATACTGTCGCATGCAATAGATATCAGTGCTCCGGCCGATGCAGCATTATTATCGATGAGGGCAATCACCGGAAGCGGAAAATTGAGAATTGCGGTACGCATCGAATCGGCCTCTTTTACTCCTCCTCCGTATGTATTGATGTGCAATAGTACACAGTCGGCACCCTTCTGCAAAGCCTCGTGTAATCCGTTTTGAAGATAAATCCACGAATTGCTCCCAATATCCTCCATAATGTTGATTTTATAAATCAACTTTTTGTTTTGTGCCAACGCAGGCCCTAAAGCCAGGCAAATGAACGAAATGTATATAAAGAAGGCTCTTTTCATTGTACTGCGGTTTTTATTCAAACAAAAATATGTAAATTCAACGAGAAAATGCTATCCAACCTAAAGAAACATGATCTCAAATGATTACGGGTGCATTGAAAAATACAAGCCTGTTCCGTACTAAATTTCAAAAGTCAGTTGGATATTCGTCAAAGAAAACATCGATCATCTGAATATTTCAGAGATCACTTATCATCTTGGCATCGGCCTCTTACATATTAAATCCGTGCAAATGAATAATTTATAGTAAACGATCAATCGATTTCCACAAAAAATGTTTGAGTCCACTTGAATAAGTCTTATTTATGGAATTGATCCAAACGAGCAAAAAATCAACTTGAAAATCAAGTTTTACAAGTTAATCTCAGTATTTTGGACTTTTTATTACAGACTCATCTTTGATATTCTGACTGATACAACTGACAAAGCGAAAGCGCTCGACAGTCGGGAGTTGTGATTTGCTTTCAAAATTTATATCTTTGGCTTTCTGATACAACGTGTTGATGTTTTCAAGCGTAAGATTTCCGGTTGTGATTTGCTTTCAAAATTTATATCTTTGGCTTTCTGATACAACGCTCCGAAGAATTGTTCTCGGAAAATATTTGTTGTGATTTGCTTTCAAAATTTATATCTTTGGCTTTCTGATACAACTGGTTGGGCATGGACAAAATTAAAAGAGTAGTTGTGATTTGCTTTCAAAATTTATATCTTTGGCTTTCTGATACAACAAACTCGTCGATTAATTTGATACAGTTTTCGATGTGATTTGCTTTCAAAATTTATATCTTTGGCTTTCTGATACAACTGGCGGATTAATAACACTCATATCGATGTGGTTGTGATTTGCTTTCAAAATTTATATCTTTGGCTTTCTGATACAACATGCCACCTCTCCCGCCAGCAGCACGCCCGGTTGTGATTTGCTTTCAAAATTTATATCTTTGGCTTTCTGATACAACTCGGGTGGAATAGAACCTGTATTCTTAGCTGTTGTGATTTGCTTTCAAAATTTATATCTTTGGCTTTCTGATACAACATTATATTATAACAAATACAATATAACTAGTTGTGATTTGCTTTCAAAATTTATATCTTTGGCTTTCTGATACAACTAACGATAGAAAGTAAACTTCGGCTGAGTGGTTGTGATTTGCTTTCAAAATTTATATCTTTGGCTTTCTGATACAACCAGTTATGGAAACAGTTGAAATAGTAGTGTGTTGTGATTTGCTTTCAAAATTTATATCTTTGGCTTTCTGATACAACAAGTCAGAAGTGATGAGGTATCGTCAATGTTGTGATTTGCTTTCAAAATTTATATCTTTGGCTTTCTGATACAACTATAACGTCGAATTGCCGAGTACCGATGAGTTGTGATTTGCTTTCAAA